>JAFGJS010000050.1 GCA_016928995.1 Candidatus Sumerlaeota bacterium | reverse complement strand
TACAGCATCGGCAGCTTCAGGAATTGCGGCGGCTGACATCGCAAACTGGAACGCTGCACATGCCTGGGGCGATCATTCGCTTGCCGGTTATCTGACCGAAGAAAGTGATCCGCTCTTTTCAGCATCCACAGCGTCAGGGATCGTCACAACGGACATCGATAATTGGAATTCAGCATTCAATTGGGGCGATCATTCGCTTGCCGGATATCTGACTGAGGAGAGCGATCCGTTCTTCGCAGCATCCGTCGCATCGGGAATCGCAGCAACGGATATTGCTAATTGGACCGCAGCATACACCTGGGGCGATCACTCGCTTGCCGGTTATCTGACCGAAGAAAGTGATCCGCTCTTTTCGGCTTCTGCTGCATCAGGAATCGTCGCAACCGACATCGAGAACTGGAATTCTGCATTAACTTGGGGCGACCATTCTCTTGCTGGTTACCTGACCGAGGAAAGTGATCCGCTCTTCGCAGCGTCCACGGCATCGGAAATCGCAGCGACGGACATTGCTCATTGGAACGCCGCTCACGCCTGGGGCGACCACTCACTCATTGGCTATCTGCTCGAAGAGAGCGATCCGCTATTCACCACATCGCCGGCGGCGCAGGTGACCACCTCGCAAATCAGCAACTGGGACATCGCCTTTAGCTGGGGCGACCACTCGCTTGCCGGTTATCTGACTGAAGAAAGCGACCCGCTCTTTGCGGCTTCAGCGGCGTCAGGAATCGCTGCGACGGATATCGTCAACTGGAACACTGCGTTAGGCTGGGGCGATCATAATGAGGCCGGCTACCTGACTGAGGAAAGCGATCCGCTTTTTGCCGCGTCTGCGGCGTCAGGAATCGCCGCGGCAAACATCAGCGACTGGGATGCCGCACACGGCTGGGGCGACCACGCCGCCGCGGGTTATTTAACGTCCGAGGCGGACACTTTGGCCAAAGTGACGGCCCGCGGATCAACCACGCGCGATCAAATCACCTTATACAGCGGCGCAAGGGTCTATGGCTCATTGATCGCCGGCGGCTCGTCCGGATTTGGTCTGAGAAATGATGGAGGCGCCATTGGTTTGTGGGTCGCCGACTCGGGCTATATCGGCATTGGAACCAATGAGCCGGAAACCAATCTGCATCTTTACAACAGCGGTAATACGACGTTGAATATTGAAGCTGCAGGCGCATGCCTTCCTTCGATGATCCTTAAAAACGACGCCCGCGCCTGGGCGATGGGAATTGACGCATATGGCAATTTACGCGTTAAATACAACGGCGGCGACCGGTACATCAGCGATATCGAGGGCACTTTGTCCCCTGGCTCTACGACACAGGATCTGGGTTACTCCTGGTCCAAGTGGCGGGCGCTTTATGTCAGCAATGTGGTCAGCAACGGACCGCTGGATTTCTCTGACGTGCGCACTCTGGATCATATGCGCAGCGTGAAGCCTGCCGCCAAGCCGAGAAACGCCGTATACGCCACCAAGCCCGAGTTCGAATCCGCCGGCCGGTACGCCAAGGAATTGGATCCAATGTGCCTGCCCAAAGAGCTGACGGGATATTTCCAGCTGCTGGAAAATTACCAGCAAAACACCGATCCGGATTGGCTGCGCGAGAATGTTTACGGGGATTCCAATGTCGCTTCTGCGGACATTGACGTTCCCACGGAGCAGTTGATCGAAGAACATATCGCGAATTTCAAAGCCAATAACAAACATCCCGATGAGGTGGATCCCGGCGCATGGGGAGTCGTCCTGAATCAAGGCTTCTCCTGGAACTACAAGGCGATCTGCGAACTGGCGGATGAAAACACTGAGCAAAACGAACGTCTGGCGAAGCTGGAGTATCGCATGAAAAGCATCGCCAGCGGAAACACTCTCAATCCATCAGCGCGGGAAAACGGCAATATCGTCGAGGAAAGCGCCTTTGACGAAAACGGCGGTCTTGTGCTCAGTACGCAGAACATCTTCACCGGCGAGCGATACCAGTTGTTTGTCGCTCAAGCGCTCGAAGACCTTGCCGAAATCACCGGCAAGGACTACACCTCGGTGGAAAAACTCTCGGCTGGCGAAGTCGTGGACTACGCCATCTGGCGCAAGTTTGAATTCAACCGTCTGGTTGACGACGCCAAGCGCGCCATGCTGGAAGAGAACCCGTGGATTGAAATCAGCATCGAAGAGGCGATCGAGCAAGTGGAGGAGGTTGTTGAAGAGCAATCCCTTCAGATCGTGATCAAGTATCGCCTCGACCTGGAGACGCTCCAGGTTGTGCCGTATAACACACAGGAGACTGTCGGCAGTCCCATGAAAACGGGACGCGTGATCAGCCGCATCAAGGCCAACGCGAGATTTGATGAAAACACCGGAAAATTTTACCGCAAGCGCACGCTTGAAGACGTGGAACTGAGTCCGGAGATACTGGAGCAAATCGAATTAAAACTCGAACTTCCTGAATTTGTCAAAACTCGCCTGCCGCAGGAAGACGAAAACGGCTGACGAGTACCGAGCGACAGACCTGACAAACGAAGCGCGCCGAACACACCAACGTCCGGCGCGCTTTGCGTTGAGGGGCTTGCCGAACCGGTCAAACACCGCAAATAGACGGATCAGCATGGTTGATCCGGTTTTCCAAATGTGGCTCAGCCGCCCCGACTGTGCGGAATGAGATTGGAAACCAGCGAGCATCATGCGCAACAGTCGAAACCCCTGTCACGCCAGGGTTCATTTGTGGTTCATTTGTGCCCGCACAAACCAACCACAAATGATCCCGGAAGCAAATCCGGGGCATCTGAAGCTGCAAATAAGGCGTTTGAAGCTTCAAATGAGGCGTTTGAAGAGGATTTTTAAACGGGCGGCCTTTGAAATAGCGCCATAACCTCAACATAATCAGGAGAATATAGCAAACAGCGCGTTTTTCCAATCCAAAAAGCTGAAATCCAGTCAACCGCAGGAGCAGCCCCCTCACACCGAGCAGACTAACGTTGCAGCTCAGGCGCGCAACTTGTCCGTGTCGCCTGAAGCCAATGTGGTTGGGCTTTCCTATACCGGATCGTAGACCGAAATATGGCAACGTCATACGGTTTTCTTTGATCCAACAGGTCGTCGTGCTACAAGACTGCATACACTCCTAGTATTGTCATATTTGACTCGATTCGTCTAGAGTAACTGCGGATGTTGAAAGCTCCCGGGAAAACAGGGCACATCCGGTATGTCCCTAGTGTGCACCAAGGCTTGGCACACATGTTTCCAGTGGACCTTAATGCTCGACCACACGCAGTTGCACATTCTGTACGTTGACGAGATTGGCCTTGTCAGTGCCCGCAACATACAGGGAGTAGGTGTTCGTGCCCTTCGGCGGGTAGTCGTCGACCACACTAAACGATAGCGGCGACATTTGCGCAACAGCCGTCACGTTATGCTGCAGACCGATATCTTTTTCGTTGCGATACACCCAGAAAGTGGTAGGCGATCCATTCGCGTGGTAGAACAAACCGGTAACCTGTGCCTGAACGGGTCTTCCTTTGCACTCAAGAGAGGTGTCGCTACCATCCAGCTTGCGCGGATTGTCATTTGTCCCCCCTATTCCTCTCGCGGAGATAGGACGGCTGCTGTTGCTGTTGCCGGGGGGAGGGGCGACGTGATGGGCAACCGCCCAAGCCACCAGACCGGCCATCGCTACTGACCATGTTAGAATGAGCATGAGTCGAATAAGCTTATAGAACTGCTCAGGTCCCAGTTTTGAGGACGCCATCTTCTCCAACAAGTCTTTGAACAATAAGAGGAATGTTCCGAGGACGATCCCTCCAACGCCAGCAACTTGTCCGAGGATTTCCAATACTTTAGGTTCCATGCTATGTCTCCGTAGCCAAACAAGATATTCTATGGTTTTCATTTCCTTTTACAAATACAACTGCATGGCTGCTGCAACATCATCCAATTTGCTCTTTTTTTAACCGTTGTTCATCCGATCAGCGATGTTATCGAGTTTTCCAGTGTTCCTGCGAACCGTTGTTGCAGGATCGATCAGCATTGGCCTGAAACAGAGCATAACAGGCCGTTTCATGTCAAAATAATTCGCGGCGATGGATGCGGGCGTTTGCGCTGAAGGCGCATGACATGCCAGCCCAGGGCAACGCCCTGGGAAAATGGATGAAAACAAACATGCGCCCTGAAGGGGCATGACATGCTTTGGGGCCGGCGATTGATGTCATGCCCCTTCAGGGCATCGTTATTTGGGACGCCAACATAGGGCGTTGCCCTGGGCTGGTATGTCATGCCCCATTGGGGGCTAACAGCCTGTTGGGAAATAGAATGCCGGCGCTACGTATTTTTCAACGGGTTGATAAAGGTATACGCTCCTCTACGATACCGAACCGCCGTTCATCACGACCGCTTCGGGAGTCAGCAGGCGGATGGCGCCGCCTTCGCCGTGGGCGCAGAGCACCATGCCCTGGCTGAGCAAGCCCATCAGCTTGCGCGGCTTAAGGTTCGCCACAATCACGACCTGACGGCCGACCATCTCTTCCGGGGTGTAATGCTTGGCGATTCCCGCGACGATCTGCCGTCCTTCCGGCGTGCCGTCATCCATGTCCATACGCAGCAATTTGTCCGACTTCGGCACTCGTTCCGCAGTCTTTACTGTCGCCGTGCGCAGATCCAGCTTCATGAAATCATCAAACTCGATTTCATCCCTGAAGGGAGTGATTTCCGGGCGAACTTCCGCCGCCGGTTCCGCATCCTCCAATGCGGGCGCTTCATACTTCTGAAACAGCGCGCGTTCGCTGTTCACCTTGCCGCCAGGTTTGACCAAGTCCGGATCAATTTCAACCGGACGCTCCGGAATTCCAATCAGCGCCAGCATCTCCAGGCTTTTTTCCGGCATCACCGGCTGCAACGCCTGCGCCAGCAAGCCGATCATCCGCGCCGAGGCGTACATCAAACCGTTCACCGTCGCGGTATCGCCGTTTTTATATTTGGTCCATGGCGCTTGATCCGTGATGTATTTATTCATCGAACGCACGACCTCGATCAACGACTCCACCACCGGATGCAGGTCGATCTCTTGCGCGCAACGCTGCAAGGCGTCCATGATTTTGCGTTCCAGGCCATCCAGCAGTTCCTGATCCGGCGCCGGACCGTTCGGCGCCGGCACGATGCCGTCGCAATACTTGGCGACCATGCCGGTGATGCGCTTGACGAAGTTGCCCAGGTCGTCATTGAGCTCGCTGTTGATGCAGTTCACCAGCGCCACTTCGCTGAAATCCGCATCGTTGCCCAGCCGCATCTCCCGCGCCAGGTAATAACGGAAGGCGTCCACGCCGTACTTTTGCACCAGATCGAGCGGATTGATCACCGTCCCGCGCGACTTGCTCATCTTCGCCGCGTCCACCTGCCAGTAGCCGTGCACGTTCAGATGATTGTAGAGTGGAATTCCGGCGGCCTTCAGCATGCACGGCCAATAGATGCCATGCGGAATCAGGATGTCTTTCGCCGTGATGTGCTGCGCCTCAGGCCAGAAATTCTGAAAGAGTTCTCCATCGGGATAGCCCAGCGCGCTGCAATAGTTCAACAGCGCGTCGAACCAGACGTACGTCACGTGTTTTTCGTCAAACGGGAGCGGAATTCCCCACGACAAGCGGCTCGCGGGACGCGAGATTGATAAATCCTTCAGCGGCTCCGCTTCCAGGAAACTCAACGCCTTGTTGCGGAACTTCTCGGGCCGGATGAAATCCGGATGCCCCTTGATATGGCTGATCAGCCAATCCTGATAATTGCTCATGCGGAAATAATAATTCGTTTCCTCGATCCACTCCGGCTCGGTGTCGTGATCGGGGCATTTTCCATCCACTAATTCCTTGTCGGTGTAAAAACGCTCGCAGCCAAAGCAATAGCGGCCGCCGTACTGCGCGCTGTAGATTTCGCCTTTGTCGTATAAATTCTGCATCACCTGACGCACGACTTTCTTATGCCGTTCTTCCGTTGTGCGGATGAAATCATCGTTTGCGATGTGCAGCTGCGGCAACAGCGCGCGGAACTCTCCGCTGATTTGATCCACAAACGCCGTTGTGGTCATGCCCTGCTTTTCCGCGGAACGCATAACCTTGTCCCCATGCTCATCCGTTCCGGTCAGAAACCAAGTTTCATAGCCCAGGAGTTTGTGATAGCGCGACAGCATGTCGACCAGCACCGATGTGTATGCATGTCCGATGTGCGGACTTCCATTGACGTAATAAATCGGAGTGGTAAAATAAGCCCGTTTTGTCATTTTTGATTCGCTTCCTTCGGAATTTAAAACTCGGAAACATGCTTGTATCGGGCCGGCAGTTCAAAGTAAAGTAAAAATCCCCGAACCTGGCCGGACAATCACTATGCGGCTTCTTTTCCGATTTTATCCCGCCGGCGAATTTTTTGTTTGACGACCAAAGCATCCTGTCATGTATTGTCCCTTCATGCCGCGAAAGAAGATCCGACGAATGAATATCAACCAACGATTGTGGATTCCCCTTCACCTTGCGATTTACGCCATCGTGATTGCGCTGACGCTTCCCTTGTCCGCTCAGGATCAGGAGGAGCCGGAGAAAAAAGCCAATCCGGAACTCGGACACACCCAGTGCTTTCTTGAACCGCTGAAGAAAAAAGTCTATCTTGGCGAGCCGATCTATCTATACGTCACCTTGATCAACCGAATGACGTTAGGCGGCAAGCCAAGAACAATGAATGCCAACAGCGACTTAAATCCCTCCGCGAGTTTGAATATTCAGTTTTATTCTCAGGATGAGCCGCACAATGTCCGCCGTTTTATTTTCGAACCGGAACAGGACGCTACGCTCCTGCAGAAATACAACATCATCCTGGATTATGGGGAGTATTGGAATTATCCCGTGACAGTCTGCGCCTCGCCGGCGACCATATCGGGATTCATCGTCGACAAACCCGGGCGCTATGTCTTTAGCGGAGGCTTGCAGATCGTCATCGATGGCCGGATGGCGCAATTTGTCTTCCCGCCATGCGAAGTCGAGATTCTTCCGCCTCCGGATGATGAAGTGGCTCTCTATGACTCCCTTTGCTATCCAGAGACTGCTCTCGCCCTGCAACAGCCCGGCCGTGCGCAAGACGCTGTCATCGAGGATCTTCGTAAGTTGCTCGCGGAGCGTCCCGATTCGCTTTACGCCCCGCATTTGCACTTCACCGTGAGCGCTTACGCTTTTCTGAAGGGGGATAATCAGGACGCTCTCGAGCAGATCACACAAGCGCTGAACGCCGGCGATGGATCGATTCCGCGAGAATGCATGCTGTATCAGCGTGCGCAGATCAACATCAAGCTGGGCGACATCGAAAGCGTCGTCCGCGACCTGCACACGATTCAACTCATCAATCCCAAATCGCACTTTGTTACGCCGGAAGATCTATTTTCAAAAAAATATTTGATGCTTGATGCAGAAAATGCCATAATTAATGATATGTGGCCGTTGTACGAGCCTTGAGCCTTTTTTTTTGTTATGCCGATCGGGTTTTCCAAGTGATGCATTGCGTTTTTAATACGCGCTATATTCAAGAAACGGGTTTTGGATGTATTTATGACAGAGGTTATTCCGTTTATCAGCACGCGTTTCAATCCGAGGGATGTTCCGGACTTAGGCCTAGCCATCGCTCCTCCGTATGATGAAATCACACCGGAATTGCGCGATATACTATACGCGCGGCACCCTTACAATATCGTTCGCATCGTCAACGGGAAATGCCAGGCCGGCGACGACGCGGAACACAATCGCTATATCCGCGCGAGCAACGAATTCAATGAGTGGAAAGCGAAGCTCGTGCTGCTCGAAGACGAAAAGGTCTGCTATAAAATCTACGAGATGGAGCATGCCCGCGAAGGCGGCGCGCCGGTCAAACTGCGCGGCTTCATCGGTCTCGTCCGTCTGGGGAGCCTGGGCAAAGACGATATCCTGCCCCATTTGCAGACCTTTCTTCCGCCCAAAACCGACCGCTTGAGGCTATACAAAGCCGTACAGGCCAATCTTTGCCCCATCACCATGCTTTACAATAATCCTGAAGGCGATTGCGAAAAACTGCTGGATAAGGCGGCCAAAGGCGCGCCCGAGCACGAATTCACCGATGATAGCGGCGTCACGCACCGCATCTGGACCTGCGTCAACAGCAACATCATTCAGAAAATTCGCAACACCATGCGAAAACGCCGCCTTTATATCGCCGATGGGCACCATCGCTATGAAGCGGCCAGGAAATTCCAGATCGACATGCACCGGCAATTGCCGCAGGCGGACTATCATCAACCGTTCGACCATATCCTGACTTTTTTCATCGACGCTTCGCATCAACCGGACAGCACCCTTCCCAGTCACCGCGTTCTTTGCAACGATCTTGGCGACGGCGTCGAGCTGGACGAAGTCTTCGAAGACCTGGAAGTCTATTTTGACCGTAAAGATCTCAAGGTGGATCTGCGCAAACCCAAAGAGGCGTTGAAACAACTGGAAAAAGCGCTGCAGGACTTGCCTCAACAGGGCTTCAGCGCCATCATGCTGCTTCCCGATGGACGAGCCAGCGCACTCACCATCAAAGAAGGCATTGAGCCCGCGGATCTGATTGACGACGATGAGATTCCCGATGGCCTGAAAGAGCAGACTTCCATCATCATCGAAAGCAACATCATCGCGCGCATTTGGCTGGGTAATCCGGAGATGAAACTCGAATATAACGATTCCGTTTATTACCACGAGATCGAAAGCGTGATTCAATCGCTCAGCAACCGGAAAGGCTGTGTCGCGTTTCTCACCCGGCCGTTAAAATTCGACGAAATCATCCAACTCGCCGATGATGGCATGCGTCTCCCGCCGCGATCAACGTGTGTTTTTCCGAAACCCGCCTCAGGCGTGGCGATTCACGATCTTCAAATCCGTATCTGACAGCTGTACCATGCATCCGTTGATGCTCCGATGATCCATACTGCCCCGCGCAGGGATAATTTGGTTCGCTCTAACATTCAATCCGTCAAACATCCGTAAAAGCAGGAATCTTTTTTTTCAATTTATTTAAAATAATTGTGGCACCAGCAGTGTTTGTTATGATACAGTCCTCTTCGTTTTTTGTCAGGACTTGTTCGAACAACATGCAGAAGCATTGAATTTGAAAATCCCTCCCCGCGAAACCCCGCAAAGGCTTTATTAACCCGGCTTCTGCGGGGTTTATATTGATCAGTATCATCCCAAAGAGTTGCTTTAAGTTATCTGCATATTCATCGGCGTCGTAAACGATCGGGAAACGGCGATCACGACAGTTTATGTCGAGTTTTTTATTTATCAGCTGGCAATATTTTTACTGGACACCAACGCTAGCGGTTCCATACAAATGACAGCATGACACATGAAAACCAAGATTCAGCTGCGGATGATTCGTCATCCGCGCCCTCTGGCGCGATTCAGCCGGATATGGGCCACAAAGGTGAAAACCGGCTCTTTCCGCATGCTCTGCCGCTTGCCGCCGGTGTTTTTTCCATTGCTGCCGAAATACTGATCATGGCGTGCGTTTCCATCCCCGGCTGGCCTCTCTCCCTGATGCTCTCCATACTCATGGTTTTCCTCCTGCTCCAGATTATGCTGCTGGCTTGGCTGCGGCCGGATCAAATCCTGCCTCGATCCACTGTCCTGAATATCAATCTTATCGGCGTTCAATTTGCATTGCTCGTTGCACTGCTGACTTTGGTGAATTTCGTATATCTCGGCGGCGTGCCATTTTTACTGATCGCCGGGCTCCTGCTTCTCTTCATCATATCCCTGTTGGATGCGCTCCTCACCATCATTTTGGAATCGTCGTCAAAGTCATGACACCGGCGCTGTCCGTCAAGTCAATGACACTTTGACGTGGCTTTTTGACAAAAATCCAACCTTCCATCATCATCATTTACTGGGATCGGGCGAAAGCGAAATGACATCGCTCCATTTGTGCCATGCAGCATTCCAATGTGTTCGTATATCTGATATATTTATATTTAAAGCCATATTATTCATGCTCTGTTTTACGCTGAACGTGATATCAGCTCCTTTCATCAAGGCATGATCCGCCCTGTCAAAATATTGGATGGCTTTTGGTCATATTTTTGCTTCTTACCATCCAACAAACCATTGATGAGGTTTCCGGCATGCCGCCACAAACACGCCAATTAATGGATCTGCTGAACCGCAATCGCGACATTTTGCTGCCGATCATAATGATCACAATCCTGATCATCATGGTCATTCCGATCCCTGCATTCATGCTCGATTTCATGCTGGCTTGCAGCATCATGAGCGGATTGCTGATTTTCTTTGTGGCAATCTACGCCTTGCGGCCGCTCGATTTCTCTGTCTTTCCTTCATTGCTGCTGCTCGTGACTCTCTTCCGGCTATCGCTCAATATCGCCTCCACACGGCTGATTTTGCTCAACGGCCACACAGGACCGGAGGCTGCTGGTAAAATCATCCTTTCCTTCGGCGATTTCGCCGTCGGCGGCGATTACGTCGTCGGGATTATTGTCTTTCTGATTCTCGTCATTATCAACTTCGTCGTCATCACCAAAGGTTCCGGCCGTGTGTCCGAGGTGTCCGCGCGTTTCACTCTCGATGCCATGCCCGGCAAGCAAATGGGCATCGACGCCGACCTGAATTCCGGCTTGATCAATGAAAAACAGGCCCGGGAGCGTCGCAGCGAGATTGAACGCGAAGCGGATTTTTACGGCGCGATGGACGGCGCGGCCAAATTTGTCCGCGGCGACGCGATCGCCGGACTCATCATCACCGGCGTCAATATTTTCGGCGGCTTGCTCATTGGCTGGCTGCATCATGGCATGGGCCTCGCCGAAGCCGCGAAATCTTACACGCTGCTGACGATCGGCGACGGTCTGGTCTCCCAGATTCCGGCGCTGATTATCAGCACATCCGCCGGCATCATCGTCACTCGCGCCGCAAGTCAGGCCAATTTAAGCGAAAGCATCGCTCATCAGCTCTTCTTCAGCCCCCGCGCGCTGGGCGTCGCCTCGATTGTGCTGATGTTTTTCGCCTTGCTCCCCTCGCTTCCCTTTGTTCCGTTCGCCATGATGAGCATTTTTCTTGGCGTGACGGCGTACTTCACCGCTCGTTTCCAGCGGCAAAAGGCTGAGCTCGAGACCAAACAGCAAGTCGCGCAGGCGCCGCCGCTGGAGCCGGAA
Organism: Candidatus Sumerlaeota bacterium; assembly: GCA_016928995.1. Classification (GTDB taxonomy): domain Bacteria; phylum Sumerlaeota; class Sumerlaeia; order JAFGJS01; family JAFGJS01; genus JAFGJS01. The sequence continues at coordinate 38,637 of JAFGJS010000050.1, read as the reverse complement.
AAAGTCGAGTCGCTGCTCCCGCTTGACATCATCGCCCTCGAAGTCGGCTATGGATTGATCGCCCTCGTGGACGCCGAGCAGAATGGCGACCTGCTTGACCGCATTAAATCCATCCGCCGCCAGTTCGCCCTTGATTCGGGCTTCGTGGTGCCGCCGCTGCATATTCGCGACAACCTGGAACTCAAGCCCGGTGGATATTCAATCCTGATCAAGGGATGCGAGGTTGCGCGCGGAGAACTGATGACCGGGCACTTGCTGGCGATGAATGCCTCGGGCGCCGCATCCGGCGACATCAAGGGAGTCCCGACCGAGGAACCGGCCTTTGGGCTGCCTGCGCTATGGATCACGGAACGCGACCGTGAACGCGCCCAGGCCCTGGGTTACACCGTCGTCGATCTCTCCACCGTCGTCGCCACGCATCTGACCGAGACAATCAAGCGCAACGCGAAGGATCTGCTGACACGGCAGGACGCCCAGGGGCTGCTCGATCAACTGGCGAAGAAGTACCCCAAAGTGGTCGATGGTTTGATACCTGGCGTCATTTCGCTGCCAGCTTTCCATCGCATCCTGCAGAATCTGCTGGGCGAGCAGGTCTCGATCCGCGACCTGCTGAGCATCACCGAAACAATCGGCGAGGTCGGACCAGTGCTTAAGAATCCGGACGACATCACCGAGCATGTCCGGCAGGCGCTGGCGCGAGGCATCACACAGCAGCACATCGGTCCGGATGGGCGCCTGCGCCTGATGGTCCTCGATCAGGAGATCGAGGAGGCCATCCAGCAGTCGATTCGGCATACGGAGGGCGGCTCCTTCCTCGCGATGGATCCCGGGCGAGCGCAGCAGATTCTCAATGCGCTCAAGTCCGCCGTGGAAAGGTTCAATCTGCTCAATGCGCCGCCCATCGTGGCCTGCATTCCACAGGTGCGCAAGCAGCTCTCGAACCTGACTGAAAAATTCATTCCTGGCCTTGTGGTGCTGTCGCACGCTGAGATCGCCCCAGAAGCCAATATCGAATCACTCGGAGTCGTGCGCGTGGCAGCGCAGCAAGTTCAAACACAGCCGGCCGGAATGGCCGTTTAACACGATAAGGAACGACGCTCATGTTTATTCGCAAATTTATCGGAACCACCATCGCCGACGCGCTCAGCCAGGTTAAGCGTGAACTTGGAGCGGATGCCGTCATTCTGCAATCCCGCAAATTCCGTCCAGGAAATGAGCAGATTCAACGCTGTACGCAACCGCTGACTGAGATTACGGCTGCGATTGACTATCATCCCGCGCCGCGGCCCGCGCGCAGGGAACTGAAAAATTCAGGGGCGTTGATCCAGGAGCAAACCAAGGGCATCACACCGGAAATGCGTAGGAATATCGAGGCGATCCTGACCCGTGTGAATGCGGAAAAAGCCGAAGCGGAACAAGAGATTGCCCAGCAGGCGGAAGAACAGACGCATTCGACAACCGCAACCGCTATCGCCGAGCGTCCGGATGAGGATGATAATGAGAATGAGGATTTTCAGGATATGCTGGAAATCTCAAATCATTCAACCAATTTGACAATTGAACCTCAGCAAATCAGCGATCAACAGGAGCCTGTCGTCGAGCAATCCGGGAATCGCGCCAGCAATCATGTGAACCATGATTTATTGGCGTCGTTTGATATAAGCTCACCAAGTTCAAGTTATAACTCAAGGTCTGAGCGAATCGAGGATCTGATGAATACGATCCGTAAATCGAACTTATCGCAACCCCGTGAGCCATGGGAGCGAGCGAAAAAAGCATTGAAATCACACCTGGAGTCCATGCAGCGCCAGGGAGCCTCCGAAGATCTGTTGAATTGGCTTGCTGAACTGGCCGATGCCGATCTGCCCTATCCTGATGATCCGATTCACTTCGCTGATTGGCTCAAACCGGCCCTGGCTCAACGCATCAATTGTCAGCCTCATGCTGAAGAAAAGAAGAGCCAAAAAAGCGCAAAGTCCGAGCCGTTTGTCTGCGCACTGTGCGGACCGACCGGCGTTGGAAAAACCACTACATTGGCCAAACTCGCCGCACGGCGTGTCAGCAAAGGTCAACGCGTCGGTTTGATCACGCTTGACACCTTCCGCGTGGCGGCCGCTGAACAACTCGCGGTTTATGCCCGCATTATGCACCTCCCCTTGAAAGTCGTCCGTAATGAAGACGAATTGGGCGCTGCCATGCAGTCGCTGAACGATATGGATGCCATCCTGATCGATACGGCCGGACATAGCCAGCGTCAGCTGGACCGGTTGGAGGAGCAGATGGCGATACTCCGGCAGATCCAGGCGCGCCTGACGCTTTGCCTGAACCTCACAATCGATGCTCAAGTCCGTCAGGATGTGCTGGGCGTTTATCGCTCGTTTGGCGCCTCGGAAGTGATATTGACCAAAAAAGACGAAACATACGTTCCCCTATGTGTCACAAATGCGGCATTTGAGTGTCAAATACCCGTCGCATATATCACCGATGGACAGCGTGTGCCCGAAGATATTCATCCAGCTAACATCAGTCATTTCATTGATCTGTAATATTAAGCCTGAAATCGCGACCTGAACAAGCGTTCCCTGAAACAGATGGCTTCAAATTTGCTTTTAATCCCTCATGAAAACGGCAGGACGCGAATTCAAGGCGGGGCAAAAGGGCAATGGATCAGGCCAATACACTTCGCACCCTTTATGAGAACCAGGACGGTCTCGCGCCCAACGTGTCCAATATGCGCACACGTGTTTTCTCGTTCACCAGCGGCAAGGGCGGGGTTGGAAAAACCAGCATCGTCAGCAATCTCGCCATCGAGCTGACTCGATCCGGCAACCGTGTCATGATCTTCGACGCCGACCTGGGTCTCGCCAATATCGATGTCATGCTGGGATTGAACTGCCGCTATAACTTAACCCATCTGCTCAACGGCGAGATGCGACTGAATGACATCCTGGCCAAGGGGCCAGAGGGCATTCTGATCCTTCCAGCAAGTTCCGGCGTCGAGGAGATGGTCAACCTCACGGATGAGCAGAAAAACGTACTGCTGAGCGAGATGGAGGCGGTCGGTTCGCAAATCGACTACTTGCTCATTGACACATCCGCCGGGATCAACGGCAACGTGATGTATTTCAACACCTCGGCCCATGAGACTATGATTGTCGTGACGCCTGAGCCGACTTCCATCACCGACGCTTACGCGCTGATCAAGGTCATGTCGCAGAATTATCAGCACAAGCGTTTTCAAATTCTCATTAACCAAGCTCAAAATGAAACATCTGCTTTAGATGTCTATAAAAACCTGCTTACGGTCTCAGATCGTTATCTGAGCGTTTCACTCAATTATCTCGGCCACATCCCCCACGACCCGCAACTCAAGCGCTGTGTTATGCGCCAAAAGGCCGCTGTCGCCGCTGCGCCGGAAAGCCCCTTCAGCAAGGCGATCCGGGCGCTGTCGGAACGCGTGCAAGGATTGATGATCCAACCGCATGCGACCGGAAACGCTGTGTTTTTCTGGCGAACAATGTTTGAGAGTCAGACTGCATAAAAGAAAAGGAGAGGGATATGGCTGCTTTAGCACTGCCTTCTTACACTGGTTTCTGGGCCGGCGGACAAAATCGAAATAAGCAAAATAACAATAAAAAAGCGAGGTGTGGGGCAATGACACAGACCACTGTCAAGACATATGGACAACAAACTCAATCCAGCGCCTCGGACGTGGATCAGCGCAACGAGATGATCCTCGAGTATCTGCCGCTGGTGAAATTTGTCGCGCAACGCATCATGGTCCGGCTTCCGCAGCATGTTGAGATCGACGATCTCATCGACGCTGGCATCATTGGCCTGATCGACGCCTTCAACAAATTCGATCCGACCCGCAAGATCAAGTTCAAAACCTACGCCGAGTTCCGTGTCAAAGGCGCGATTTTGGACGAGCTGCGGGCGTTGGATTGGGCGCCGCGCTCCACTCGCCAAAAGGCCACGCGACTGGAAAAGGCCTATCAGCATATCGAGCAAATTCGAGGCCGCGCAGCGCATGACGTCGAGGTGATGGAATATCTCGGTATCCAAGAAGAAGAATTTTATCAAATGCTGATGGAGGCGCGCGGCATCGCCCTGATCAGCATTGACGAACTGCGCCAGGACAATGACGAGGCCAGCGAGCGAAACTTGCTGGAATACCTCGCCGATCCGGAGCAGCAGCTTCCGTCCGAATTAAGCCACCTGGATCAGATTTACAGGATCGTAGCGGATTCCATTGACCAGCTGCCGGAAAAGGAACGGCTTGTCGTATCGCTTTACTATTACGATGAGCTGACCATGAAGGAGATCGGCGCTATCATGGATATCACTGAATCGCGTGTCTCACAGATACACACCAAGGCAATCATTCGCTTACGCGCGCGGTTGTTGAACACGCTCGACCTGTAATCGCAAACGCGCTCGACGCCGGAGTCGCCTCTCCCCCCGTCGGCCCGGGCGCGTTTGCTCAGTTTTTTCCACTGAATTATCTATTTACACGCCTTGGAGCCGACAACCTCCTCGGCTCTTCCTCATCAAGTCCATATCTCCTAAACCAACCGCCAATATTGACATCGGTCTAACCGGTTTGCTTTCCTAGCGTATAAATTGTCAGTGATTTATAATGAAAGGAATCAGCATGCCATCGAACATTCGATTTTATTTCCTTATTATGCTGTCGATTGGAATCGCCATCGGCAGAACCGCTCAGGAATCGCCTGAGCAAACCGGGACGCTGGCCATTCAGGCCCACGTGGTTGATGTTGACGGTAAAAAGCCGGAGAAATGCATGATCACGTTCTGGAAGTCGATCCCAGCCGAAGACACCGGCCTATCCGCCGAGCCGAGTGAATCAAGACAATTGTGGCATGATTCCGTCACGGGAAAAATCTGGGAGCCCATCCATCATTTCGGCGCAAGTGACAGCGCGATCATCGAAAACCTTGTTCCGGGCGAATATCGTGCGACTGCTTTTTGTGGGCATGGCGATCCGGCGGCATTGGGCGTGAGCGATGTGATTCGTTTGGATGGCAGTCAGGAATCAACTGATATTGTCGTGGTGATCGAGGATGGACCGGCGTTACATATCCAGGCTATTGACGAGGCATCGCGCGAGCTAGTGGAATATGCCTCAATCCGGCTGATACGGCCTGATGGCTTGCCGGTCACTGCGTGGAGTCGCGGTGGATCAGGGATCATTTATGCTCGTGATGGCAGGTATACTTTCAAACATCTTGCTCCCGGATTGTATGCCCTCGAAGCGGAAAAAAAGGCGTTTCACTTCGGCAATCCCGAGTATGTATATCCCCCAGGCCCGCTCAAAGTCGATCTGACGAAAGGCGAAGACGCGACGATCACGCTGGAACTGTCGGAGCTGCCGATCACAACAGAGGAGGCGGAACGTCGTTGGCCGTGGGCTGTGTCTGGCACAGTGACGTATCTGGAGGGCAATCCGGTTGAATGCGCCACGATCCGCGCTTCATGCGGGATGGGCACATTAATGCCGACCGGATCGGCGTCCAGCGATGCGAAGGGCGAATATTTGCTTCGCTTTGGTCCGGGGATGCGATCATTAAGCAGCGAGGAAACTCCGCTTCAAGCCGCCACGATATCCGTTTCCAAGGATGGCTATTGCGAACAGAATTTATATCGTCAGGGGGGATTGATGATGGCCAGCATCTTGCCTGCCGCGGACAATGCCTGGGGCGCAAAACCGGAGGATGTGATCCTGCCGGGCCGGCCGAAACGGTTGGATTTCGTGCTGGCGCCTGCCGCTAGCATCGAAGGCCGGCTGACGGACGCCAAAGGACGCTCGTTGTCCGAGCAAGGTCTGTCGATCAAAAGCGAACATTCATGGCCATCGACAAGCGTGCTGGCGCACACAACGACCGACGCGGACGGCAAGTTTCGATTCGCTGGGATTCCTGTGGGCTATGTGCTTTGGTTTGAATACGCCGGCGCCGCCAGCGAGAAACAAGTCCTGCATCAGGCAAAACAGCCCTACAATTACCATTTATCATACATAGCGCCCAAGGGCGACTCGGATGCGCGCCTGGAGATTAACGGAAATTGATGCATCTGAGAAGAACTGATTATTAGGCATTGCAGTGTATCACGGCCAATGCCAGGAGAGATTGCCGAATACGATCGGCGAATAGACAAGATGGTGAAGCCAGTCGCTGAAAAACACACCAAGGCCAATGGCGAGAATCCAGAATTTCAGTTTTGGATATTTTCGCAGAAAAAATGAAATGAGGATGAGCAGCAATCCCCACCAGAAATGGTGGATTCTGAGCCAAGCCGGGACATCGTGCTTCGCCGCGAATTCCGCTCCCGTGCCGCCATAGACATAGCGGCAGATGATCGTGAACAATTCGATGCTGACGCTGAACAGAATCGACCCGATGATGAGATTCTTTTTGGAGTAGTCTATTTTTATCATCGGTTTTCCCGGCGCAGCACATCGTCATCGGGCGCCCATTTTTTCTGCCAGGCAGGATACTCCTTGGCGAGCAGGTCTTGCGCATAAGATCCCAGCCAACTATAGCCGTTGCGGCGTTCATAGTCGATCTCCGCGAGCGTCGCTTTGCGTTTTCCATCGCGGCCGCAAAAGATCGGCTTATTCGTGCCGATGTCGTAAAAACGCGCCCACAACGGCGGCGCGGAGTCGTCCTGAATGACGACTTTGTCCCATGTTTCAGGTTCCACCACGACCTTCTGATAGGTAACGCGAATGCCGTTGAGTTGGGCGCCGTCGAACCAGGCGATCGCGCATTGAATGGCGTCGATGATTTCTGGCGATGGATTATCGATTTCCATCAGGAACCGGACAATGCCGACGGATTCGCTGCCGCTGATGGAGGCCAATTCGTAGCTTCGCGCGTCTCGTGGTTCAAGGCTCTCGTCATCGTGCTGCGCGCACCAGGCGGTCTTTTTGCCATTCACTTCGATCTGGCACTTGAGGATGCATTGAACGCCTTTATCGACGGCGTTCGCGCAACGTGAACGCAGCTGTGCATCGACAAATGGATATGACGCTTTGTCCTGCGCGATTTCGCGCAGCGCGATCATGACGCCGATCATGGCGCCGTCGTTGAATGTGATGTATTTCGCATATTTACGGGCATCGGGGTAATACTGCGGCCATCCGCCGTTGCCGTATTGGGCTTGCAGGATAAACTCGACGCCCCGGAGAAAGGCTTCCTGGTAGCGCTCGTCGCTGGTCGCGTTGTAGACCTTGGCCAGATATCTCACCTCGGAGTGGGTGGAGCCATTGTCAAAGGTCGTGTCGTTGCGCTTCTTCTGGCTGAGAATCTTCTCCTTTTCGTCCGGACTCAGGATGCGTGCACGGTCATAGTTTTTGGGCCATCCGCCGTTGTTGCATTGATGCAGAAGCACGTTATTGGCGATCCGCAAAGCCGTTTCAGAGCCGTAGAACTCAGCGGACCGGTTCAGGCAGTTTCCAGCGCCGCTCTTCCAGCGGATGTCAGTCTCTTCTGCAGGAAAACACTGAACGGCGACCATGAAAACGAACGCGCAGAGCATGATCTTTCCCCTGCGCGTCCGTTGCGGGAAAGTTGTCATAAATCTCTCCTCTTGAGCATTGCCGCTATCATACATGAGCCGTGGCGCGAGAGAAAACAATTTCTTTGCTGTGATTCACGTCCACGGCGATGACGTCGCCATCAACGAAATTGCCCTCCAGCAGTTCCAGCGCCAGCGGATCGAGAATCAGCTTCTGCACGGCGCGCTTGAGCGGCCGTGCGCCGTAGGACGGATCGTAGCCTTGCTCCAAGAGCAATTCTTTCGCCGCATCGGTCAATTGCAATTTGATCTCGCGGTCGTCAAGGCGGCGCTGCACGTTCTGCAGTTGGATCTCGATGATCAACTTCAGCTCTTCGCGGCCCAGGTTGTTGAAGATCACGATTTCGTCCACGCGATTGAGGAACTCCGGTTTGAAGTTCGAGCGCAGGGCTTCGCGCACCAGCACTTCCATTTGTTCGTGAGAGGTCACAGCTGAGGGCGGCTGTGCCACATTTTTTTTGCTTTCAGACTCACTGCCCGCCAAGCTGACGGAGTTGCGGCTCATTTCCTCGATGAACTGCGAGCCGACGTTGCTGGTCATGATCAGCACGGTGTTCTTGAAGTTCACCGTGCGGCCCTGGTTGTCGGTCAGGCGGCCGTCTTCGAGAATCTGCAGCAGTATGTTAAACACGTCCGGGTGCGCCTTTTCGATCTCGTCGAACAGCACGACGCTGTAGGGTTTGCGGCGCACGGCTTCGGTGAGTTGTCCGCCTTCGTCATAGCCCACGTATCCCGGAGGCGCGCCGATGAGCCGCGCCACGCTGTGCTTCTCCATGTATTCGGACATGTCGATGCGCACCATGTTCTGCTCGTCGTCGAACAGGAACTGCGCCAGCGAGCGCGCGAGTTCTGTTTTGCCCACGCCGGTCGGGCCAAGGAAAATGAACGAACCGATGGGACGGTTCGGATCTTGCAATCCGGCGCGCGCGCGGCGCACGGAGTTCGCCACGGCGCTGATCGCGGCTTCCTGTCCGATCACGCGCAGGCGCAACCGGTCCTCCATTTGAACCAGCTTCTCCATTTCGCCTTCGAGCAGCCGCGACACGGGAATGCCGGTCCAGCGCGCGACGATCTCCGCGATGTCTTCCTCGTCCACTTCTTCCTTGAGCAGCTGGTGTCCGTTCTGCACGGCTGCGAGTTGCTCTTTCATCGCGCCCATTTCCTGTTCGATCCGCGGAATCATGCTATACTTGAGCTCGGCGGCGCGTTGCAGATCGCCTTCGCGTTCGGCGCGTTGCTGATCGAGCTTGGCTTGCTCCAGACGCTCTTTGTATTCCTGAATTTTCGAGATGCGCTCCTTTTCATTCTGCCAGCGCGCGATCATCTCATTCGCTTTTTCCTGCTGTTCGGCCAGTTCTTCCTCCAGGCGCTGCAGGCGTTCCTTTGAGGCTTTATCGGATTCTTTTTTCAGCGCCTGTTTCTCGATTTCGAGCTGCATGATGCGGCGTTGAACTTCGTCGATCTCCTTGGGCATCGAGTCGATTTCGATGCGCAGCTGCGAGGCGGCCTCGTCGATCAGGTCGATGGCCTTGTCCGGCAGGAAACGGTCGCTGATGTAGCGGTTGCTGAGCAGCGCCGCGGCCACCAGCGCGCCGTCCTTGATGCGCACGCCGTGATGCACCTCGTAACGCTCCTGCAGACCGCGCAGGATGGCGATGGAGTCTTCCACGGTCGGCTCATTCACCTGGATCGGCTGAAAGCGCCGTTCCAATGCCGCGTCTTTTTCCACGTACTTGCGATACTCGTCCAGCGTCGTGGCGCCGATGCAGCGCAGCATACCGCGCGCCAGCGCCGGCTTGAGCATGTTGCTCGCGTCCATTGCGCCTTCCGCCGCGCCCACGCCGACCAGCGTGTGCAACTCGTCGATGAAGAGAATAATTTCGCCGTCGCTGGCTTCGATTTCCTTGAGTACAGCCTTCAGACGGTCTTCGAACTCGCCGCGGAATTTCGAGCCGGCCACCAGCGCGCCAAGGTCCAGCGCGATCAGGCGCTTGTGCTTGATGCCCTCGGGCACATCGCCGCTGACGATGCGTCGCGCCAAGCCTTCCACAATCGCCGTCTTGCCCGTGCCCGGTTCGCCGATCAGCACTGGATTGTTCTTCGTACGGCGAGACAAGACCTGGATTAAACGCCGGATTTCATTGTCGCGTCCGATCACCGGATCGAGCTTCTCGGCCTGCGCCATCTTCGTCAGGTCGCGTCCGTATTTCTCCAGCGCCTGATATTTGTCTTCCGGATTTTGATCCGTCACACGCTGCGAGCCGCGCACCTCTTTCAGCGCGGAGAGCACCGATTTTTCATCGGCGCCCATCGCGCGCAGGAGTTCCGCCGCTTGTGTGCCGGATTGCGTCAAGCCCAACAAAAGATGTTCGCTGGAAAGATATTCATCTTTCAGTTTCTGCGCTTGCTTCCACGCTTGATCCAGCGCGCGTCGCAAGGCATGGCTCAATCCCGGTTGATCCAGCGTCTCCCCCGACACGCGCGGCAAGCGTTCCACATGCTCCTCAAGCCGCTGCGTGAGTGTGTTCAGATCGACGCCGATTTTCTGCAACACGGGTTTCACCGCGCCGTCCTGTTCGATCAGAGACAGCAGCAAGTGCTCAGGCATAATCTCCTGATGTCCATGGTTCGCCGCTCGCTCTGCGGCGTTGGTCAAGGCCTCCTGCGATTTGAAAGTCAGTTTGTCGAGTCGCATTTCAGTCTCCTGCAATATGCGCCGCCGATCAGCGAAGGCGCATTTCATGTTCCTGCCTGTTTATCAGGCCAAGAATATGCCAAAATGCATGAATATCTATATGACTGGAAATAAAGGATATAGATGTGCGCCATTTCATTGTGGATGCGTAATGACGACATACACTGAGGCAAATCGATACGATTCAATTTTGATATTAGATAAACGTATCGTTTTGACTCGTTGGGAGTCGAGAATCGCTTATTGACTGATGTTACGCACACTTGGCGTTTTGGACTGCGGCGGCCATGCCGCCGCATTACATTATAATTGAATTACACCGGATTGAGAAGATAATTTCGCTGATCCAAGGCGCAGGCATGGCCTGCGCAGTCCAAGGAAACACTCACTGCGTAACATCACTTATTGAGATGATTTTTTATTACTGCGCAGGCGTCCGCCAGGGCCTGTGCCGATTTCACGGCCGATGGCTCGAATGCGTCCCGCCAGACAATGACTGCAATCGTCGGACGACTCAAAGATGCATGCCTTGGATGGATAAATTTCATACAGCGCGCGATACTTGACGGGCGTCAGGTTCGGCATCACCACGTTTGCGCCGCGCTGCAAGCCGAGTTCGCGACCCTCTTTCAGGTTGAGCGTCGCCAGCGCCGTGGTGCTCGGTATGTTCGCCTCCGGGCAGATCAGCCGCGTCAGCGCCACGACCTTGTAGGTCATCAGTTCTGTGTTGGGCGTTTGCTCTTCAGGCGCAATGACCTTGCGGCATTCATCGCGCCCGAGCGGCGTGTCGGGATGCGAGATGTATGGCCCCACGCCAATCATATCCAGATCCCAGTCGCGGAAGGTGTCGATGTCATTGGCCAGGCTCGCGTAACTCTGTCCCGGAATCCCCACCATCACGCCGCTGCCCACTTCATAACCCAGTTCGCGCAGATCACGCAGAATCGCCATGCGATCCTGATACGCCCGCGCTGACGGCGTTGGGTGGATCAGGTTATAAAGTTCAGGATCGGAGGTTTCGAAACGCAACAGATAGCGGTCGGCGCCGGCCTCGCGCCAGGTCTCCAGTTCCTCGCGCGGACGCTCTCCCATGCTCAGCGTCACGGCCAGCGATGTTTCCGCTTTGATCCGCCGCACCACGTCCGCCAGCCAATCGCGCGTGATGCCGTAATCCTCTCCGGCCTGCATCACCACGGTTCCATAGCCATAGCAGACGGCCTGATGCGCGCATTCCAGAATCTCCGCCTCAGACATACGATAGCGTTCGAGTCCCTTGTTTGCCGCGCGCAAACCACAATACCCACATTGCCGCACGCAATGGTTCGAAATCTCGATCAGCCCGCGCAGATGCACCGCCTCGCCCACCGTCCGCCTCCGCATCTCATCCGCTGTGCGCCAAAGCTCTTCCAACGCCGCTTCATTCGTTTCGCGCACCCATTGTTCGATTTCCTGTTTGGTCAATTCAACATCCATTGTATCATTTGTGGCGCTTTATGGGTAATAGATGACAATCGAATTCAAAATCTGATCCGGTTCACGCTGATATAACTCTGGATATTTCATCCGTATCCTCTCCAGACGATTCACGCTGATCGCCGAAGGCCAGTCCGGACGCGGCGTGTCGTTTCGTCGCATGTTCAACGGAAAACCGATTGAATCATCGATCCAACGGTAATTAGCAATGCCGCAGCTGGGAAGATAATTCAAACCGGCTAAACTAAGATTCACGCCGGCCGCTTGCCGCAAGGCCAGCTCCGACGCTAAGAGGAATGCGTCTTGCCCATAATCGGTGGAACTGTCATTTAAAATTTTATGCGAAGCGTACGGATTGCGCCCAATCAAATTAAAATAGGTCGCATTGTGCGGATGCCACCACAAACAACTGCCGGCATGATAAACCATGACGGCGATCACAATGCCGCGTTTTACGGAGTTCTTTGATTGAAACATTCTGCCCAGCCAGACGCCGGCATAAACGGACAATGGGAAATAGACAAACAAGAAATAACGATGTCCGAGATTCGCGCGAAAAAAAATCACGCAAAGCGCCAGCAGGAAAAAGGGCAGTCCGAAAATCAATGCGCGTTCTCTCCGGAAGTTGCGCGTTGCTGAATGCTTGAAGCGGGGTCTGAACAAATCCAGCACCGGAAACACGATGCAACAAAGCAGAAAAGGCAGCGGCGTTTTCAGGACGCTGGTAATCAGGAAATAATGATACCATCCCTTGGATGAAGTTTGGCCGAATAAAAAATACTCGCGCTCATGTGAGAACGACAGCGTATGGCCTAGCACTGCGATTGCCGTTTCAGGCAAAAGGCGTTTTTCCCAAAGCCATGTGATGAAATTCGCCGTCAGACCGCTGTGCAAATCCGGAAACGGCGGCAGATGCGCGCTGCGATGAAGCAATGAGGCATTGCTTGCGGTGTATTCAAAGCGGAATCCTGCCGTCAGCCAGCAAGCGAAATAACAGGCTGCAAATGTCAAGAGCGCGAGCAGCAGGATGGAAAAGATTTTTTTGCGCGATCTGCGAAGAATCGCAGCGCATAGCAGCGTGAATAGAAACGCGACGATAAATAGACAGACGGGAAGTTTGATCTGTGAAGCCAATGCCGTGATGAGAATAAATAATAATCCATTGACGAAGGTGGAACGTTTCCAGCAACGCCAGCCGAATGTCGCCACTGATGCGCATGCGACCAGCGACGGAACGTCCAATAAGACATAGCAGCTGTGACCCAGATATTCCGAATAATATAATAGCAATATCGCGGACAGCAATCCGCTCAGCCGATTTTTGCCCAATTCGCATCCCCAGTAAAACGCCAGAATTCCGCCAAGCAGGCCAAATAATACTGGAATGATTCGTGCCGCGATCAGAAATGATTGGGGCGAGTAATCCGGATTCAAATAGATCTGCGCTGAACCGTACAATGCGGCTACGCCCATCGCCCAGGGAGAATGAGGATCTGTCGATGAAACACCCAGAAACCGGGCATATACATCGGGATGATAAAACAATTTGATGGGAATGGCCGCGAGAGCCTTGAATAACGGCGGATGCTCTGGATTCATTCGAAAATCAAGCGCGGATAAAATGGCGATTCCATCGCCGATGTGAACCGGTTCGTCATGCGGGGCCGACTTAACGGATATGATGCCCCAAGCCAATAAGAGCCATATGATCAAAGCCGCCACAAAGGCGCCGAATGGAGTTATGGTTCCAGGCGAAGATGCTTTTTGCATTTTTATTTATGCTATCCCTTTGCTCATGCGTTGTTGATAGATTTCAAGCGCCGCAGGAAAGGGCGCCAAGGCGCGTTCGAAGATGCCGAGGCTGTAGGCGATGGTAAGGCCGTAGTTCGTCATCGGAACGCCCTGTTGACGGCATCGCAGCAGGCGATTGAGCACTTCGCGGCGGTTCGTGACGCAGGCGCCGCAATGGATCACCAACTTATATTGCGTCAGGTCTTGCGGGAAATCATGGCCTTGCACGAAGTCGATTTCCAACTTGCCGCCTACGTACTGCGTGAGCCAACGCGGGATTTTCACCCGGCCGATGTCGTCCGCAATCGGGTGGTGGCTGCACGATTCAGCGATCAGCACGCGGTCGCTGGCGTGCAAACGGTCAATCGTCAACGCGCCTTCGACCATCGCCGCCAGGTTGCCCTTGAATCGCGCGAATAAAATTGAGAACGATGTCATCTGCACGTCGAGCGGAGTATCAGCCGCAACCTTGAGAAAGGCCTGCGAGTCGGTCACTACCAGTTTTGGCGGTTCTTTCAAGCGCCCCAGCGCCTCGCGCAATTCGCGCTCCTTCACCACCATACAGAACGCATCGGTATCGAGCAGATCACGGATCGACTGCACCTGCGGCAGGATTAGTCGGCCTTTCGGCGCTTCCTTGTCGATCGGCACGACCAGCACGGCCATCCCGCCCGGTCCGACCAGGTCGCCGAGGATCGCTGGGCTATTGACGAACTCATCCGGCGCGCAATCGAGAAGAGCCTGCCGAAAATCCAGCACTCCCCGGCCTTGCGTTAACGATGTCATCACTGGCTTCAGTTTTCGCGACTGCAATTCCTGCAATATATCCTGCTGCGGTTCGGTAAGATCGACTTTATTGATCACGACAATAGCGGGAATAGATCGACGCTCGAATTCATCCAGAATCGCCCGTTCGAATTCACCCCACTCGCCTGCTTCCGCAACGAGCACGCCGACGTCCGTCCGGTCAAAGATCCGGCGCGTCCGCTCGACGCGTTGCTCGCCCAATGCGCCGACATCGTCGATGCCTGCCGTGTCGATGAATAGCACCGGCCCCAGCGGCAGTAGTTCCATCGGCTTCTCCACCGGATCGGTCGTCGTGCCGGCGTGCTCCGATACAATCGAAACATCCTGCCGTGTGATCGCATTCAGCAGCGAAGACTTCCCCACGTTCCGCCGACCGAACAGACCAACGTGCAATCGCAATGATTTGGGTGTCGCTTGTGTCATATCATCTCACATTTTTTTATCACACAAAGGCACAGAGGCACAAAGAACCGATGTAATGTTTTTTCAAACTCTGTGCCTTCGTGCCTTTGTGTGAGTATATTTTAATACCCCAAACGACATATCGCCTCAGGGGTGATCAATGCATTGAATTCTGATTCGGTCATGATTTCTTTTTCTAGCACTAATTCTCGGACAGAACAGTTTTGTTCGCTGGCTTGTTTGGCGATTTCAGCGGCTTTTTCGTAGCCGATGGCCGGCAGCAGGGCGGTGGCTATCGCAGTGGAGCCTTCGACGTGGGCGCGGCATTTTTCTTCGTCGGCTTGCAGGCCTTCCACGCAATGTTTGCGCAACGCATCGCAGGCGTTGGCGAGCAGATCGAGGCTTTCCAGCAGGCAGTCGGCGGCGAGCGGCAGGAATGGATTGAGTTCCAGGCTGCCGTTCGCGCAAGCCAGCGTGAGCGCCACATCGTTGCCGATGACCTTCATCGCGCACTGCGTCGCGGCTTCGGGGATTACGGGATTCACCTTGCCTGGCATGATCGATGATCCGGCTTGCCGCGCGGGCAGGATCAATTCGCCCAGCCCCGCCTCGGGGCCGCTCGACATCAGCCGCAGGTCGCCGCAAATCTTGATCAGCGTCGCGGCCAGCGCCTTCAATATCCCCGACACCTCCACGAACACATCGGCGTTTTGCGTGCAGTCGATTAGGTTTTCCGCACGCGCAAAGCCGATGCCGGTCAGTTCGCGCAGTTGATCGACGACGCGGAAGATGTACTGCTTCGGCGCGGTCAGACCGGTGCCGATCGCCGTGCCGCCGAGGTTGACCACGCGCAGCCGCTCTTCGCATTTATACACTCGCCAGCGATCGCGCGACAGGGCGTCGGCGTAGGCCGACATCTCGCGTCCCAGCGTAGTCAGCGCTGCGTCACGCAGTTGCGTGCGGCCGACCTTGACGATGTGCGCGAATTCCTTTTCCTTCGTCTGAAAGGCCTCTTGCAGTCCGACGATGCGCTCCTCCAGCGCATACAGCAACCGGATCGCCGCAAGTTTCAGCGCCGTGGGATAGGTGTCGTTCGTCGATTGATGGCGGTTCACGTCGTCCAGCGGCGAGACACGCGCGTACTCGCCCGGCGCATCGCCCAGCAATTGCAACGCGCGGTTGGCGATCACTTCATTGACGTTCATGTTCAGCGACGTGCCCGCCCCGCCTTGCATGGCATCAACAGGAAAATGTTCATCGAGCATCCCTTCGGCCAATTCGCAGCATGCCCGAATAATCGCTTCAGCTTTGTGGGCGTCGTCCTTCCAGACTCCAAGTGTCTGATTCGTCAGCGCCGCCGCCTGTTTCACCGTGCCGAATGCCCGGATTAACTCCGCATGACACCGCCGCCCGGACAAAGTAAAATTCTCAATCGCCCGCGCGGTGTGGATGCCAAACAAAACATCCTTAGGTAATTTGAATTCCCCCAAAGAATCTTTTTCCACGTGGTCTGATGTCATTTTATATCACTATGGTCATTCTCAGAATAAATTTCATTCAATTCTTTTGCGCTCTTCTCCCATATATCCTCAATTTCCCTTCTCAATTTACTTTCTTCTTGTTCAATCAGTGCTTTATCTTGTTCAGAATATTTAATTGAAAATATTTTTGTGTATACTACACCCATCAACGCTTTTTGCTTACATAAAACTCGTACAGCACTCAAAATTAAAATAGATCGGTCAGATGTGAATTCTAAATATTTAAGTACCTTTTGAGATCCATGAATAAGGCCAGAGCAGGCAGCATTGAATTCTGGTTTTGTTATATTTCCATTTAAAACTGCTGCGCGACAAGACTCATATGAATCGTTTATGGTTTCTAATGATTGATTACATTTTTTAATCATTCCACGAAATGATAGTAAGTCATTTCTAAGATCGATATTCAATAAATTCAAAGATTTATCTTCAATTGGCAAAATATCCGTATGTCCGTGGCAAATCGGTATCTGATTATTTCCAATAGCTTGTTGAATTGTCATATTGCGCTCGCGCCAAAGAGATAAGTTATCATTGATCGTTTGAATTATATCATTCATATACAATTCAAGCCATACTAACGAATTATAGTTCGTGGCATATCGTTTATAAATCATCGCAACCATATTGCCACCTTTAACAAGTAGAAAACCAAAAAAGGCCCCGGAAAAACCACCGGTTAAATTGAGAAGAATTGTTGTTGTTGAACTTGATGACATTAAATTAAGGGCGATTAATAAAAAATGATAGAGTAGAAATCCTGAACAAAACAGTATCGAATAGATTATAATTAGATGAAAATTTTTTCTTATCATCTTTAATCTCCATACTATTGATAATATGACTTTTCAAATAAAACCGATTTGATTTATCTATATATACACATCCCGCTTTCCGGTTTTGATTTGTTCCATCATCATCTTGGCTTTTTCGACGCTGCCGGAGGCCATGTGGGCGAGTTCGGCTTCGATGGCGCGTTCGCCGACTTCGCGGGTTTCTGGCGAGGCGTAATCGAGCAGGTACTCCATGAACGTGGATAGGCCGTTCACGCCGCAGTAGTATTTAATCAGGCCGGGCTTGGCCAAGTCCATGAAATCGCCGCCGGTGCGGCCAAGGCGATAGCAAGCCGTACAGAGCGAGGGGATGTAGCCCAGCGTGGCGATGTCGCGGATCACCTCGTCGAGCGGACGATGGTCGCCGAGTTGGAATTGCGCCATGTCGTCCACGTCCTCCCCTTCCGCGTAGCCGCCGGGATTGGTGCGGCTGCCGGCGGAGATTTGCGACACGCCCAGCGCGAAGGTTTCGCGGCGAATGTTCGGCGTTTCGCGCGTGCTCATGATGATGCCGGTGTATGGCACGGTGATGCGCAGGATCGCGACGAGCTTGCGGAAGTCGATGTCGCTCACCGGATTCGGCGGGTGAAGCGCGATGTCCGAACCGACCGCAGGCTCCATGCGCGGCACGCTGATTGTGTGCGGTCCGCAACCGTAGTTTGTATCGAGATGCTCGATGTGCTGCATCAGCGCCAGCAGTTCGTAGCGCCAGTCGGCCAGTCCGAACAAAATCCCAATCCCCACGTCGTCAATTCCTGCCTGCATCGCGCGGTCGGGCGCCGTCGCGCGCCAGTCGAAATTGCTTTTGCGTCCGCCGACGTGCACCTTGGCGTAAGTCTCGCGGTGGTACGTCTCCTGAAAAATCTGGTAAGTGCCGATCGCGGAGTCCTTCAGTCGTTTAAACTCATCGATGGTCAACGGCGCGATGTTGACGTTCAGCCGCCGGATTTCGCCCGGGCCTTTGCGTGTGTCGTAAACAGTCTGGATCGATTTCAGAATATATTCGAATCCCTCGTGCGGATAGGATTCTCCGGCGACGAGCAGAAGGCGCTTGTGTCCCTGTTCGATCAGAATTTCGGTTTCGCGCCGAATTTCATCCTGGGTCAGGGCGCGGCGCTTGACCTCGGTGTTTGTGCGGCGGAAGGCGCAATACAGGCATTCGTTGCAGCACAAATTGGAGATGTACAGCGGGGCGAACAGCACAAGCCGTCGGCCGTAAATTTCTTCCTTGATAAAACGGGCGGTCTGAAACATCTCGCCCAGCAGTTCCGGATCGCTGATATTCATCAGCGCCGCCATCTCGTCCGGCGTGACGCCCTTGAGTTCGCGGGATTTGGCGAGTATTTCGCGAACGCGCACGGCGTCGGTTTTTTTATTATCGCGGAGAATTTGCTCGATCCGCGTCTCATCGATGCGAAGTTCGCTAGCAGCGCTCATGTCGGTGCTTCCTTTCATTCACGCCCGGGATGCAAAGGCGATTTTTCTGTTCAGTCGTGTTGTAATTAAACCGGCATTATATCCCAATAAAGATAAAGCCGCAATCAAAAACATGGCCGTTGGGAATGCGGAAGCATCGCGGATAATTACAAACAGCGCTATTGAATACAACGCGCCGCTATTGGGGCGTGTTCTTGCGCGAGGCGCAGTATTCTTGCACAGTCTGACGATAAAGTTCCTGGATGCGTACGGTCATCGGTCCGGGAAATTCCGCGCCGATGATGTTGCCGTTAATCGTGCGAACGGGAGCGATTTCCTGCACGGACGCAGACATAAAGATTTCGTCGGCTTCGTAAAGCCGCTTCATCCGGCCGCGCTTTTTGGCCACTGGAATCTTATTATCTCGCGCAAGCCGGATGATCAATTCACGCGTTACGCCGGCCAGGCAGCCTTCCTTCAACGATGGGGTGTGCAGACAGCCGTCCTTAAACCAAAACAAATTGGACATCGCTCCTTCGCAGGCGCGTCCCTTGGCGTTCAGGATCAGCGCTTCATCGCATCCGGCGTCGATTGCCAGACCGCGCGCCAGCACATTCGGGCCATAACTCGTGAACTTCACATTCGGAAAACTATCGCCTGTCGTGGGCAGACTGATGGTTTTCAGTTTCCAACCTTTATTTTTTCCGGACTTCGCGGCAGGAATCGGCATTGCCGTGATCAGCATATTACTGAGATAGGGCTGGCTGAAATCGCCCATAGTGTTATGTCCATCCGGCAGGCCCCGGGAGACCGTGAGCCGCACGCGCGCATCTTCCAGGCCGTTCCGGCGCATTAATTCCTCGCACGCCATGCCGGCTTCCTCCAAGGTATTGCGCGGATTGATCCGGGTTTGCGTCAAACCGAATCTTAAGCGTTTCAAATGACGTTCGAGCAGAAAAATCACGCCGCCATACCCGCGCATCGTTTCAAAAACGCCGTCGCCCATCAGATAGGATCGATCGGCGACGGGAACCATCGCCTCGTCGGCGGGAATGAACGCGCCATTGAGCCAGACTTCTTGCGTCATGATGACTGCTCTCCTTGTCCATTGTGCATTCGCAAGCTGAAACTGATGATGTCAGTAAAACTTCCCGTCGATAGTATCAAGACGTATTTGCGCATATTGCTTGATGCAAATCAATCGTCATTGCAACTTTCGCACGGCGGCAATCCACTTGTGCGCGACCAGCTCCAGTTCCGGCGCGTCATCGCTTTCGTCAGGGCCAAAATAAGTCTGTTCTATCGTCACGATCTCACCGGCGAGTTCATCGCGTTGCGCGCTGGGGAAATTGAGTCCGGAGTCGCCCGCGATGCGATGCAATAGGTTCGCAACTGTGAACGGCGTCAACTGCTCAGGCATGCGATAAGCGTGCGCTGGCGTTTCCACTGCGTCGCGACGGCGTAAGAGAATCCATCGGCCGCCGATGATGACGCCTGCCAGCAAGGAGATCGTTAATACGACGATGATTGCGGGCCAATACGCGCCGCCCGCGCTCCTGAGTGCGAGTTGAACTTCCGGTTCCGCTTCGACGAGATCGGCGTCGCTGAAGCGCTTGCGTTCGATAACGGCGTCCGGTATGCGCGCCTCGGGGAAGCGAAACGTCATCGCGTTCGATGCCGCGACGGGCAGCTGAATGTTCACAATCCAGTTGCGCTCGCAGATTGGAAAGAAGTCTTCCTTGTGCTCAATCCGGGCGACGCTGTTGACCAGGCCGACCGTTTCAGCGGAAGCGAAACTGGAAAAATCCGCGTCAAACAGCGCGTCGAAATCCGGGATCAAGCCCCGCCCTTCGCATTCGACCTCAAGTTTCAATACGCCGTCGTTGATTTCGCGTTCGTCCAGAATTTGCGTGATTTTCAGCTCGCGCATCGGACGTGACGTGTCTGTCTTGCTTCGGGCGTCGATGGGCACGATGGGCGATTCAACCGGAAGCACGATCTGGCCTTCTGCATCCACAAAATCCAGGTCGATCTGCATCGGCGGAATGCGGTCCACGGCGGCGTCCCGTGCGCGCAGCTGCAGATAGGCCAGCGGCGTTTCATGCCAACCAGGACGGCTTGAGGCGCGCGCCTGCACACTCGGATCGCAAAAAGTGACGCTGCGAACGTCAAACGACTCCTCCAGGGCATTGCGAATATTTTCCTCGAAATCGTCGCGGTAATCCACTCCGCCGGGATTGTAGTAATTCTGCTGGCTTTGCGAATTCATCAGGTACTTGGCGAATCCACCGCCCTCGCGCGCAATTTCCGGTGTGTGATACATGCTGATGAACACGCCGAAATCTCTTTCGCAGCCGACTTCGGCGGCGCCGTCGATTTCCGCATGCAATTCGATCTCGCTGAGCAATTCCGTGTAAGATTCCAGCAGGCTTCGCGCCTTCGCGCCGCCGGGATGATCACCAAGGACTGCAAGTCCCGCGGCGAGAAAACGAAACTTCACATGCGATGGGCAATTCGGGACGAGAGTGTCCAATAGCTCGCCGAAAAGCGCAAAATGTTTATCAGACGCCTCGCCCAAATCCAATATCGCTTGACGAATATCGAGCAGACGTTGCTGGCTGTGCTCCTGTCCGCGAGTGAGATAGGACAAGTCGCTGGCGCCCAGCGTGGCAACGAACCAATTGAAATATGGATCGATCTGATACTGATGCGGCTGAAGCGACGCGGCCTTTGCTCCATAGCATTCAGCGGCTTTGCGGTAAAATTCAAAAGCCCGGTCGCGCTGACTTGTGTATTCCGCAAGTTTTTCGTTCAGCGAATAATCATACTCCGCGGAGTCGAACAACACCGCGCCCATCTGCGAAAGATACGCGGGCTCATCCGCATGACGCGGCAGGGCGTTTTCCATCACGGCGACCGCCGTCCGGTAGCCGCGTTGCACTTCCTGCTGCATTTCCCGCACGGAACGTTGCGTTTGTTGCTGCTCTTGCACATCCGGCTTGCGCCATGCCCCGGCCAGGCGTTCGCGCATGACTTGGACAAGAGCGACGACACGCGCATCGGAGAGCTGATCCACCGGTCCAAGGACGTTTTCAACGTCCTCGATGCGAAAAACTTCCGCATCGCTATGGCATGCGGCGAAGGCTTTGATCGCCGCCGGATCGGACAGGTTTTGCAATGGCAGGGCTTCCATCCGCCGCAACACCGCCGCCAAACGCTCCAGATTTCGCTTCTGCCTGGCGCGAGTGAGCGGAATGCTATTGGCCGGTTGGACTCCACGCACCGTCCCCTGGCTGTAGTAAAGTCCATATGGCTGATTGTACGCATAATTCATCTGTTCAAGATAGGACGCCGGATTCATCCCGCGCACCCATTCTTCGAGCAGTTCATTCGCGAAATCGGATGCGAGGTGCGGATGCGCTTGTGCAAGCCGCTCTATTTGCGGCAGGGCGCCCGAGGGCGCGCCGCTTTTCAGTGTCGCCTTGATGAACACAATGCGCAGTTCTGTAGCGAGATAGGCATCCATGCATGCCAGCCACTTTTCATCCGGTGCGCAATCGATCAACGCTTCGAGCAAACCCGTGGATGCTTGCATGTTTTGCTGCTGCATCTGCATACGTGGATTGTTGTTTTGATAAAACATCCTCAACTGGTTTGGATTCAGGCTCGCAAACTGCTCCATCGCGACTCCGGCTTCCAGTCCCCATTGCCAGCCGAATAAATCCAGTTGCGCGCGCCAATGCGGCTCTTCCTCCAGCTGCGCCGCGAACAATGCATCGACGCCTAGCCGAATTAATTTTAAATTCTCAATGCGTTGTTCCGGATCACCAACGCCGAGATTCTGTTGTGTATGGGCGCCAAGCGCGGCCAGCAATCGATTCGCCAATTGCGGATCATCCGTAAAGCGCTCCGCCAGCCATTGCGCGCCATCGGAGTCCGGCAAGCATCGCAACGTGAAGAGCATCGACAACATTCTTGCCTGTTCGCGGGATGAATCGTCGTCGGCGTTGCGCATAAGCCATTGATGCAATTCCAAGGCGCGCATCGCCGCGCCAGCGTCCTTATTCTCACGCGCTGCGTAGTTCAGGCTTTGCAGATGCTTGTTCAACGCCTCGAAATCCTTCCGCTCCTGCGCTTCCTGAAGCGACGGCAGGAACTGCGCGGCAAGCTGCGGCTGGTTCATGGCATATAGCAAATCAGCCGCCATACGGCGTTTGCTGACATCATCGCCGCCAAGTTGCTCCGTTCCTTGCTCCAACCGCTCGCCCAGCGCATCCACATATTGCCCGTTATTGAGCGCGAATGTATAGAGCGGCGCGAGCTGTTTGATCAGTTCCGCGTCAAGCGCGACCGGCGTGCAATCCGTGAGTTTGAGCGCGTCCTCGAGTGTGAAAATCGCCATTTTCGATAACTGCTGTTGCTGAATCTCCCCTGCGGGGCGATTCGTTTGTTGCTGGAGCGCGGTCAGAATTTCGAGATATATTTTTCCGCCTTCGTCCCGCGGCATGGCGCGCAAATCAGCCTTTAGCGCGTCCCACTCCCCCAGCGCCAATAATGCTTGCAGCCGTTCCCTTCCGCTTAACTCCGTCAGGTTCGCCTGTTGATCCAGCGCCTTCAGGATCGCCACACTGGAGCGGTCGAATTTGACTTTCAATGTGTCCGATGAGCGAGGCGCCTGAGTTTCCGTAGAGGTATTCATCGGCGCGATAAACGTTTGAGCCGCTGATGATAGCGATATGCATCCCCATAGCAAGACAGCCATGCCGGTGAGTTTTGCGATACTAGTCATGAACGCATCCTTGTTTATTATGCATTGCATAGAAAAAATTACGCTTGATACTGAGACGAAAGATCAAGAACCCACGCCTTCAGGGCGCTTGCCTGTCCCGGCGCCTTTTCCGCGCGCATCGCCTTCCTTCTGTTCGCCGGCGCCTTGCCCTTCGCCGCTACGCTTCTTTTTTCCTTTTTTCACTTTTTCCGACACGCAACCGGATTTGCAGACGCACTGGCATTCCTGTGGCAATGGCATCGCCTGCAGTTCCTTCAAATCCATTCGCGCCAGCCGGATCACCGCCTCCAGATTTTGCCGGTGGCTTTTCCCGGCTTCGTCGTCCCTATCCGACAACGCGCTTTCCGCGAGCAAGCGATAATTTTGCCGGGATGCCTCTGTTTGAAACTTCCA
The DNA here is from genome assembly GCA_016928995.1 of Candidatus Sumerlaeota bacterium. Classification (GTDB taxonomy): domain Bacteria; phylum Sumerlaeota; class Sumerlaeia; order JAFGJS01; family JAFGJS01; genus JAFGJS01. The sequence continues at coordinate 14,898 of JAFGJS010000050.1, read as the reverse complement.
ATCTTCTTTCGCCGCTCCTTCCAGCCGCATGATCCAACCGGCATAATACTGCGCCCGGGCCAGCGAACTCCGTGTTTCCTGCTCCAGCGTTGCTTGCTCCGGATCCGCAACCGCATCGGCGAGAATTCCGTGGAAATCCTCGATCGCTTCAACCAGTTCGCCTTTAACCATTCTTACTCGCGCCTGGGCCAGCCGGATCTGGTTGCGGCGCTCCGGCGAGACCGCGTCCGCGGGCAGTTGATCCAGCGCTAGTTGGTATTGCTTCTCGGCTTCTACATCGTCGCCGTTGTCTGTCGCCGTTCTGGCGGCGGCAAGGCGGCTGGCAGCGAGATCCCGCGCGAGCAATGCGCTGCCCGGACCGAAATGGAAGGCCGCCAATCCCACCGGCGCAAGCAGCCAGATCAATAAAAGCCATTTACGCATGATGCCGCTCCTTAACAGTCAAACCGTCGCCCTTCCCAGTCACAACCGGACGCCATGCGCTGCCGAAAAGTTCCAGCAACACCGGCAGCAACGCAAGTAATGCTCCGCAGCCCAGGAGCAACGTGATTGCAATTTCCCGGCGTCCCATCGCCGCCTCATCGACGAATGGAATCGACTTCGCCAGCGATTGCAGCGCGGCGGAAGGGAGATGCTTTTCATTCACGTCGTAGTATTCGCCGCGCAATCGCCGCGCAAGACTCCGCAATGCGGCGGCGTTCTGCCTCGATTGATGTCCGTCGATGAACAGTCCGGCTCGCGAGTCGCCCACTCCAGCCACGAGCGTTTGAGCGATCGACGGCGGCAGGCTTTCCAGCCCCTGGCCGGGAATCGCATCGCCGTCGCTGACCACGATCAAGGTGGCGGAGCCTTTCGGCCAGTCGTGCGCCAGCGCCGCCGCGTCGTTGATCGCGACATCCAGCCGGGTTTTGCCCGCCTTGAAGGCGTAGTCCATCGGCAAATCGTTCAAGATGTTGCGAATCACTTCCAAATCCTGCACGCCTTCAACCACGCGCTGCGAACCGTTGTACGCCGCAATGACGGAGTAGCGCGCCTGATCGGCGGCGATGCGGCTCAGCAAGGATTCCAGCACCTCGCTGGCCCGTTCCCGGCGCGATAGTCCGCCATCCGGTCCGGCGTCGCGCAATTGCATGCTGGGCGAGACATCCAGCGCAAGGATGATGCGGCGCAGCTGCGAGCCGGGAATCTCGGCCGGTGTATCGGAACGCGGCTCGATATTCCACAAGGTCAGCATCGACCAAGCCAGGCCGCCAAGACAGACCGCGCGCAATACCGGCGCGGCATAGGTCCAATTCCGTGGACGCGATGCAGGACCGAAGGCCAGCCGTCCCAATTTCTTACTACGTTTGAGATGCAGCGTCTCCGCCAGCAACGCCAGCAGCCCTGCAAGCCATGCGACAACGAAAGGTTCTGTCAATGCGTCCATCATGCTCATCTCACCACGGAGTATAACGCCATCCAAACATCGAAACCAATTGCATCCCCAGCAGCACGAAACCCGCTGCAAGAAACGGTTGAAAAAAATCCAGTTTCACCGGCCGCCCCTCTTTGATCCGCGTCATTTGCATTTGATCGATATGATTGAAGATCGCCCGCAACGCCTCAGGATTTCCCGCTTGAAACGCCTCGCCGCCGGTGAGATGCGCGATGGTGTACATCGACGGATGCACGTTGCCATTCTCTACGGAAATGACATAGGTCACGATCCGCTTATCCGCCAATTGCATCGCAATCTCACGGTCGCGTCCGTTGTGCAAATCGCTGCTCATTCCATCGGTCACCAGGATGATCGCCCGGTCTCCCTCCTCATGCTTGGCCAGTTCGCCCTTGCAGGCCAGCAACGCCGCGCCGATGGACGTTCCTCCAAACCACGGCGGGAGATTGCCCGGACGCAGGAACGGCGTAGACAGCCGGATGGCGGAGAGGTCTTTCGTCACCGGGGTCCAGTGCAACACCTCGTTCCCGAAAATCGTCAGTCCAAAGGCGTCGCCCTTGCGTTGCGTGGTGAATTCATGAATCGCGGCCATGGCGCCGTCATAGCGCGTTTGCCCGCCCGTGCTTTGCAGCGCCGGTCCCCCGAAACCGGAATCCATGCTGCCCGATACGTCGAGACAAAAGAGGATGTTGGTCATCACGCGCTCATTCGCCGGAGGACCGGCGCGTTGTGGACCTGCGGCGATGATTATTCCTACAGCCAGCAGCAATCCCGGCAAAAAATCCGCGCAAGAGACGAAAAATCGCAACCCTCTGGAGTGACGGCGGGCGCTGTGATCCAGCGGCAGCGTCACCGGATGCCCCGTCCGCACCCATTGCCAGAAGCAATACACGAGCGGCAGCGTCAGAAAAATCAAAACCCAGGGCCGCGCAAAACTCAGTTGCTGGAGCGATGCGACAAAGGCGATCCATTGTTCAATCATGCTTTCCATCCGCCTCGCCTTCCTGATCATGCTCTGCTGCAATCTCGCGATACGGCGCGAGCAGTTCAGCGACATTGACTTGTTTCGCGCCGGGCGGCCGGTGCAGCCATTGTTCCAGCGTGAGTATCAGCGCGTCGGCCTCGGGATGCCGTTTCAATTCCGTTATGCATTGGGCCATGTCGCCGGTCAGCCCGAGTTTGATACGCCAATACCCGACCAGCATCCGTTCCAGCCGGGCTTTGCCGTCCAGCGACAAACGCCCTTCCGCCGCGTCGATCACTAAGGGTCGCAGCCGATCCGCCAAACTCGGAAAACGCGGTTTTTCTGCCGTGATTTCTTTTTTGCGGCGGCCGGCGAAGATGAGCGCGAACAGCGCGCTGATCCAGAGCGCCAATACGGCCAGCATCACACCGCGATAGCCGCGCAGCAGGGATGGCTTGCGCAAGCGATCCGGCGCCAATTCGCCCTTGAAATCAGCCGGCAGCGCCGACGCCACTGTCACCGGCAATACCGGCAAGGCTTGCGTCGTCAGCCCATCCGGCGTGAGCAGGTAGTTGCGCAGGTCGTACTCGCCCGGAACCATGCCCATGTAACGCAGATCGTAGCGATAGGATCCTGTGGTAATTACATCGATGCACTTCACATGCAGGATCAACTCCGAACGATCATGCGCGGACAACGCCTCGATGTTTTCGTCTGGCAACTTCGCCTCAAGCGTCCCCTCGATCCCGACTGTCGGCATAACCTCAGCGCCGAAGCATAGCGAAACTGACGCCGCCCAAATGACAGGCAGCAGGAGAACGCTCGATAGAATGCCATTCCAACGCAGCATCTGGAAAATCACTTCACTTGGTTTTTTGCAGTGTAATTATGAATTAAGAATTCGTAATTCATAATTGGACCAAATAAACTTTAACGCGCGCCGCGCCCGAAGAGATGACGACGCGCCAGCCATTGCCGCAAATGCGGCACAAATGGTTCATCGATTCGCAATGTCAGGTGATCCACGCCGCCGCGATTCAACGCGTGTCCCTCGGCCTCCGGATCGAACCAGCGGCTGCGGCCATGCGCCACGAATGTCGCGTCCGACTCCGCCTCGCGCGCACGGAAGATGCCGCCGCCGATCCGTCCCAATTCCGCCGGATCGATCAGCTGCAACGCCGCGGTGTCGTGTTCCTGCGCCATCAACTTGAGCGCCGGAATCGCATCCGGATCGTGCAAGTCGCTGATCAGGATCACCAGGCTGCGGTTTTCCAATTGCGGCGCCAACTCGCGCAACTTCGCCCCTACGCGCGTCTGTTCGTCCATCCGGTGGCGTCGCAACTTGTGCGCCCATTGCAATACGACACTGCGCGACAACGTCGGCTGCACGTAGATTTCCCGCTCGCCGCAGCCCAGCAATCCGGCCGGACTCAGCCGCATCTGCGCCGCGAGCGCCAGCGCCGCCGCGAGCTGCACACCCCAGGTGTACTTGCTCATTTGTTGCGATGAAACGCACATCGACGCCGAAGTATCGAGCAGGATGAACACCGGCATCCGCTTCGGCGCTTCGTATTCCTTCACGTAATATTTGCCTGTCCGCGCCGTGATGCGCCAGTCGATTGAACGCACAGCGTCGCCCGGTACGTATGGCCGCGACTGCACGTACTCGATCCCCGCTCCGAGAAACGGCGACGCATCTGAGCCATACGACAAGCTATCCGCCAGCCTCCGCACCGCCAGCAGAAACTGCCGTTCGTCAAGATGATCATGCGTTTCGGGGAGTGTATATTGCATCGAATCAGTCCGACCGGTGTTTGCCCACGACTTTGTCATTCTCATCAAAATACACAGAAAACTGAACTCCAATTAAACCACTGGGAAAAGCATATCGGCTGCATTTCGTAATTTTTTCGGTCTCGTTTTTCTCTAACCGTTCTTCATCCCAGTAGGCGTTATTGAATCCGCCTTTTTCCTCATTATCAGATGCGCCCATCAATTTCACGACGCTTGAATAACTCATTCCTTTGGATATCTGCTCATACTTTTGTTGCATTATTTGCACACGATATATTGGCACAGCGATCAACAAAAAAACCAATACAAATGCGCCAAGCAAGATTACCAACGCTATGCCTGCGAGATAGTTTTCTCGTTTTGTGACGCTCCAGAAAAAGAAATGAATTCTGCCGTTTTCTGCCATCGAATCTAACCTAACTCTTTCATCAGATCATCGAGCACATGTTTGCCGTCGAAGCCTTCGGCGAGGGCTTCGTAGGTCAGGCGGATGCGGTGGAGGATCACGTCTTCGGCCAGGGCGTATAAATCCTCGGGCACGACGTAATCGCGGTCGAAGATGAAGGCCCGCGCTCGCGCCGCCTGGGTGATGGCGAGTCCGGCGCGCGGACTGGCGCCGAGTTCGATCCGTGGATTCTCCCGCGTGCGTCGCACGAGCTCCACTACATGCTTGGTGAACACGTCGCTGACATACACCTTCTGCACGGCATCCATCGCATCTACTAAATCTTCAAGTCGTGCCACAGGCTCGTACGGAATCATGTCGAACGCGGTCTTCGGCACGGCGCCCCGGTTCTCACGCCGCAGTCCCATGTCGAGCTGCCGTTTGAGGATGTCTTCCTCTTCGTCACCGGTTGGATAATCCAACCGATGGCACAGCATGAAGCGGTCGAGCTGCGCCTCGGGCAGTTCAAACGTGCCGCTCTGCTCCACCGGGTTCTGAGTGGCGATGACGAGGAACGGCAGCGGCAGGTGAAACACGTGATTGCCGATAGTGGCCTTGCGCTCCTGCATCGCCTCAAGCAGCGCGCTCTGCACCTTGGGCGCGGCGCGATTGATCTCGTCGGCCAGCAGCAGGTTAGTAAACACCGGCCCCTTATGCACGCGGAACTCGCCCTTGGTTTGGTCCAGAATCTCCGAACCGAGGATATCTGACGGCAGCAGATCGATGGTGAACTGCACGCGGCTGAACTCCAGGTCCATCGCGCGCGCCACACTGTTCACCAGCAGCGTCTTGGCCAGGCCGGGCGCGCCTTGCAGCAGCAAATGTCCGCCGGTGAGCAACGCGATCAGCGTCCGCTCGACGACAGTATCCTGTCCCACGACCACCTCGCCGACGCGCGTGCGCACCGCATCAGCCCAATTCCGTTTTTCAGTTTCCACAATCATCCTTTCTGTCCTGGTGGCTTCAAGATTGATTCGACGATGTCTATCGCGCTTTTCTTCAAGTAAATTTTATACCGGATTATGCGCTGGCGCGCAAGGCTCTTTCGTTTGACTGCGCTTCGCGGAAAAGGTTGCGTTTTTTTTCGGCCGGTCTACTGGTCGGAGCGAATCGTCCGCCAAAAATGATCGAAGGCCTTGCGCTGCTGTTCATCGAGATCATGGGGCAGTTTGACCTGCACTTGCACGGCATGATCGCCCCAATCGCCGTTATCCAACGGCATGCCCTTGCCCTCGAGCATGATCTCGGCGCCAGGCTGAACACCAGCCGGAATGTGGAGTTTTTCCATGCCGCGGAGCGTATCCACGCTGATCGTGCAGCCGTGGATGGCCTGCTGCAAGGTCAGCAGCACAATGGAACGAATCAGTTCGCCGTCGCGTTCAAAGGATGGATCAGGATCCACATGCACATGGACCAACAAGTCGCCGGGCGGTCCGCCATTGATCCCGTCAGCCCCTTCGTGCAACACACGGATCGACTCGCCGTCGCGCACGCCACGCGGGATTGTGACCATCACCTTGCGCGTGGAGCGGATGCGGCCGCTCCCCTTGCACATCATGCAGGGATTCACGAAGCAAACGCCGCGCCCCTGGCAGGTTTCACATGGCTCATCCAGCGCGATGCCCGCATGCGGATCGCGCTCCAGGCCAGTGCCGCGGCAATCGGGGCACTCGCGTCCTTCCAGCGGCGTTTGCGATCCGCGCCCTTTGCAGTTCGGGCAAGCCCCGTCCCAGTTGGTGGTCAGCTCTTCCTGGCCGCCGAGCAAGGTTGTGCGTAATGGAATGCTTAGTTCCTGCTCGCAATCGACGCCCCGGCGCGGCTTGAGCCGCATCGTGCGGCCGGCGCTGTAGGTTTGCGGTATCGGTCCAAAGATCGTGTCCCAGATATTGCTGATGCCGTCGTCGATTTTTTTGAAGGAGAATATTTCTCGCAACCGGTTGACGGAGAGCGGTTTGCGCGAATCAGCGCGCAGAGCGTCATACTGCCTGCGTCTATCTGGATCGCTCAAAATCGTGTAGGCCTCGTAGAGTTGACGAAATTGCGCGGAAGCCGCAGCATGTTCACGATTATGATCCGGATGCAACTCATGCGCCCGCATGCGGAAAACTCGCTTGATCGTCTCCGTATCGGCTTGCGGCGTAACGCCCAGAATCTGATAGAGATCCATATCGCTCATGACGCGCCCGGCTCCATTTAAAGACATCATATGCGCGGCAAACCGGCGATTCCAAGCTTATTCCTCGCCGCTTCAAGGATTTCATAGTCCCATGGCGAGCATCGTGATCAGGTTCATGGTGAAATGCGCCACGATGCAACCTTCGAGCCCCAGCCGGGGATAAGCGGCGCCCAGCAGAACGCCCAGCAGAAAAACCTGCGCCACTTTGATCCACGGCGGATCCGCGTAGCCCGTCGCATGTCCAACGGCCCAGATCAGTGCGCTGAGGGCGATGGCGATCCAGCGGCCGTAGTTCACCCGGCGCAAAAGGCCAAGCAACCAATGCATCAACAGCCAGCGATACAGCAACTCCTCCCAGACCGCAGACAACAGCACATGATATACGAGCGCGCGCAAAGGAATCTGGAGGAAAGTTTCGAGAGTGATATTCGCATCAGGATAAAAATAAAAGACAATCGCGAAATAGCACAGCGAGACAAAGAGCAGAACCAATCCGGCGAGCACTCCGCGCAAGGGATCGATGTAGCGGCGATGTCCCGCGCGGGACGCCTTTTCGCGCAGCCATGACCGCAGGGCGCGATCCTCCCGGCGTGCGGAATTCCAGACGCCAGGCGAACGGCGTACGCAGACATAACCGCCCAGCAGCACAATAGGAAAAAACGCGGTCAGAACAGCCGCTTCGCTTCCGATCCATGCGGCCGAACGCGTGTCGCCATGCAGCAGGCACACTCCGGCCGGGATAAAAAGCAGGACGCCGATCCATGCGCCGTGCTTCCAGCGCCGCTGCACAACCGGCTCCAGTGCCCGGCGATAGCGCCACAGCGCCTGCGCCGCAATCAACAGGAGCATCGGCTGCAACGCCCATGTCCAGTCCTTCGCTTGCATCAGCATTGCCCGTCCGGAGGATAAATCGCCACAAACAAACATCGCCGCCCTTTCCGTTTCGTCACATCGCCACTTTGCGCATCGTCTTGCGCGCCGTCAATGCTTTCCCGCTTGACTTGACCCGGCGCAAGGAAACACAATGATTTTCCGCGATGATCCGCGGAAGACTATGACGCCAAAGGAGAAGGCCAACGATGAAACGCAATCTGACAGTGACCGCCTGTTTTGCAGTCTTGATAGCGATGAGCATGATGTGGAGCGGATGCGCGGAGATTCAAGCCAACCTGGACAAACTCAGTAAAAACCTGAAGAGTGAGACGGATCGAGTACAGAGTTCGGGGCAAACGCCGCTGAACACACCGACAGAAGACAACCCAGTGCGCGTGACGCTTGACGGCGCCGCCGATTCGATCATCGACGTGAACAATCCGATCTTCTGGGAAGTCAAGAAACCTGTCAGCGCCAATCCGATCGTGGTGATTCGCACCGGCGCGAAACTGGGCGCTTTTCAGAGTTGCATCATCAACATCTATCCGACCAATGAAAACGGCACAGAAGATCAAAGCATGAGCTGGGCCATCACGGATTTCGGCATGGATCCGCAAGTGATCGTGGCTGACAATGGCTTCAATCTGTGCCAGCCTGCGCCGGGTGTTTCGATCATCAAATCGCACAAGAACAAAGCGGACAAACTCGAGCAGGTGGAGTTGGAATCGGGCAAGACATACATCGCCCTGTTCGCCGTCACCGGCGCCGCCAGCAGCCATACACATAAAGTACGTTTTACGGTGCAATAATGCGCGGTGTAAAACGCGGAACGTCAAAGAATGCAATGATGAAATATACCATTGCGTTGCTTTGTAGTTTGGCGTTAAAATTATAAAGTGAAATAAAACTTTAAGGGATCGTAATCTGATGGGACATTCGACAGCCATATTAACACTTAAAAATCCTCGGCGCGATGATATCAATCCCGTTTCGGTGGAAGCGCTGGCCGACACCGGATCGATCTATCTGGCGATACCGGATCATATCCGGTTGCAGTTTGATTTGGATGAGCACAGCCAGAAAGAAATCACGCTTGCCGATGACACTAAGAAGATGGTCCCGTATGTCGGTCCGATCGAAACTCGCTTCGGCAATCGTGTCGCGTTCGTTGGCGCGATCGTCATGGGCGATGAGTTTCTGCTTGGAGCGATTCCGATGGAAGACATGGACCTGGTTGTCGTGCCGAATCAAAGACGAGTCGTCGTGAATCCTCTCAACCCCAATTACGCCGCAGGAAAAGCAAAATAAAAAAACGCGGAGAACGCAGAGTTTTGATAATACTCTCTGCGTTCTCTGCGTCTTTACGTTTTGATAAACTCGCCTATCTCAGCGATTGCACGGCGCGCACGATGTTGGCGCGGGTGATGCCGAAGTGTTCCCAAGTCTCTTCCCAGCCGTGGCTCGGTGCAGTACGCGGATCGACAATACCGACGTGCGCCAGCGGAATGTTCGCTTTGTTGGCAGAGCAGAACATGCCTGCGATGCCGCGCAATCCGCCAGCCTCCGGCGTTCCGATGATGCCGTCCTCCACCGTCACGATGCCGCCCGGATACTGCGCGAACAACTTCTCAAGCGCGCCCTCGGGCAGCGGCAGGCTGTTCAGGATCAGCGCGTCCACTGGATTCGCGCCGGACTTGCTGAGTTCCTCGGCCGCCTCACCCGCCAGGAACGCCGGGGCGCCGATGGCCAGGATCGCCTTCTTGGCGCCGTCGAATTTGCGGTAGACCGTGATGTCCTCCCACAGCGAGTTCGCCTCCCACAGCGCGCCAGAGCCGTCCTGCTTGGCCAGAATCGGCAGATTGTCGCGTGGGATGCAGATGATGTGCCCGCCGTAATGGGCGGCCAGATCGCGCACGGCCAGGAACGCGGCGCGAGCGTCCGCCGGGGCGTAGAAGCGATGCAGGTACGGCAGATACCCCAGGCAGAGTGTGATCCAATCCAAACTCCAGCCGGAGAAATGATCGCGGCCGGTGAAGGCGCCGACGTGGCTCAAATGAAGCGTCACGTTGAGGCCTTCATTAACGCCATTCAGATTGCGCTGGTAGCGCCAGAGTTCGAAGCCTTCGCGCGCGATGCCCTCGAAGAAGGCCGCGAATGTGGCCATTGTATTGAGTTGCGGCTCCGCGCTGCTCATCGCCAAACCGTCAGCCAACAATGCCGCCACTTGCTCCTCAATACTCACTTCGAACACATGTCCTTTCGGCAGCGCCTTGTGCGCCTTGGCGAATTTCGTGGAGGGATCCAAATCGCAGCCCACGCTGAAAAATGCCTCCGGGAACTGCTTGGCGACGACGTGGTAACCGATTTCGGAGCCTGCGCGCGGTGAAACGCTCTTGCCTACCGGCGGCAGTTCGACCAGTTTCAGCGCGTCTTCCGAGACCACGAGGTTCGGCGATCCCGGCTTAGGACGGGCTTTCGTCACCACGATGCGCGGTTCGGAGTCGCGCAGGTTTTGCAGCAGCGCCTGCTCTTGTTCCGACAGCTGCAGCATCGTTCCGGCGAGCACCTCGGCCTCATCGCGGCCCTTCATGTGGCCGTCGTGATGTCCCGCGCCGCCAGGTAGATCGTTGACCAGGAAGATGCATTCCAGCATCGGACCGATGTCGCGGTAGCCCATCAGCGAACCGGGAATCCAGATTTCCGTGTCCATCGCCACATCGTTCTTGGCGGCGAATTTCGCCACTTCATCGCCGATGCCGTACAACTCGCCCAGCGTTCCCAAATCGACTTTATTGTTCGCATCGCTGCGCAAGCCAACGGGGTAAATCATGGCCGGACGGCCCTGTTGCGCCAGCTTGTGCGCCTCGCAGTAGGCCTTGTACAACTCTTTGAAATCAAGCAGACTCGTGATCTCCAGGATTTCGATGCCCAGCGACGCGATGACGCCGCGCGGATCTTTGTCCATGATCTGCTTGTTGGAACCGGAAAGCTGAATGCCGTTGCGATGCATCACAAATGTGATCGGCGCGCCGTGTAAATCCGCGGCGTTGAAGCCGTTCAGCGCCTGGCCGGAAATCCAGCCCGCGTCTCCCATATGGCAGATCGTCCAGGCATCCTTGCCGTGGCGCCCCTTCAGGCCCAGCGCCTGCCCCACGGCGACCGGCACCATAATTCCGAGACGTCCGCCGTTCAGCTGCGTGCCGCCGGGAACCCATGAGATGTGTCCGGGAATGTCCAGGCTGCGGCGGAACTGCTCAACCACGCAGTCCGGCTCCAGAAAACCGTATGCCGACAGCGTAGCATAATGCCCGATGCTTGTGTGCGCATGCTCAACGGTGTAAGTCTTGCTTACGTTGTCCGTCACGGCCATGGTCAGGCAGTGCGCCGGAATCAGATCCAGTCCGCCGCCCAGGTGGTCCAGCTCGTTGATTTTCGCCAGCGAGGCCAGCGTACGGATCGCAGTGCGCGCCGCGTCGATGCTCAGCGCGTTCAGAATCTGCTCTTCCTCCGCGCTCAGGTCTTGTTGAGCGTTTACGTCCAGCGTAAATGGCAGCGCCCGCGACTCGATCTCGGGCCGCAAATATTGGCAGCTTTTCAACAATTCATCATTGCGCGCCTGTTGTTCCATCCAAGCATCAAACGCCATCGGTCTGCTCCTTTGATTATAAGGGGGGATATCAGCAATTCAGTTTGCCTTCGTCAGCGCTGCGAGAAGACCTCACGCGATGACTGCCGCAAGTTATGCCGGTATGAAGCGATGATCAAGAATAAATGCGGCAAATTACGTGAAATTTGACGCTTCTTCACCGTACATCCTGCATCACTGATGTGAATCTGGCATATAATTTTTTTGACAGGATGAACAGGATTAACGAGATGCATACAGCAAAATAACATTATTAATAAATGGCATTGAACTGTATATTACTGATTAAACGAGGCTTATCCGCAAAAAAAGAATCTCATCCTAATCCAGTCAATCCCGTCGATCCTGTCAAAAAAAGGCGGTTTTATGGTTTATCCATTTTTCCTCACTTGCTAATTGGACCACGCCCCGCTAATTTGGCGCCTTGTTTACGAGAGTTTGAACAGGATCATTCGATGAGCGAAAAATATATCAGCGTCTATGGCGCTTGCGAACATAATCTGAAGAACATCAATGTGCAGATTCCGCGCAATTCCCTGACCGTCATCACCGGTCCCAGCGGATCGGGCAAGTCGTCGCTGGCCTTTGACACGATCTACGCCGAGGGGCAGCGGCGCTACATCGAATCGCTGTCGTCCTATGCGCGGCAGTTCCTCGACCAGATGCAGAAGCCGCACGTGGATCACATCACTGGTCTCTCACCTGCCATCAGCATCGAGCAGCGTAATGTGAGCCATAATCCGCGCTCGACCGTGGGCACCGTCACCGAAATCTACGACTACCTGCGCATCCTCTATGCCTCGATCGGCGTGCCGCATTGCCCGGTCAGCGGATTGCCCATGCAGCGCCAATCCGTGCAGGAAATCGCCGCGCGGATCATGCAATTCCCCGAGGGCGCGCGTCTGGCGATCATGGCGCCTGTGGTGCGCGGACGCAAAGGCGAGTACGCCGCGCTGTTCGAGCAAGCCGTGAAGGAAGGCTATGTTCACGCCCGTATCGACGGAGAGATGATGCGCCTGGGCGATGAGCCGATCCGCCTGAAGAAAAACTTCAAGCACAACATCAGCATCGTGATCGACCGCATCGTTGTGCGGCCCGATGTGCGCACGCGCCTCGTGGATGCGCTCGAACTCGCCGTGGCCAAGGCTGAGGGGCTGGTCTGCGTCTATTTCTACGAAAAAGAAATCTACGACCAGGTGCGCAAGGAGCACTACAAAGGACGTATCCAGACGACCAAGCGCAAGATCACCTCGGACGAAGAGCCGCAGTCGTTGATGTTCAGCGAGAAACTGTATAGCCCCGCCACCGGCGTGTCGTATGAGGAGGTGCATCCGCGCACTTTCTCGTTCAATAATCCCTTTGGCGCATGCCCCTCGTGCAATGGGTTGGGGACGAAGCAGGAGATCGATGAAGACTTGATCGTGCCGGATAAATCGCTCAGCGTGCGAGAGGGCGCGATTAAGCCTTGGGCGAATTTCTTCAAGCGATCTGAAACGCCCGAGGGCTTCACGGTGACGAGTTGGAACTTCAACTTGATCAGCTCCGCCGCCCGGACATTCAAGATCGATCTCGACAAACCGTGGAACAAACTCCCTCGCCGCGCACAGGAAATTATGCTTTATGGCAACACTGAACAGCGCGTGGAGATCAAATTGAAATCGAAGGGCGGCGCGAAATATGAGAACGCCGTTCAGTTCGAGGGCTGCGTGAACAATCTGCGACGCAGGTTGACGCAGACCGTCTCGACCGGCATCCGCGACTGGATTTTGAGTTTCTACAGCAACCATAAATGCGAGGTGTGCAACGGCGAGCGGCTCAACGAACTCGCGCGGCACGTGACCATCGGCGGGCGGAACATCATGCAATTCTGCGCCCTCACCGTCGGCGGCGCGCTCGAGTTCATCGAGAAACTTGAACTGACCAAGCAGCAACAGGAAATCGCCCAACAACCGCTGAAGGAAATCAGCGAGCGGCTTCGTTTCATGCAAAACGTCGGGTTGGATTACCTCACGCTCGACCGCATTGCCGGCACGCTCGCCGGCGGCGAGGCGCAGCGCATCCGCCTCGCCACGCAGATCGGCTCGATGCTCATGGGCGTGCTCTACGTGCTCGACGAGCCAAGCATTGGCTTGCACCAACGCGACAATCAAAAACTAATCAAAACCCTCCTGACTCTACGTGACCGGGGCAATACGGTGATCGTCGTGGAACACGACGAAGAGACAATGGAGGCGGCAGACTTTATCGTGGACATGGGACCGGGCGCCGGACGGCTTGGTGGCGAAGTCGTGGTCTGCGGTTCGCCCACGAAAATCAAGCGCAGCAAGGATTCAATCACCGGACGCTACTTGTGCGGCTTGGAAAGCATTCCTCTGCCCGAGACGCGCCGCAAATCCAATGGCAAGTCGATCATCGTGCGCGGAGCCGCGGAGCATACGCTGAAAAACATCGACGTGGAATTTCCGCTGGGCATTTTCACCTGCGTCACTGGCGTCAGCGGCTCGGGAAAATCCACGCTCGTGAACGACATTCTGTATCGCGCGCTCGCCCGCGAACTCTATAAATCCAAGGAACAGCCCGGCAAGCATCAATGCATCGAAGGCGTCAAGCACATCGACAAGGTGATCGACGTCGATCAATCACCGATCGGCCGCACACCGCGCAGCAATCCGGCCACCTACATCCAGGTCTTCAGTTACATCCGCGATCTATTCGCCAAACTTCCCGAGGCGCGCAAACGCGGCTACACACCCGGACGTTTTTCGTTCAATGTGAAAGGCGGACGCTGCGAGGCGTGCGAGGGCGACGGCGTGAAGCGCATCGAAATGCATTTTCTCAGCGACGTGTACGTCACCTGCGACGTGTGCAACGGACGGCGCTACAACAGCGAGACGCTGGAAGTGCTGTATCGCGGTAAGAACATCGCCGACGTGCTCGACATGAGCGTGGAAGAGGCGCTGGAGTTCTTCAGCAGGATTCCGCGCATCAAGGCCAAACTACAAACCCTCTTTGACGTCGGTCTGGGCTACATCCACCTCGGCCAGCAAGCCACCACGCTCAGTGGCGGCGAGGCGCAGCGTGTGAAACTCTCCAAGGAACTCAGCAAACGCGAAACCGGCAGCACGTTCTACGTGCTCGACGAACCAACCACCGGTCTGCATTTCGACGACATCAAGAAATTGCTCGGCGTGCTGAATCGACTCGTGGATGCCGGCAACACGGTCGTCGTGATCGAGCACAATTTAGATGTGATTAAAAGCGCCGACTGGATCATCGACCTCGGCCCCGAAGGCGGCGAAGCCGGCGGCCGCGTCATCGCGACCGGCGCCCCGGAGAGAATCGCCCAAATCAAAAAATCCGCCACCGGCGAATTTATCCACCGCACCCTTGAACATCATACTATCCAGGACTACAACGGCGGCAAATCCTTGAAAGGGAATACCGTTGCACAAAAACGAAAGAGGATGAAAAAATGAAGTTCCCGGATTCAACTTCCAAGTGCCCCCCCCACGGGGTGGTCACGTGTTCTTTGAGAATACAACTGCTGGCGTGGCGAAGCCAAGCG
>JAFGJS010000049.1 GCA_016928995.1 Candidatus Sumerlaeota bacterium | reverse complement strand
GCGGCGCCGCCGGGGCCGCTCCTTCACAGTCGCGGCACTGATTGCGGCGCCATTCGAAAGCAGCGTTCATTTTGTGGATCAGTCTATAATCCGGCATTGCTCCGTAGGAGCACAAGCGAGTTGCCCGGGTCAACCAAGGCGCACGAACGCGCTCCAGAGGAGCGCTTGCGCTCACGCCATCAAATCCGTATCGGAGTAAAGAAGCGCCATTGACGCCGCCCGCGGAAAACTCGCCCATACGAAGCGCCGAAATTTAAACCATAAAATATGATGGCAATTTTTTTCCGCATCGCTTAAATTGACGGTTACTCAAACTGAAACATCTTTCACAAGTTATGTCCGCATCGTTTGAATGTGGCACAGCCGCCCTCGGCTGTGTGCTCTTCCCATTCGGACAAATTTTTGTGATCACTATAATCAGGAGGAACAACGGCATGAACAATACATTCAGCAGACAACTCGGACGCTCCGGCATCCAGGTCAGCGCCATGGGCCTGGGCTGCTGGGCCATCGGCGGACCCTTCACCAGCCCCGGCAACGTCCCGGTCGGCTGGAGCGCGGTGGACGACGGCGAATCGATCCGCGCGATCCATCGCGCCCTCGAACTCGGCGTGAATTTCTTCGACACCAGCGACGTCTACGGCGCCGGCCACTCGGAAGAAGTGCTGGGCAAAGCGCTGGCCGGACGCCGCGACGGCGTGGTCATCGCGACGAAATTCGGCAACGTGTTCGACAGCCCGACGCGCCACGTGACCGGCGAGGACGGCAGCCCGGAACATGCCCGCCAGGCGCTCGAAGCCAGCCTGCGCCGCCTCAACACCGACTACATCGACCTCTACCAATTCCATCTCTCCGGCTACCCGCCGGAAAAAGCCGCGCCCACGCGCGATGCGCTCGAGCAGCTCGTCGAAGAAGGCAAAATCCGCGGCTACGCCTGGAGCACCGACTCGCTGGAGCGCGTCAAGGTCTTCGCCGAAGGCCCGCACTGCATCGCCGTGCAGCAGCACATGAACGTCTTCAGCTACAACGCGGAGATCCTCGCGCTCTGCGAAGAGCGCAACCTGGCCAGCGTCAACCGCAGCCCGCTGGCCATGGGGCTGCTCACCGGCAAGTTCCAGGAAAGCACGCGCTTCCCCGCCGACGATGTGCGCCGCAACGTCGAATGGTACGAAGGCATCAAAGGCGGCAAGCCCAATCCCGCCTGGCTGCGGAAGCTCGACGCCATCCGCCAGATCCTCACCAGCGAAGGCCGCACCCTGGCGCAAGGCGCCCTCGCCTGGATCTGGGCCCGCAGCGAAAACACGATCCCCATTCCCGGCTTCAAAACCGTCAAGCAAGCCGAAGAAAACATCAACGCCATGCAATTCGGTCCATTGAGCAAGGAACAAATGCACCAAATCGACATTCTGCTCGTTCAGTAATAGGCAATCCAAGCGGGCGCTCGGATAAACAATATTGCCTTTCATTCCAAGGCGCATGACATCCGTTATGCCCTTCATGATTTATCGATGTTTTGTTATTGGTTTGACATATAACGGCCAATACGATTAGCTTCTTTGAGAAAAAATCACTTCGATAAGCTGTTGGATTTCGAGGCGATAAAGGAGAAAGAGCTATGGGCGAATCAGGAAAGAAAGACAAAGGTAAAAAGGAAGAACAGAAAAAGGCTAAACTAAGCCTCAAGGAAAAACGGCAACTGAAAAAAGAAAAAAAGAAATAATCGCCCAGACCTGGACAAACATCCAGTCATCGCTGCTGCCATGCCGCTGATGCCGAACGTTAGGCATGTTGCCTTACTATTCCACCGTCCAAAAAAGCTGAATAACTGGCCGCGGTATTCAAGAACAAGGCGCACCAATCAACATGGCCGGTATTAATGCAGCAATAGAAGCATCTGTGCGCTTGATTATTCAGGATCAATCAACGAACATCTCAGGCGAATGTCCATCATTGAACCAATCAGCTGACGAAGTTCTATCGTGCTTGCCGCGGCGTCGAGGACTTGAACCTGCGCATCGAAGCGTGCGAGGTCTTCGGCTTTCCCGGACCAAACAGCGCCGGCGCAGGGTATCTCCTGTTCAGTTTCATCTTCGACAAAGCCCTCAACATCGTGGACGTTGCGCAATGGCTCGCCTGGCTGACTCCCTTCCATTACGCCGATCCGACAAAAGTATTCTCCACCGGCGCGATCAACTGGGCCGATAATTGCATCCTGATCGCAAGCGTAATTGTCATCCTCCTCGGAACACTGGCGCTTTTCCTGCGCAAAGACATCGCATCATAACATATCCCACAAAAAAAAACCGCATCCATGGCAAGATGCGGGCAAGTGCGTAACCAAAAAAGAAGGAGATGTTACATAACTTACAATCAGCGCCTCGATCAAATGAACCACTCATCTTGAATGACGGTCACGGCGCTTCAACCGACCACTGTTGATTCGTGCCGCCCCAGTACGACCATGTGCCGATGTTCGAGCCGTTCGATGTGCCATAGGCGTCCAGGCACTGAGCGCTCGCGATATACGGCGTAATGCGGTAGTATCCGCTATCGGCATCCGTGAAATAATACTTCTGAGGATTTCCGCCCCAGTAAGTATATAGCGCGATATTCGTGCCGTTGACCGTGCCCCAATTCCAAACGTCAGCGGAAAGATTGCCGCTTTGGGCGCTACGGATGCTATACAAGCTGCTGCCCAGGTCGGCGATGTTCCATTGTTGATTCGTGCCGCCCCAGTACGTCCAGATTTGCACATTCGAACCGTTGCTATTGCCGCCTGCGTCCATCGCCTTGCCGCTGGCGCGATTGGAAATGAGCAGATAGCTCCCGGTGATGCTGCTTCCGCTTTCGCTGCCATCATAGCTGATATCCGGCGTGGGCGGCGTGCTCATGCCGTCGCCCAGATAGTAATCCGTATGGTGCGATTGCATATAGCCTTTCACCGTCATGTCATTACGGTAGTAGGGATTGTGCGCCAGCGTATAAATCCGCGTGTCCGTCGCGATCGGCGAAGTGAAGATAATCAATCTCGAATAATCCTCATAGTTGCTCATCACTAATTCTTCACGCCAATCTCCGAGGATATCGCCATAAAACAACGGCGCGCCGCGATCGCTGCGGGTGGCGCTTTGATAATTCCACGTCGTCAGCTGGCGCTCAACATAGCTGCCCGAGTAATTCCAGTTTTCGATTTTTCCGTCATTGAATTGCTCCGACAACACATCGCCGTCCCACCAGAGACGAAGGCAGGGATACGGATAACTGCTCGTGATCAGAGTGTTCGAAGGGGCGTTATACACGCCGCTGAACGACCACGCCTCATACCCCGAATAGCGAGGATCGATGTCGCCCACGTCGCCGCGTCCGATGTCATACACGCCGAAGTAATGTCCCCATGTCAGCGAGGTGGAGTTCACGTTACAATAGAACTCGCAAAGCCCGCTGCTGTTGTCCTGCTGAACGCCCCATGTCTGCATGCCGCTGCTGCCCGGATTGAACCGGCCGATATGCCAACGGTCTCCGTGCGCCACGCCGCTTATGTCATAGAGCTTCGAGCCGTTGGCGCCATTCAGCGCGTAGCCGATATGGCACAGATCGTCGCAGCCGTCGCCGTTCACGTCGCAGATCCGGATCTGATGGCCCTGGGCGCCCGATGCGGTGCTCGTCCATAGCCGGGATAAGCTGCTCCCGCTCCAGGAATAAGCGCAGGTCATGGTGTTGAAGTCGCCGTCATCCTGCCGGTTTTTCAGATGGGCGAAGATCACATTCCGCGAACCGTCCCAGCCCACGCCGAGCTGAGCCATCATCGGACCGTCCGAGATATAGGTCGTGGGGATCGCCGAGTAGTTCAGCATCGCGCCGGTCATGCCGTCCAGCACGGCGATCCACTGCTTGTCGTCGCTGCTGTTGGTCCAGGTCGATCCATCGCCGAACGTCACGCCGTCCGCGATCTTGGTGATCACTTCCGCCTTGCCATCGTTGTTCAGATCGTAAACCGTCACGCCGTCCCAATGACCCACGTCGATGACCGAAGAGCCGCCCTCAATATTGTTCTGGTTCAAACTATTGTCGCCATAATCAACGTCCCACAAGAACGTCCCATCGCGCTTGTAGGCTTCGATCTTGAAACTGCTGCCCCAATTCAGCCGGTCGATGACAAAGTCATACTCGCCGTCGCCGTCCAGATCGCCGACCCAGGCGAAATGAATTTCTGCCCCGCTGTTCAGCGGCACCACGACGCACGGTTCCGTCGCATGATTGGCCGACAGCGTAAACGAACCGCTGGCCGCCTGCTCCGCGCCGCCGATCACCGGTTTTACATAATACGTGTTGCTTTGCGTGAAGTCGGAGACCGTGTCCGTGTAGTTCGTTCCGCCGGTCAGCACGGAGCTGTTGAGTTTTACCGCCGTTCCGCCGTTCGCCGAACGATACAGATTAAAGCCGATGCCCGACGGATCCAATCCCAGCAAACGCCAGCTGATAAAAGCGCTGGAAGTCCCCGTGCGAACCGCCACAATCCCGCGATCCAAACTCTCCATCGGCCGCGCTGCAAACGACTCATTCACACACAGTGCCGTCAGCAGGAGCAACATCACCGCTCCCAGTCCTGCCCCTCTCATGCGACTCATCATGACCGCCTCCTTCAGAAAAATTATTTTCGCGCTGATGCGCTCATCCTTCCTGATTTCATGACTGCTGTTCGGCGTTGCGTTCCTCCGGCGGCAGAAACAAGATTTAACGCCGGAGGAACGCTCATCCCATTGCGTTCAATGATCAGGGCGCCTGAACCGACCACTGCTGGTTCGTGCCGCCCCAGTAGGACCAGGTGCCGACATTGGAGCCGTCCGCGGTGCCATAGGCGTCCAGGCATTGGCCGCTTGAGATATATGGCGTGATGCGATAATAGCCGCTGTCGCTCGCGAAATAGTATTTCTGGGAATTGCCGCCCCAATAGGTATACAGCGCAATGTTGGTGCCGTTGCCCGTGCCCCAGTTCCAGACGTCGGCGGCAAGGTTGCCGCTCTGGTAGCTGCGGATGCTGTACACGCTGCTGCCCAGGTCGGCGATGTTCCACTTCTGATTCGAGCCG
>JAFGJS010000048.1 GCA_016928995.1 Candidatus Sumerlaeota bacterium | reverse complement strand
CTGGGCTGAGATACTCAGCGCTTTCAGCGCTTATCAGGAATCATGATTAAAGAGATTATCATCCTGTAGCTTAAGAGAGTTGCGCCCAAAACAAGGAAAATTGTAAGTTGTAAAAAGCATGAAAAAAAGCTTCGTATGAAAAAAATATTGAAGTCGTTGCCTGCCGTAACAGGCCGGAAAAAATGAGTTACGCCTCACAGGGCGTCGTTGATTGTTTTTAGTTCGCGTTCCAGTTCCTGACTGGAAAGATGGTATGTCTGAAGCACGAACGGTTCAGACTGGCCGTCGAGCATCAGTTCCACTTTCCATTCGATATGCAGCGCGTCCTGCAATTCTAGCCAGAGTTCGGCGTAGATCGAGCCGCTGAGTTGATTCACGATTTCAAATCCGGCGCGCGAGGCTTCGCTGTAATGCCCTTCGCGCCAGAGCCGCCGCGCCTCAAGATACAGCTGCTCGGCGCGATACGCCCGTTGCCAGTCGTTGCGCCGCGCGCTGCGCAGTTCCACGTAGCGCTCCGGATTTTCGCGGATTTTTTCCACTTCGCGCCAGGTCAGGGGCATGTCGTCATGCTGCCGGGGATCGGTTTCATCCAGCCGGTCGTGCATGCCGCGAGCCAGATATAGCCGTTCCAAATCATTCCAGGCCTCGTCGCCCGGATTTTCCGGTTGCGTTCCCTCCGGCGGTTGAATCATGGCCTCGCGAGTCTGGCGCTCCAATTGCTCCGCCGGATCGCTCAAGCCGGAATCGGGAAATTGCCGTTTGAAGTGCGCCAGCAGATCCAGCGTGCGATGATAAGCGCCGTATTTGAATTCCTGCTTGGCCGTTTGAAACAGCCACTGCGCTTCTTCCTGATCTAATTTACGCAGCAGCGCGTCTGTCAGTTCCTCTTGCCCTGCGATGTTGCGCAGGCGCAGGCATCCCTCGCGCGCCTGCTCGAAGAGCTTTTCGTCCATCATCCGCAGAACGAGTTCGCGCAGGACGTCCGGCGTGCGCCCGGCGTCCACGCTGACCAGCGTGTAATATTCCAGCATTTTCCATTGCCGTTGGGTTGAGCGGGTGGTGAGCGCGTCGCAAGCCTCGAGGCACGCGCGCGCGCCGGCCAGTTCGCCGTGCGCCATCCAATGCTCCGCGCGCTCCAGCAGCGTCTCGATCGGCGGATCGAGCGAATCGCGTTCGCGCCATTGCGCTCCGAAATCGCGCCAGACCTCCGCCGCCCGGAATTGCGCCGCGGCGTCCGGTTCTTCGGCGGTCAGCGCCGCCTCAGCGCCGTGCAGCGTTGCGCGGGAACGATGATACCATAGTTCCGGCGCCAGTTTGCTGATGCGTTGTTCATAGAGTTCCAGCGCCCGGCGCCACTCTCCCTGGCGCGACGCCGCCCGGCCTTCCGCCATCGCCGCGAACACCGCAAGACCGGTGGTGTGTTTCGAATCCGTCAGTGTCAGCAGTTCCAGATCTTCCGCCGCCGCCGTGAAATCTTCCTCGCGCGACGTACGGATCGCATCGCGGCTCGCAAATTCATCCGCTTGCGCGCGTTGCTCTGTTTGCTCCGGCCGGCCAAGCCAATCCTCCGGCAGCCGTAAATACGTCTTGCGTGCCTGCGCAGGCAATTCCGCGCGTTCAAACAGGCGCGCCAGCAGACAGACGTAGGCCGGATCGTCAGGCTGATCGCGCTCTAATCCCGTCATCAGTCCCAGCCAACGTTGCCGCGCCGCATCATCCGCGCGTTCGAAACCGTCCACCAGTTCCCCTGCGCGCTCTGTCAGCGCGCGCTGCAACCGTTCCGGCTGATAGTATTGCGCCGCGCTCTGGAACGCCTCCACGGCCGCGTCATCCAGCTGGCCGCGCTGCGAGGCGATTTCGAGCCGCAGCAACGCGTTCGTCGCTTCATCATCGAGTTCCAGCGAAGCGATTTGGCCGCGCGGAATCCAGAGGTCGCTGGCATCCACGCGAAACTGAACCCGCGAGTCCTCCTGTTGCAGCGTCAGTCCATGCAGCACGTTGCCGTTTTTCAGCGCCATCCGGTCGCCGTGCGCCGGGGCGATCAAGAGCAGCGCCAAGGCCGCGCCGATCCACCATCCCGCTGTCATTTTCCGATGCGTCATGTCCAGTCATCCTGGCTGCGCGGCTCGCTGCGCGAAATTGATTGGGCATACGATAACGCGCCGGCAAAGCTTCTGGCAACATCGGAATGCTTCGCCGTCCGATTTCCACAATCTCGTTGTTTTCTGGTTTTCGTGGATGGCGTATCCGGCGCCAAATTTTTCATGGACACCTTGTGGAAAATGACTCATGTATAGAGCCTCGCAATCATACAAAAACATCACCGGCTGTTTTCCCGCAGGGGATTGACGACGCGGAAACAGCGGATTCTTGAATGGAAAAGGGGACTGGAAACCATGAGCCAACGAGTCTTTAATTTTTGCGCGGGGCCTTGCACGTTGCCGCTGGAAGCGCTGGAAGAAGCACAGGCGGAATTCGTCGATTTCAAGGGCGCGGGCATGTCGCTGATCGAAATGAGCCATCGGGCCAAGGAATACGACGCCGTGCATCAAGAGGCGCTGGCCCTGCTGCGCGAGGTTTTCGGCGCTCCGGCGGAATTCGAGCCGTTGTTGATCCAGGGCGGCGCCACGCTGCAGTTCGCCATGATTCCGCTGAATCTGCTGACGCCCGGCGCCAAGGCCGGCTACGTGATGAGCGGCAGCTGGGCCAAGAAGGCCTTCGCCGACGCCAAGCCCTGCGGCGAGGTATACGAGGCCTGGAGCGGCGCGGACGAAAAATTCACCCGCATGCCCGCAAGCGATGAGATCAAAGTAGAACCGGGCACGCGCTATCTGCACATCACCTCGAACGAGACTATCGGCGGCATCCGCTTCAGCGCCTGGCCGGAGGTCAGCGTGCCGCTGGTCGCCGACATGTCGTCCGAATACTTCAGCCGTCCGATTCCGTGGGAGAAATTCGACCTGGTCTACGGCGGTGCGCAAAAGAACCTCGGCCCGGCCGGACTCGCCGTTGTTTTCATCTGCAAAAGCATCGTCGAGGGGCTGAATCCGAACCTTTCCGCGTATCTCCGCTACGGCCCCCATGTGGACAATCAATCGCTCTACAACACCCCGCCGATGTTCTCCATCTGGATCATGGGCAAGGTGCTCAAGTGGATCAAGGCGAATGGCGGCCTGAGCGCGATGGAGGCCGCCGCAGAGGAGAAATCCGCGCTGCTTTACAACGTTGTGGAGGGCAGCGGCGGCTTCTACAACAGCCCGGTGAAGGCGAGCGACCGCTCGCAGATGAACGTGGTCTTTACGCTGTCCAGCGACAAGCTGACTGCGAAGTTCCTCGCTGAAAGTAACGCCGCCGGCCTGAAGAACCTCAAGGGCCATCGCAGCGTCGGCGGTTGCCGCGCCAGCATCTATAACGCCATGCCTAAGGCCGGCGTCGAAGCCCTGGCGAAATTCATGCAGGAATTCCAAGCCGCCAACGGGTGACGCGAGAGGATTACGCATGACGAGCCATACCAAATCCGGACAGCTCTTCGCCCAATCGCGTGATATTTTAGTCGGTGGAGTGAACAGCCCGGTGCGGGCGTTTAAGTCGGTCGAGGGGAATCCGCTGTTCATTGAGTCGGCGGATGGGGCGTATCTGACCGACGCGGACGGGAACCGGTACATCGACTATGTGTTGAGCTGGGGGCCGATGATCCTTGGCCACGCCAATCCCAAGGTCGTGGCCGCTGTGCAGGAGACCGCCGTAAAGGGGACGAGCTTTGGCGCGCCCACGGCGCTCGAATTCTGCCTGGCCGGTCTGGTGCAGGAATTCTTTCCCTCCATGCAGAAAATGCGCTTCGTCAGCAGCGGTTCGGAGGCCACGATGAGCGCCGTGCGGCTGGCGCGCGGCTATGCGCAGCGCGACAAGATCATCAAGTTCGAAGGCAATTATCACGGTCATGCGGACAGTTTTCTGGTTGAAGCCGGATCGGGCGTGGCCACGCTGGGCATACCCGGCACGCCCGGCGTGACGCCCGGCACGGCGAACGACACGCTGACCGCGCCGTACAACGATGCGGAGGCCGTGCGCCGGTTGTTCGAAGCCAATGACGGTCAGGTCGCCGCCGTCATCGTCGAACCTGTGGCGGGCAATATCGGTTGCGTGCTGCCGGATGACGATTTTCTGCCCGCTCTGCGCGAGCTGTGCACACGGCATGGCGCGCTGCTGATTCTGGACGAAGTGATGACCGGTTTTCGCGTCAGTCCCGGCGGCGCGCAGCAAGCCTATGGCATCGAGCCGGACCTGACGTGTCTGGGCAAAGTGCTGGGCGGCGGACTGCCGGCGGCGGCGTTCGGCGGCAAGGCCGGAATCATGGCTCAGCTTGCGCCCGAAGGTCCGGTGTATCAGGCCGGCACGCTTTCGGGCAATCCGCTGGCGATGGCCGCCGGGATCGCCGCGCTGGAGCAACTGCGCGATCCGGCGGTTTATGAAAAGCTGAACAGCGCGGCCGCCGCACTCGTGGAAGGTTTGCAGGATGCTGCGCAAGCCGCGAACATTCCATTGAAGGTTTATCGCGCCGGTTCGATGTTCGGCGCCTATTTCACCAGCGGCGAAGTGCGTAACTACGCCGATGCGAAAAAGGCCGACGCCGTTCGTTTTCGCAAGTATTTCTGGAAGATGCTGGAGCGCGGCGTTTACCTTGCGCCGTCGCCCTTTGAGGCGGGTTTCATCAGCGTATGTCACGGCGAACAGGAAATCAGCGCCACCCTCGACGCCGCCCGCGCGACAATGAAGGAACTGTAGAAGATTTCACGCCATGCATTTTTCGGAGTGCGCAAGCCATGCTTGCGCCTTGAAGAGCGGATCTTTATTCGCTCCAGCCTCGCAGCCAAGGCGGCGGCATGGCCGCCGCAGTCCAAAAAGCGCGTGTTGAAATCCGCCTTGTGCAACATAGAATCGCCGCTGGCCTCTCGCTCAAATCAGCGATTCTCTCATGTCAGAATTTTCCGGTATTGCTCGATCATCTGTGCCGCCACGGCATCCCAGGTGTAGCGCGCTTCGACAAGCGCGCGGCCTTTGCGGGCCATGCCGGCGAGCGTTTCAGCGGGCGATGAAAGCAATTCCTCCAGCGCGCCAGTTAGTGTTTCCACCGCCGGTTCGACCGACAGCCCCGCGCCGCATTCAACGACATCCGGGAAACTGCAATGCGGCGTGATCAAGCAGGCGCAATTCCAGGCCAGCGCTTCCAGGATCGCGTTGCTGAAACCCTCGCTGTACGACGGCAGCGTAAATATCTCGGCGGTTTCCAACGCCGACCATCGCGCGTCTTCGTAGAGAAATCCCGGGAACACAATCCGGCCGTTCCAACCTTCACGCTGAACCAGTTCTTTCACGCGCTGCAGGAATTTCGGCTGTTGCGTGTTGCCAGCCATCACCAGCAGCCAATCGGGATAGCGCTCCGCGAGTTGCCCGAACGCGCGAATCAGCTCCTCGCCGCCCTTTTGCCGGTCGATGCGCGAGAGATAGAGCAGCACGCGTTTGCCGCGCGCCTGCGGGCAAGCGTCGTAAAACGGCTCCGGACCGGCTTCGCGTTGCGGCAGTTCCACGCCGTTCGGCGTGATGAACACCGGTCCATGATAGCGCCATTGCCGCAGATAACCTTCCTCATCGGGCGTGAGCGCATGAACCGCCGATGCTCGCGCGTACGTGCGGCGGCCCAGCAGCACGGCGTACGGCCATTTCTTCCACCACTTGTCGCGCAGCCGCCGGGGATCGAGCATGCCGCGGACGCTGTAGATGTGCGGCTTGCCATGCCGCCGCACGGACGCCGCGGCCATGCGCGTGGACGGATCCCAGACGCCGGAGATCTGCGCCAGATCGCACCATGCCACGGCATTGTCAATCGCCTGCGCGAATGTTGCGCGGCTTTCCGAATCTTTCACCAGGCGCGCCAGCCCTTCGAAGCGCCGCTCAACCGCTGCGGCCTCGCGATCGGGGCAGCGCGCCACGATGCGCAGATCCACGCCGCGCCGTTTCAGCGCCAAAGTCAATCCCTGCGCCGATGACGTCGTGCCGGTCAGCAGCGGGGAGAGGCTTTCAATGATGTAAGCCAATTTAAGCATAGCGCACAAAGGGTCTAGGGTTCAGGGTCTAGGGTCTGGTGATGGAATATTTGATGCTGCGAATAGAATCTTTGGCTCATCATTATCAATGTTCAACAGCTGAAAATGAACTTTAAGCAACCTTTATAAATTCACCACAAAGACACGAAGACACGAGGGATAGATTTCCCCCCTTTTCATCTCTGTGCGAGAATCATAATTTTTTATGTACCTTTTATACTGGCTTTAAGCACGCCTTCCAATCCAGACCCCAGATCCTAGACCCCAGACCCTTTTCTCATACGCACGCGCCAGGCGGCGGCGATTTGCTCGAAGATTTGTTCGAGCGACACGGTGATGTCCCATTCCGGATAATGCGCGCGAGCCTTGCGCAGATCGCTGTAGTAGCAAATGTGGTCGCCGATGCGGTTCCGTTCGTCGTACTCAAACTGCATCGGCTCGCCCGACAGGCGCTCCGCGAGTTCGAACGCCTCCAGGATCGAGCAGCTGTTCGCCTTGCCGCCGCCGATGTTGTACACCTCGCCGCAACGCGGCGCGCGGATGAAGCCGTCAATGAATCGCGCCACGTCCAGACTGTGGATGTTGTCGCGCACCTGCTTGCCTTTGTAGCCGTACACGCGATACGGCCGTTGCTCCAGGTTGCAGCGGATCAGGTAGCTCAGAAAGCCGTGCAGTTCGACGCCGGAGTGGCCCGGTCCGGTGAGGCATCCGCCGCGCAGACAGCAGGTCTTCATGCCGAAGTACAGTCCGTACTCCTGGGTCAACAGGTCCGCCGCGGACTTGCTCGCGCCGAAGAGCGAATGCTTGCACTGGTCGATGCAGAGCGACTCGGGAATGCCTTGTTCATACGCCGGATCGTTGTAATCCCAGCGCGTTTCGAGTTCCTCCAGCGCGATGCGATTCGGAGCGTCGCCATAGACCTTGTTCGTGGAGAGCAATACGAACGGCGCCTCGGGCGCGAAACGCCGCGTCGCCTCGAGCAGGTTCAGCGTGCCCACGGCGTTGGTGTCGAAATCGTCGAAAGGAATCGCCGCCGCCCGGTCGTGGCTAGGCTGCGCCGCGGCGTGCACGATGGCCTTCGGCTGGATCTGTTCGACAGCGCCGAGCACGTTGGAGCGGTCGCGAACGTCGAGTTCATGATGCGTGAAGCGCGACAGCGTCTCTTGCAGCCGATGCTGATTCCAGCGCGTGTCGCCTTCCGGTCCGAAAAACACGGCGCGCTGATTGTTGTCAATGCCGTGGATCTCCCAGCCCTGGCCATGAAAATATTCGCACACGGCCGAGCCGATCAGTCCGCTGGAGCCTGTGACAATCATGCGTTTCATCGAGTCTTCGCCTTTGCCGCCGCGTCGCGCGGCGCATATCGTAAGAGGCTCCACTTTGCGTCAGGACACTGGAATTGCAACACAAATTTGGTGTTCGATATTTTTAGGGAAGGTCGAGATAAGCGTTAAATAATGGAACCTTTAAAATTCACCACAGAGTACACCGAGGACACAGAGCATCTATTAATGTGCTTCGAACACAATTGTCCAATCTTTGCATGCTCTGTGACTTTGCGTGAGATTTAATATTACTGGCGCCTTAATCCTTGTCTGCCATCATAAAAAATAAGAAATTCGCCGCAGTCATCCGCGAATAGACTGACAATATGAATCTTGCATCAGATCTGCTCTGCGAATTTTTTCCCGCAGAGGCGCGGTGGCGCAGAGAGATCAGCCATGTTCCGGGATCAATGTGCGGCGTGTTTCAATTTCTAATTTGTTTTGGTTTTTGAATTTAGGCCGTCTCAAAATCATTACAATTTTCACACGAAGTCATGGAGCACGCATAGATTTCAATCATTGTATTTACTGTTGATCCCAATTCGGTTCTTTGTGTCTTCGAGTCTCTGTGGTGAATGATTAGAGGTTCCTTTAGGTTGTGGGGAGAATCCACATTGGAAGTTCGGTTAAAACAGTTCCAATTGCTGTTCGACGCATTGAGGGGTGTCGTGATGAGGGGAGTTGACGACATCGGCCACGGGGTGACACTCCATCATGCGCGATTTGCGCGGGAGCAAGAGCTGCATCAGTGCGTCTTTGTCGCGCAGCTCGGGATCCAGCCACGCCGCTTCGTCCTGACGGCGCAGGATCACCGGCATGCGTGGATGGTACGGCTTCATGAATTGATTAGCCGGGCGCGTGATAATGGTGAACGTGAGCAACGGAGTCCGTCCGGGCGGCTGCCATCGCTCCCAGAGACCGGCGAAGCCGAAAGGTTCGCGCGACTTGAGCACGAAGCGATAGGGCTGCTTGGCGCCGCCGGAATCCTGCACCCATTCGTAAAAACCGTCGGCGAGCGCCATGCATCGCCGCTGGAAGAACGCCTGACGGAAACTTGGTTTTTCCGCGATGGTTTCCACGCGCGCGTTGATCATGCGCGCGCCGATCTTCTCGTCTTGCGCCCAGCTGGGCGCCAGCCCCCAGCGCATGGGCAGCGCGATGCGCCGCTGGCCGTCTTGCATCAGGACCGGCGCGATTTGCGTCGGGGCGATGTTGTAACGCGGCCCTGGCGGCGTGTCGGGATGGATCCAATCAATGACAAAGCGCCGTTGCAGTTTGTCCAACGTCAACGGCGCAGTCTGAGTGTATCGTCCACACATAAGATGTTTATAGCGTCCAATTTCTTTTTGCAGAAGCTCAGGCCATCGCGCGGCCTAATCCTGCCATTTCACACTGTCATTCCCCGGCTCTTCCGCGTTCTCCTGCCGTCCCGTGCGGAGTTCATCCGGCAACGGCGGACGGTTCGGATTGATTTGAAAACCGGGCTTGTTGATTTCCTTATCGATCACCATGGTCAAGTCTGACGGCAGGAATGGCTTGGGCAGATACGCCGCCACGTCGAGCCGTTCGACCATCATCTTGTCGCGCGGCGAGCTCTTCGCCGAGATGAAGATGATTGGCGAATGATGGAAATTCTGCGTGCGGCGCAGGATTTCCACCATCTGGTATCCCGAAACCTTGGGCATCATCCAGTCGATCACGAAGATGTCCGGCTTCCATTTCAGCGCCGTGTCCATTGCGCTCAGGCCGTCGTGCGAGACGACGACTTCGTAGAAACGGGAAAGCTCCATCTTCATGATCATGGCCAGATCCTGATCGTCGTCCACGATCAGCACGCGCGCCCGGTGCATCGGCTCGAGCGGCTCGGTCGGCGGCTCCGGCTCATCTTCATCAATCACATACTTGCCCGAGTCCACCGTGGCGTTCAGCGCCTCCTTGGGCACCAGGTTGCGTTCGCGCACCTGCATCTCCAGCATCCGCAGCAGGCGGTCCGGCTCGATGGGCTTGGTCAGGTACAAATCGGCGCCGCTGTCGTAGCCGGTTTTGATGTGGTTTTTCTGCACCATCGCCGAGAGAAAAACGACCGGGATTTTCTGGAACTGCGGCTGTTTGCGCAGCCGCTCCACGAATTCCCAGCCGTTCATCACCGGCATGGCCACGTCGGCCAGCACAATGTCCGGATCGAGGCTCTCCAGTTTCTCCAGCGCGTCCAGCCCGTTATCGGCCAAATGAACGTCGTAGTGCGGCTGAAGAATCTTGCTCAAGATCAGTTGGGAATCGGGATCGTCATCCACAACCATAATGCGCAGTTTTGCCATCTTGTAGTCCTTGGGGCTTCTTCACGGGAGTAGCTCCCGTTTATGGAAAGCCGAATGTATTATGCTTTATGGAGGATCACTTTAGAAAGATTCGTGACGTTTGTCAAACATTGACCGCGTGCGCCATGGAAAAAACAGGAGCTTTCTAATGTCACAATTGCCATTTCAGAATCGCAATCGCAATCGCTATCGCCATCGGGATCGAAATCGGTATCGGTGTCGTCGTTTTTTTAATAGCGATTTCGATCCCGATCCCGATCCCGATCCCGATTTCGATTGTGGAGTGGATATCAAGTGGCGGGGCGCAGCCCTTGAAGTGGGAGGGGCTGTCCTCAACCCCGAAAGTTCGCGACCGGGACGGTCGCTCCCGCTTTGTCTTGCGATATCACAGTTCTCAAAAGTTTTTGTCGTATCCCTTGAATGTGGCACAGCCGCCCTGGGTTGCGACACTTCCAAAAAACGACATTCACTTTCGCCTCCGCATATAAGCGTCCTTGATTAGTAGCTATTCATGGAAAATATAACTACACACATGCAATGAAAATAGTATTTATCATTATCGATAAATACTATCTATCCATAAAATAATAGCGGCTCTTCTTGGACCACATTATCTTTTTGGTTCTTCCCCTTTTGGTGTGGATCTGCTACTTATGCCGCTTGTGAACCGATTTTCAATGAAATATGGAGCAAAATATGGAAAAATAAGCCGCTTTTGGTGAAAAT
>JAFGJS010000047.1 GCA_016928995.1 Candidatus Sumerlaeota bacterium | reverse complement strand
CTGGGCTGAGATACTCAGCGCTTTCAGCGCTTATCAGGAATCATGATTAAAGAGATTATCATCCTGTAGCTTAAGAGAGTTGCGCCCGTTGTTGATTGAACCTGGATTATCCCGCCGGGTGGAAACAGTGTCAACAGGATTCATGGCGGCGCATCAGCGAAGACCAGAAGTTATCTCAAGCACATTCAATGTCAATCGGCGTCGCTATCGAAATCGGGATCGGGATCGAAACAACCGTCAACAGAATGAAAATGTCGCATCAAACGATTGTGATCCCGATACCGATAGCGATTCTGAAATAGCAATAGTTGCTTAAAAATGTTCCTGCGACGAAAGTGGGTGAGCTCAACGTCGAGCAACAGGCGAGATCGCCGATCCGTTTCGCCGGTTTGGGATCGCAAAATATGCGTAAAAAATCGAAATAAAAGGCTTGCAGTCCGTAATTATTTTCGTACAATCTAGGATTCGATGAGACGCAAAGTGGGCTCCGGCCCACTTTTTATTTTGCTCTGGGGTGCCGAGTAATGCAGATTGCGAATCTGAAAAACTTCATTCAGCAGATCAGCAAAGAAAAAGATCTGGATCCGGATGTGATCAGCGAAGCGATCCAACAAGCGCTGATTACAGCGTCGCGGAAGAATCTATCCATGTATCATGACGCGATGCCGCATATCGATTTGGAAAAAGGACAGCTGAGTCTGACCGTGATGCAGACTGTGGTCCGGATTGTGCGCAACAAACGCCTGGAGATCGGTCTGCGCGAAGCGCGCAAGATCAAAAAAGACATCGAACTGGGCGAAGAGCTTCGCGTGGAAATCGATCCGAAAGTGCTGGGCCGCATCGCGGCGGAATCCGCCAAGCAAGTGGTGATCCAGCGCCTGCGCGACGCCGAGCGCGACAAAGTGTTCGACGAATTCGAAGGGCGCGTCGGCGCCATCGTGACTGGCGTGGTGCAGCGTTTTGAGCGCGGCGACGCCGTGATCAATATCGGCAAGGCTGAAGCGCTGCTGCCACGCTCGGAGATTCCGCGCGGCGTGCGCTATAACTTCGGCGACCGGCTGAAATGCCTCGTGCTTTCCGTGGAAAAGGCACAGAAAGGCCCGCAAATCCGCCTCTCGCGCGCGGCGCCGGAGCTGATCATCAAACTGTTCGAACAGGAAGTGCCGGAAGTGGCGGACGGCACGGTGAAGATCGTGAAAATCGCGCGCCACGCCGGAGTGCGGACGAAAATCGCGGTGTCGAGCATGAATCCGGACGTCGATCCGGTCGGCGCGTGCGTCGGCATGAAGGGCTCGCGCGTGCAGATGATCGTGCACGAATTCGAGAATGAGAAGATCGACATCATTCCATACAGTAAAAACATGGCGCAATTCATCAGCGACGCGTTGAAGCCGGCCAAAATCGTTTCGATGGACCTGAACAATGCGGATGAACGGGCCTCGATCATCGTGCCCGAGGAGAACCTGGCGCTGGCGATCGGCCAGAAGGGCCAGAATGTGCAGCTGGCTTCACAGCTCGTGGGATGGAAGATCGACATTCGCGGCGACGCGCAGCTGCGCGCGCAGAAAGCCTCCACGGAGATTCAACAGCGCTATCTTGAGGATTTCCTGAACCAGATCACGGACCTGAGCGACGAACAGCGCTCGTCTTTTTATAACTCGTCGGATTACAACTCGGTGGAAAAAATCGCGAATTCGGCCAACATCGAGATCGACGCGCTGATCGGCGGCAATCCGGAGCTGGCGGAAACGATCGTTGACGCCGCGCGGGATTATTACGAGGCTCTGGAGGAGATGCAACGGGAAGCCGAAACCGACGAGGACGAGACACCGGAAAACGCGGAAGAGCCGTTGGAAACCGACGCTACGGCCTCGGAGCCCTCGGAACACGGCGAAGCAGATCCCGAGCCAGAGGCGGAGGAGAGCGAAGAGTCCGAACCGGCAGAGGTTGAAGCTGACGACGACTCCGCAGCCGCCCCGGAAATCGCGGAAGGCGAAGAGGAGGAAGTCGATCTTTCCGAACAGGATACGATTTTCGACTCGGAAGAAGACGCCTGAATAGCCAGCCATCGCGATGGATGATGAAAAAACCGCTGGAAAAGGCCTGAAGTTCGGGATTGACTTGGCTCATCCGGCAAAGGATAACACCAGTACCTTAAAAACCCATAAAAGGGAAGCGCAGTATCGATGAGAGTTCATGAACTCGCCAAAAACCTTGGAATCAAGAGCCGCGATCTGATCGAACAGATGGCGCGAATGAAAATCGCCGTGACCACCGCCTCCTCGTCGGTTGACGACAAGGATGCGAAGCGGTTGAAGGAATTCTATGAAAACCGGCAGGACGCCTCTCCCGCCGAAGACGGCGCCGATGTGCAGTCGGAGATCGAACAGCTACGCTCTGAAGTCAAAGCGCGCAAAGACGCTGAAAAGGAGCTGCTGAGCAGCAAACTGGAAGCGGCGCGGCAGCGAATCAAAAAACAGCGCGAGCAAAACAAACAGCAGGATTCATCGGAAGACGCCGCTGATGAGACGCAAGCCGGAGATGCGGCGGACGAAGAAACCCAGCGCAAGCTGAAAGCCGCCCGTCTGATCGCCAAACTCAAAGGAAAAGACCTTCCTCCCGGCATGCCCCCTGCCGCCACTCGCACACAAAGCGCTCCGGCCCATCCGGCTGAAGCGCGCGCGCCACGGCCCAGGAAAGATCAAGACGTTCCCCAGCAACAACAGAAACAGGATGAGACGCGTCCGCCGGTGAACTTCTCGCCGATCGCGCAAATGGTGCAGAAAACCCGGCGTTTTGGCGACATCCCCATTGAAGATCCGGACGCCCGCAAACCCAAACGCGAAGATCGCCGGCGCAAGAAAAAAGAACGCGGCGAGCAACGCGGCGAACCACGCGGCGAACATCGTGGCGAACAACGCGGCGGAGACCGGAAATCCGAAGAAAAAGTCGATCTGGCTGCGGTGAATATCCCCGTAATCGACGTGATGAAGATGGACAAGGACCATCGCGGCCGGCGCCGCGGCCCCGCTGGCGGAGAAACCGCGGGCGGCGACAAGGGGGGACGCAGGCGCAAAGGACGCGTGAAACCGACGCGCATCATCACGGAAAAAGACGTTGGATTCGAGGACATGCCCACGGGCACCGGACCGGTGCGCGGCCAGATGCGCAAACGTAAACCCGGCGCGGCCGGACAACAGCCGATTCAACCATCCGCCAAACGCGACGAAGGCCCGCGCCAAGTCCGAATGGCGGAAGATCTGACGCTGGGCGAATTCGCGGATAAAATCAGCGTACCGGTGAATGAAGTGATGCGCACGCTGCTGATGATGGGCGAAATGGCGACGATCAACGACGTGCTGACGCCCGATTCTTACGAACTGATCGCAACAGAACATAACGTGGAATTGGAATTCATCCCGGACACGGACGCAAACGACGTTGCGGAATTGATGTTGCCGGACAATCCGGAAAACCTGTCGATGCGTCCGCCGATCGTGACCGTGATGGGACACGTGGATCACGGCAAAACATCGCTGATGGACGCCTTCCGTAAAAGCGACATCGCGGGCGGCGAGGTGGGCGGCATTACGCAATCCATCGGCGCGTATGACGTGCACACTCCGCATGGCGCGATCACCTTCATCGACACGCCGGGCCATGAAGCGTTCACCGCAATGCGCGCGCGCGGCGCGGGCGTGACGGACGTGGTGGTGCTGGTAGTGGCGGCGGATGACGGCGTGATGCCGCAGACGGTGGAGGCGATCAACCACGCCAAAGCCGCGAAAGTGCCGATCATCGTGGCGATTAACAAAATCGACAAAGCCGAATCCAATATTGGACGAGTGCGCAACGAGCTGATGCACCACGAAATCGTGCCGGAAGACCTGGGCGGCGAGAATCTCTTCGTCGAGGTTTCCGCCAAAACGCGGCAAGGGATCGACAAATTGCTGGAGCACATCGCGCTGCAATCCGAAGTGCTGGAGCTTACGGCAGACACCCAGCGCCCGGCCGAAGGCACGATTATCGAATCGCACGTGGATCCGAATCGCGGCGCAGTGGCCACGGTGCTGGTGCAAAAGGGAACGCTGAAACTGGGCGATCCCTTCGTGGCCGGCACGGTGAGCGGCCGTGTGCGCCGTATGCGCAACGAGCACGGCGAACTGGTTCAGGAAGCTGGTCCGAGCAAGCCGGTGGAGCTGATCGGCGTGAGCGGATGTCCGGACGCCGGCGAAAAATTTATCGTAGTGAAGGACGAACGCGTGGCGCGCGACGTGGCGGAAAAACGGATGCAACGCCGCCGCAAACAGAGCCTGCGCAAAATCAGCCGGGTGACGCTGGAAAACCTGCATGAGCATATTGAAGAAGGCAAGGTGCAGGAACTGGATCTGATCCTCAAGGCGGACATGCAGGGCTCCGTCGAGGCGGTCAAGGATTCGCTGAACAAACTGCCGCAAGAGCGGGTGAAGGTGAACTTCATCCACATGGGCGTCGGCGCGATCAGCGAGTCGGACGTGACGCTGGCGATGGCGACCAACTCGATCATCATCGGCTTCAACGTGCGCGCGGAAAACAACGCGAACCTTCAGGCTCAGGCGCAAGGCGTGGAAATCCGCACCTATCGCATCATTTACAAACTGGTCGAGGACATCGAAAAGGCGCTGGTGGGCATGCTGGAGCCGGTCTACAAGGAAAACTTCCGCGGCCGGGCCAATGTGCTGAAGACCTTCAAGGTCAGCAAAGTCGGCAACGTGGCCGGCTGCATGGTGCTCGAAGGCGAGCTGCAACGCGGAGCCCAGGCGCGCCTGGTGCGCGACAGCGTGACCGTCTACGAAGGCAAGCTCAGCAGTCTGCGGCGCGTGAAAGACGATGTGAGCAGCGTGGTCTCAGGCCTGGAGTGCGGCGTCCAACTGGAGAACTACCAGGATGTGAAGGAAGGCGACGTCATCGAATGCTTTGAACTTGAGGAAATCAAGCAGACGCTGTGACGCCCGGCCAGGGCGGACATGAAAAGGACGTTGCATTGAGCAAACCGCGCAAACCCAGATTGGAAGAATTGATCCGCGAGGAAGTCGCCACGATCCTCTTGCATGAAGTGAAAGATCCACGGCTGCGGATGATCACGGTGAGCCGCGCGAAGGTCAGCAAAGATCTGCGCCACGCATTGATTTTCGTCAGCACCCTCGAACAGGAAGGCGAAGCGGAACTGCTGGAAGCGCTGGAGCACGCGAAGGGCTTCATCCGCTCCGCACTGGGCCAGCGAATTTCTCTGCGATTCACGCCGGATGTAAAATTTATTTTCGACCGCAACTTTGACCATGCGAGCCGGATCGAGGCGCTGCTGGAGCAATTGAAACAGGAGGAGACGGCCGCTGTGCAAGATGCGGCAGAGGCGCGGACGGAAACGAACGACGCTGACCATGGCGGCGAGTGATGAATCGCTCGATTTCAACGCAACTGGCCAAGCGCATGCTGCTTGAAGCCTTCGAGCAGTTCATGGAACTGCTGCAGCTCTATATCGAACCGGACAAACGAATCCCCAATCTCGGAAAAAATCCAAAGTGGAGCGCGCCCCTCGGCGCGCTCATTGCGTATGTCTTGCTGCTGCCGACGACGGTGACATTGCTGGTCTCGCGCAAACTTCCGGAAGCAGCCTCCTTCATCGAAATCAGCGTCTTCTACATCAGCCTGCCCTTCTTTCTTTTCATCTTCACATACTGCGGACTGCGCATACTGTTTCATGCGCAAACGACGCTGGCGCTCTGCGCGAACACAGTCGCCGCGACGCTGTTTCCTTTCATCGTGGGGCATCTGTTGATGGAGTTTTTTTTCGTGTTGGAACCATTCGCCGGACAAACATGCATCTATGCCGGATGGGCAGCGATCATTTTCACGATCTTCTTTTCCTTCCGCTGCTACGTCGAGCTGATACGCTGGATTCATGACCTGGAACGGTTGAAGCGGATTTATTTCGCCCCGGCGATTTTTTCACTGTCGATTTTTTGCACTTTGTTGACGATTGAGGTCGTGCTGAAAATCAAACACTGAAAGTCACGCGCGACAGAGCACTAACGGATTTTACAGCCATGACTGATTCACCGCCGCTCGTATTGCTGACCGATTTCGGCTCGCGCGACTGGTACGCGGGCGTGATGCAAGGCGTGATCGCCAGTATCGCTCCAGGCTGCTCCGTAATCGCGCTGACGCACGAAATCGAGCCCGGCAACGTGGCGCATGGAGCATGGGTCTTACGTGAGCAGTTCCGCCATTTCCCTGCGGGCGCCGTGTTCTGTTGCATCGTGGATCCGAAAGTGGGCATGGCGCGCCGGGCGATGGCCATGCGCGGCGCCTTCGAGAGACGGGAGTATCGTTTCATCGCGCCGGATAACGGTCTGCTTGATCCCATACGGCGTTTGCTGAGCCCATGCGAAGCGCGGGAATTGCAAAACGCCGCATGGCTCTACGGCAGCGGATCGAATACGTTCCACGGACGGGATGTATTCGCGCCGGCGGCTGCGCACTGGCTGGCCGGAGAAGACTTCACGCAATGCGGACCAGAAATGCCGGATCCCGTGGAGTTGCGATTGCCGGAACCAGTATTGAAATCAGGACGTCCGGCTGAAATACTGGCGCAGATCATGCACGTGGACCACTTTGGCAACGCCGTGCTGAATCTGTCGCGTGAATGGACGGAGCAGCATTGCCCAAGCGGCGCAACGCTGGTCTGGCAGACGGCGAACGGAGAACGAGTCGCGCTCCGACGCACCTTTGCCGAAGCGTCTCCCGACAAACCGCTGATCTACTGGGGCAGCGACGGCGCACTGGAAATCGGTGTGAATCTTGGCGATGCAGCGAAACGTTTCAATCTGCGCATCGGCGGCGCCGTGAAACTCGACGTGAACGAGGCTGGAACCAAATGAAGATCTTCTTCGACGCCCGGACTGTGCGCCGGTCGATGACCGGCGTAGGAGTCTACACCCGCTCATTGCTCAAGGGCCTGATGCACGTGGACCGGGAAAATGAATATCGCTGCTTCATCCTGGAAGAAGACGCTTGGGAAAATCTGAGCGCCCCGGATAACTTCCAGCCGTACTTCGGCGCGCCCGATTATCAGCACCATCCGGCGGGCGATATCTGGATGTGGTTCCGGCTGCCGGGCATCCTACGCGCGGAAGGAGCTGATTTATTCCACGGCCCGGCGTTCCTCTGTCCGCGTTGCGATTCACCGCCGACAGTCGTCACGATTCACGATCTGACCGTATTCGCGCATCCTGAGACCTATCCAGTAAAATTCCGGAAATACATGCAGTGGGCGATTCGCCGTTCGGTTCATGGCGCCCGCTCGATCATCGCCGTGTCCGGCGCGACCCAACGCGACCTGAACAAACTGCTAAACGTCCCGAACGACCGCGTATGGATCGTCTGGGAAGCAGCGGGAGAGCAATTCCAACCGCAACGCGAAGCAGACATCCAAAAGTTCCTGCAGCAGAAAAACCTGAAGCAAGGCTACATCCTGGCTGTCGGCATGATCGAACCACGCAAAGGCATCGACAACCTGGTGCAGGCCTTTCGCATGCTGCCAGTGGAACTGCAACGAAAGCATCCTTTAGTGCTGATCGGCGACTATGGCTGGAAGAGCGATGCATTGAACAAGTTGATCGAAGGAGAGATCCGCGAAGGCGGCGTCCGCCGCATCAGTTACGTCGATGCGCAGGAATTGCCGCTCTATTACAGCGGAGCGGCGATGCTGGCGTACCCCTCGCTGTACGAAGGTTTCGGCCTGCCGCCGTTGGAAGCGATGGCCAGCGGCACGCCGGTGATCGTCAGCAACACGTCATCCATGCCCGAAGTCGTAAATGACGCGGGACTGCTGCTCTCTCCCGGCAAACCCCAACGCTGGGCAACGGAAATTGAGAGCCTGCTGACCAACGAATCCCTGCGTGCAAACCTTGCCCGTCACGGCCGGGAACGCTCCAAGCACTTCTCCTGGGACAAAGCCGCCCGCGACACCCTCGAGTGCTACAAAGCAACCGTCAAACTTCATTAGTTCTAGGGCGTGTCGTCAATTAATCTTGACGCCGTGATCGTCCTTGGCGACAATTTTGTATACATTGCTCAAGCTCCTGCTCTTGTT
>JAFGJS010000046.1 GCA_016928995.1 Candidatus Sumerlaeota bacterium | reverse complement strand
TTGGCGTAAGGCTGGGGCTGAATCAAGCAGACTCTCCAATTGATGTCTTTAAAATTCGACGTTTGGCCTATTTTTAAATTAGCTCGATCGAAAACAGGAATTCTCCGGTTCATGGCCAAGCCGGGCGACATAGTGAAAAAAGGCCAGCGCATTGCCCGGAACGTCAATGCCTTCGGCAAGCTTCAGGAAACAATCACCGCGCTGGAGGACGCAATCGTTCTCGGCCACGCCGATTTCTCCGCCGCGTTTCCCGGAATGCCCATCATGGCCTTCGGCGTGCCTGATACTAAAGATCAGCAGCCTGGTGTAAAAAAGGCCGCGAGTTAAAACGGTTCATGCATCTCTCGATAGTACATTTCCAGCGGGCGCTGTTGCGATCAAATCGAGTACGAGTACCGCTGCGCTGAGTACGAGTACAAAAACAGCTTTTCAACAAGGCAAGAGATGCTCTAATCGGCATACTCGCGGCGTTTGCGCGAGAGACAGAGCCAGGCTTGCGCGGGATTGTCGATGTCTTTGCGCAAGAAAATGGCGTCGAGGCGGAGAATCTCGAAGTGCGGCTCGATGGCCGCGACGACGTCAAGCGCGGACCGCCGTGGCGGACCTGAATCGCGCGGCGGGCCGTCCGTGCTGCCGATCAAACTGAGCCACAGGCCGTCATCGGCCATCAATGCGGCCAGGTTCGATGCGAAGCGCGCGCGATCCCATGCGGCGTCGAAGGAGTGCAGGCAGCCGCGGTCAAAGGCGAAGGCGAAATTATCCTGCTCCGGCGGATTGCGCACAAAGTCGCACGCCACGAACGCGCAATGCGCCCCGGCTGCCTTGGCCTTGGCGCGGGCCTGCGCGGTCGCCTCGGTCGAGATGTCCAGCGCGGTGACCCGAAAGCCCTGCGTCGCCAGCCAGATCGCGTTCGTGCCCGTGCCGCAGCCGATCTCCAGCGCCCGTCCGGGCGGAATCGGATGCCGGGCCACGATGTCGATCAGATGCTCATCCGGCGTTCCGGTGTCCCAGGGCAGATTCCCCTCGCGGTACCGGTTTTCCCAGCGCTCCACATCCATTTTAAACCTCGTCGCTTTAAATGGCGGCTTTCGTCGCTTCAGTTTGTCGGACACGTCGGACTTGTCAGACCGGTCCGACAGCTGATGACACGATAAGGATGTGTCTTTCCATTATCTATTCAAAATCAGACGCTGAGAACACCGGGCCTTCGGTGCAGACGCGCTGATAGCCCTTTTTCGTTTCGATGCTGCACCCGATGCACGCGCCGAATCCGCAGGCCATCTGTTGCTCAAACGACACCTGACATTCCACACCGCGCTCGTTGCAGAGGCGGATGACCGCGCGCAACATCGGCTCCGGCCCGCAGCAATACACCGCGACGCTCGCCGGATCGACGGCGTTCAGTTGTTCGATCAGCGGATCGATCGCCAATCCCTTGCGTCCCAGGCTGCCGTCATCCGTGCAGAGCTCGTAATGCTCGGTTTCGTAAGGAATCGCTCCGGCCAGCGCCGCCTCATCCTTGTTGCGCATGCCGCAGATTACGAAATGCGGCAATTCACGACGCTGGATCTCGCGGAACAGAAAGTGGATCGGCGGAATCCCCACGCCGCCGCCCGCGAGCAGGGCGCGCTTGTCCTTGATGATGCGAAACGGACTGCCCAGCGGTCCGATCAAGTCCAGTTCGTCCCCCACGCGCCGTTCCGCCAGGATCGCCGTGCCTTCGCCCACGACGCGGAAAACCAGGTCGATCCGCCGTATGCCGTCGCTATCGTGGATGCTCAGCGGCCGGCGGAGCAGGGGATAATTTTCGTGCGCCACCTTCACATTAACAAACTGCCCCGGAGCGCAATGCTGCGCCACAAACGGCGCATTCAGCGCAAAACGGTACAGTCCGTCCGCAAATCGGTCGATCTCCACAATCGGAGCAAAAAGTTGCTGTTTCACGGATCCGGACATAAGGCATTCCCAAAAGAGTTTCTCAACGCACAACGCTTGATTAAAATTCATAAACGTTGGAGTTGAAAAGTGAAAGCACAATTTTAACGCCGGAGGATCTAATCGCGCATCCGTTTTTAGAAATCCGCCTCCACGCGGGCTTCGATGCGGACGTTGTATTTTTCCATGCGCTTGCGCAGAGTGACGCGGTTGATGTTGAGCAATTTCGCCGCACGGGCCTGATTGCCGTTGGTGGTTTGCAACGCCTTGATCAGCATCACCCGCTCGATTTCATCCATCGGCTTGTAATCGCGATCCGAGCGCC
The DNA here is from genome assembly GCA_016928995.1 of Candidatus Sumerlaeota bacterium. Classification (GTDB taxonomy): domain Bacteria; phylum Sumerlaeota; class Sumerlaeia; order JAFGJS01; family JAFGJS01; genus JAFGJS01. The sequence continues at coordinate 35,508 of JAFGJS010000046.1, read as the reverse complement.
GGCGTTCGAGCAAGGCGCGGAAAGCCGGCTCGAGCACGTCCTCGATGGCGCCGGGTTCGCCGCTGGCGATCGGCGATTCAGTCTGAAAAGCGGTTTGACGCGGCTCGATTGTCGGCGTGAGCGGCTCGGCTTCCTTATCGAGAATCATCAAGTCGCGCGAAACAATCGTATCGCCCGCGGCCGTGAGCGCGGCGTTCTTGATCACATTTTCCAACTCGCGCACATTCCCCGGCCAGCCGTAGTTCAGCAGGTGCTCCATCGCCTCGATGGAGATCGAATTCGCCGCGCTGGGCGAGTGCTCCTTCATTTTGCCCAGGAAGTACTCGGTGAGCAACGGCACGTCATCGAGCCGTTCACGCAAGGGCGGCAGTTGCACCGGCAGCACGTTCAGGCGATAGAAGAGATCCTCGCGGAACCGCCCTTCGGTGATCATTGTTTTCAGATCCTGGTTGGTTGCGGCGACAAAGCGCACGTCCACATGGATCGTGCTGGAGCCGCCGACACGCTCGAAGGTGCCCTCCTGTAAAACGCGCAGCATCTTGGTCTGCGTCTGCAACGGCATGTCGCCGATTTCATCGAGGAAAAGCGTACCGCCGTCGCAGAGTTCGATCTTGCCGGGTTTGCGGCCCAGCGCGCCCGTGAAGGCGCCCTTTTCATAACCGAAGAGCTCGCTTTCCAGCAGCGTATCCGGAATCGCCGCGCAGTTCAGCGCGAGGAACGGCTTGTTCTTGCGGGGACAATGGTGATAAATCGCGCGGGCCACCAGCTCCTTGCCCGTGCCCGATTCACCAGTGATCAGCACAGGCAGGTCGTTTTGCGCCAGCTGCCCGATGCGCTTGAAGATAGCCTGCATCTTGTCCGATTGACCAATGATGCCCTGGGTGTGCTGTTCGCGGCTGAGCAGCGGCTGATACGACACGACTTGTTGCATGTCCTGGTGCGCCTTGATCGCCTGGCGGATCATGCGGCGCGCCTGATTCACATCAAAAGGCTTGATGATGTAATCGTAAGCGCCGCTTTTCATCGCCTCGATCGCCGTCTGGCTCGTGCCATACGCAGCCATCAGGATCACGAGTTGGCGTGGACGCTTGGCGCGAATGCGTTTAAGCGCCTCAAAGCCGTCGTAGTCTCCGGGAAGTTCGACGTCCATCAGTACGACTTCCGGTTGCAGCTGCTCGCAAAGCCGCACAGCCTCTTGACCAGAGTTCGCGGCGACCACATCGAGGTCTTCATTGGCAAACAATCGCTCGAAGCAGTAGAACACATCTTGTTCAGAATCAACGATCAATAAGCGTGGCATGATACTCGAAGCCTGTTCAATCCGTTCAATATTTCTTCACAATAGATCGGAAAATTTTCACGCATAGTGAAACAATTTATGCATATGGGGCAGAAACTATGGGATGCGTCGTAGGAAAGCAAGTATATTCCATGGATAAGTAGTCATTGCATTCGGAAGACTGGCTGTGATTAGAATGCTTTCCGGAAGCACTTTCACTGAGAATTTGAAGCGGCAATGAAATCCATCCTGGCATTGATTCTTTTGTTCTCGCTTGCCTTGACACAAAGCGCATCCGCACAGGAGCCGGCGCCGGAGGAGTACGTGATCCTGCTGCACGGACTGGCGCGCTCCAAGTCCACAATGAAAAAAATGGCTAAGCAATTGCAGCGCGAGGGCTACGGCGTGCTGAATATTCAATACCCCTCGCGTAAAAAGACGGTCCAGGAACTCTCCGCTGAAAACCTGCCGGACGCTATCGCCGCCTGCCGCGATCAGGGCGCGAAGAAAATCCACTTCGTCACGCATTCGATGGGCGGTATTCTCGTGCGGTATTATTTGCATGACCACAACGTGCCCGAACTCGGCCGCGTGGTCATGCTCAGTCCGCCGAATCAGGGCTCGGAATTGGTGGACAAGCTCGGTTGGATTTTTCTGTTTCACTGGATCAACGGCCCGGCTGGCCAGCAGCTGGGCACGCACGCGGACGACTTGCCGCAGCAGCTCGGTCCGGCGGATTTCGAGCTTGGCGTGATCACGGGCGACCGCTCGATCAATTGGATCAACTCAATGCTGATTCCAGGCAAGGACGACGGCAAGGTTTCGATCCAGCGCGCCCAACTCGATGGCATGCGCGATTTCATCGTGATTCACTCTTCGCATCCCTTCATCATGAAGAAAAGCAAAGCCATCCGGCAAACCATCGCCTTTCTTAGAAACGGCTGCTTTGAGCATCCGGAAAAATAATCCATCCACATCGATCTGATGCTTTAAACATCTCCGGATTCTTTCATGCGCTTCAAGTAATCCTTCGTCGCGCTGGCGACGACGCCTGACAGCACGAGCAGTCCGATCAAATTAGGAATCGCCATCATCGCATTCAGTGTGTCGGCGATATCCCAGACCAGTTTGAGGCTGATCGTCGCGCCGATCACGACGAAGACACAGAACAGATAGCGATACGGCGCCACCGCTTTGGGGCCGAGCAGATATTCCCAGCAGCGGTCGCCGTAATACGACCATGAGATCATCGTGGAATAGGCGAAGAACACCAATCCGAACGCGACAATGAACCGGCCAAATCGCGGCAGGCCTTTCTCGAACGCCATGCCGGTCAGCGCAGCGCCAGTGGGAATTTCATAATAAGCGTCAGTCTGACCGCCGGCATCGGCAATCGAATGCCGGACGCTCCGGATCGACGCCTCCGCCAGATATGCCTCGCCGCCGTCCGCCGGATAAATCATCACTCCGGACACCGGCTCGACGGCGTTGCGCGCTCCCGGTCCATAGATCAATTCATCCGATTCCGAGCGAACCTCCCATGCGCCGGTTGAGATAATCACCAGCGCGGTCATCGAGCAGACGATGATCGTGTCGATGAACGGCCCCAGCATCGCGACGAATCCCTCGCGCGCCATTTCCTGCGTCTTTGCCGCTGCATGGGCGATGGGCGCGGAACCGAGTCCCGATTCGTTGCTGAAGACGCCGCGGGCGACGCCGAAACGCACCGTTTGCTGGACGACCACGCCGGCGAATCCTCCGCCGATGGAGAACGGCGTGAAGGCGTATTGGAAGATCTGGCCAAAGGCGGCCGGCAGCGCGTAGTAATACCTGAACAGGATAATCAATGCGCCGAACACATACACGACGCACATGAACGGCACGATCTTTTCCGCAACGCGCGCGATGCGCCGAATTCCGCCGATAATCACCAGTCCGACCAGGAACGCCAGCGCGATGCCCAGCGCCAGATTCATATACGCCACATTGCCCAGCATTGGCACGCCTTCGGGCAGCGTAGCTTCCCAGGCAGGTCCGCCGAACGCATGTCGCAGACCGTCGATCACCGAGTTCGACTGCACCGCGCAGCCAATACCGAACGAGGCCAGTCCGGCGAACAACGCAAAGCAAACGCCGAGGAACTTGCCCAACGGCGAGGGCTTCACGCCGCGCGAAAGGAAATACATCGGTCCGCCCGACGCGCTGCCATCCGGATGCAATTCGCGATACTTCAACGCCAGCGAGCAGCTGGTGAATTTTGTCGCCATGCCGATCAGCGCCGTGACCCACATCCAGAACACGGCGCCAGGGCCGCCCAGCGAAATCGCCGTCGCCACGCCTGCGATGTTGCCCGTGCCGATGGTCGCCGAGAGCGCCGCGCAGAGAGCCTGGAAATGCGAGATATCGCCCTGTTCATCGGGATTGTCGTATTTGCCCGAGATGCAGCGCACGGCATGGCCGAAATAACGCAGCTGCAAGAAACGCAGCCGCAATGTAAGATAAATGCCTGTGCCGACCAGCAGCGTGATCATCGCCGGCCCCCAGACAAAGCCATTGACCGCGTTCACCCAGTTTTGCAGTTGTTCCATCGTCGCCACCTGTGATCCAGAATGCATGTACATCCTTACCAACCAAAACCCGTCTTCAATGTCAAACTTGGAATCCAATATTGGAATCCAATATCCGTCAGCCGAGATGACAGTGGAGCTGCGCTTGAAATCGCTTGACAGCCGCCGTCCTTCTTCGAATAACGATATAAAACGCGAAATATCGACGTCAATCTTTCGCCAAGGAGCAAGCGCAATGAAAAGATTTCTACAACTGCTGGTGCTGGCCGCATTCATTGTCAATATCTGCGGCTGCGCCAATGTGATGCGGATCGGCCCTGGAGGGGCCTCGCCGGGTTTGATCTTCACCGAAACGACGTACCCGAACTACCTGAATCCCAACATGGAGTACCGCATTAATTTTGACGCGGACGATATCGAACTGATCGGGAGCGTCAGATCGGAAGCAATGTCGAAGAATTTTCTGGGGCTGGTTTCCGTCGGCGATTCCGGCTACGGAGAATTGCTCCAGCAGGCTCGCGCAATGGGCGCGGATGGCGTGATGAACATCACGGTGGACACCACATTCAAGAATATTCTGTTTGTCTATTTTCAAGCGACGACCGAATTGACAGGACAGGCTTATCGCTACAAACGGCCCTGATGCGATCCGCCAACCACACCCATCCACAAGGAGGCGGACGATGTGCCGCGCCATGAAAAACAAGCATGCAAGGGGAGCGCTCTGGCCGGCCGTGTCGCTCTGCGGAACGCTGATCGGTCTTGTAGCCTTGGGCGCCGGATGCGCGCAGGTCGTCCAGCTTGGTCCGGGCGCTGTTTCACCCGGCATCGTTTTCACGGACACCAGATATCCCAATGCAATTCATCCCAACCAACGGCAGATTCCCGAACTCACCGCCGATGACATCGAAATCATCGGACCTATTGACGGCGAAGCGGAATCCAGCAACCTGCTGGTTCGATACGGTTTCAGCGTCACTTCCGGGCTGCGTCTGGTTACCGGCGGGGGAGAAGAGCTGCTGGTTTCCGAAGGCGATTCCGGCTTTGGCGCGGCGTTTAATGCTCTGGCGCGCAGCCACAATGCCGACGGCATCATGAATCAATACATCGACACGCACGTCTGGAAATTGGATCTGCTGTTCCTCCGTATCGACCGCGTCACCACCCGTCTCGGCGGCGTCGGCTATCGCCTGCTGAAACAGCCCGCCGTATCCGGCTAAGGAATGAACAGTCCGGTTTCAACGCACAGACAACCAGTATTGAACTCAAATCGTCTCGCATCGAAATATTGAAGACTGTTAACGAAGCGCAAAAAACAAATTCAGAACGCCGAAGGGAGGCTACGGCAATCCCGTCTTAATATAAGCCGCAATAGTATAAATCAGACACAAACTCATGATAAAGGCTGCAAGTCATTATTGTCAAACGACTTGCAGCCCTTAGAAAATTTGGTGGGCCACGTAGGAGTCGAACCTACAACCTGCGGATTAAGAGTCCGTTGCTCTGCCATTGAGCTAGTGGCCCGGATTCGCTGGCGTGAGGGGTAAACTGCTCCGGCGAAATTGTTTTCGCGGTGAAAATCTGGAGCCCACGGGCAGACTCGAACTGCCGACCTACTGCTTACCATGCAGTTGCTCTACCTGCTGAGCTACGTGGGCTTTGCTGGATTGTTCGCCGCAAAGGAGTTGGAAAATAGGGAAATCCTTCCGGCAAAGTCAAGGCTAAAGCGGGGGAACGGCCGAGTTTTTTTTCCGCTTCGATTCTTCGTTTCGTTTCTTGACGAAACATGACTTTCCGTCGTATTCAAGATAGCATGATCCATTTTTCTTTCCTGCGACTGAACACCCCAGCGCGGCGCGCGCGAATGTTGACGTTGGCGCTGATTCTGCTCGGATGGGGCGCGATTTACGGCTCCCTGCGCACGTGGATCAATAATCATCTGCGGCTGGGGCTGGCGCAGGAAAACAGGCTGGCGATAGAGGCCGTCCAATCGGCGGTGACCCATTCGGCCCAGGCCTATCTGCGGGCGCGGGTGGAAGGGGCGCGCGATGTGCTGGAAGTCTATCGCAACCGCTCGGGCGAGGGGCTGCTCAGCCGCGAGGATGCTCTGCGAGACGCCATGATCGCCTTGCAAAGGCAATCGATTCGTGAAACGGGCGCAGTATTTTGCGTCGATGACGCGGGGAGCGTGCTGGATTCTCCCAAGATGGCGTCGTATAATCCGCCAGAGGCGAATCTGGCGGCGAAGATCATCGAAACGAACGAGGGATATCTGGAATATGGCTGGAAGGCGGATGGCTCGGTCAGCCGGCGTCAAATGGCGATTTACACGATCCCTTATCCGGAGTGGAATTTGCAGCTTTGCGCGGCGATGCCGTTGGACGAACTGGAGACGCTGACGCCGCATGAAGAGCTGAATGAACGCTTATTGAAACTGTCCGCCAGTGAACAGGAATTCCCATTCGTCCTGGATGAGCAAGGACGCGCGATCGCTCCAGGGCGTTGGAACGCCGACGAACTGACGGGTATGCGCGATTTGAACGGCAAGCCGTTCATCCAGGACATCGCGCGGCAACGGCTGGGCGTGATACATTTCACACTGGCGGACCGGAAGACGAACGAGCCGGTGAAACTGGGCGCGATCTTCAGTGATATGCCTGAGTTGCACTGGATCGTCGTTACGACCTACACCCCCAAGATCGCATTTGCCCCGTTGCGGCGTCTGGATCAGGCGGCTGCGGCGGCTTTGCTGGGCGCAATGCTATTCGGATGGCTGTTACAAAGCGGCACTGCGCGCGGCTTGAGGCGCAGGATTTTCCACTCTACACGCAAGACCGCGCGCAAACACCGTGAGCGGATCGCGCAATTAAATGAGCAACTCTCCGATGCGCGGCTCAACGAGCAGAGCCTGCAAGAGCGGCTGGATCACGTATCGAAGTGGCGCTATGAACTCGAGCGCAAGAAGGACGAGATCGAATGGCTGCGGAAATTGGGCGACGACCTGCAAGCCTGCCGCACCGTGGATGAAACGTACCGGGCGTTCGAGAAGCACGCGCGCAATCTGTTTCCCGATGACAGGGGAGCGCTGCTGATTTTCAACGGCGAGCGCGATCAATTGGAAGGCGTGGCCTCCTGGGGCGAGGGCATCTCGTGCGAGCGCGAATTCCCGCTCGATGATTGCTGGGGCATGCGCCGCGGCGAGCCGTATCATGTCCATGATCCGCATGATGACCTGATCTGCCCTCACGTTCCTGCGCCGCCGGAGCATGGGTATCTCTGCCTGCCGATGAGCGCCCAGGGCGAGAATCAAGGCATGCTGCATCTGCAATTCGGTCCGCCGGAAACCTTCGAGGAAGAGGAGAAACGCAGCAGCGCGCTGGAGGCCAAGGCGCAGCTCGCGCAGACCGTAGCCAAGCAATTCAGCCTGGCGCTGGCCAACCTGAACCTGCGCGAGGCGCTGCACCGGCAGTCGATCCGCGACCAGCTCACCGGCCTGTTCAACCGCCGGCACATGGAGGAGTCGCTCAAGCGCGAACTGCATCGCGCGCAACGCAGCGAGCATCCGCTGGGCGTGATCATGCTCGACGTGGACCACTTCAAGAGTTTCAACGACACCTACGGCCATGACGAGGGGGACAACCTGCTACGCAGCATGGGAGCGATGCTCAGCAAGCACACGCGCCAGGGCGACATCGCTTGCCGTTATGGCGGCGAGGAGTTCCTGATCATCATGCCCGACGCCTCGCTCGAAGCCACGCAGCAGCGCGCCGAGATGCTGTGCAAACTGGCCCCGCAGCTTCTGCGTATCAAGTCGATTAAAACCACTGACCGCCGCATCACCATCTCGCTGGGCGTCGCGGTGTATCCCGAGCATGGACAGACTGGAGAGGACTTGTTGCTCGCCGCCGACAGCGCCCTTTATCGCGCCAAGCACGCCGGCCGCAACCGCGTCATCGTCTATCAGCCCGAAACACAGCAATCTGAACTCAACCTTGAAGATTCGTAAGAGCCTGATTGAGAGATTGAGAATGATTGTAGTCTCAAAGCCTTATGCATGGACATTCGACCATTTACCGCAATAGGGACACTTATAATCGCCGCTGGGGGAGACCAGAGAGCCGTCTTCAATCGCGGAGCTGCAGTGTTTGCATGCACTACGGAAGGATGCGATTTGAGCGCTTTGGCCGCTTGCTGGATTAGACTGATTTTGCTCCAATGATTGCTCCATTCTTTTACGAATCAGGCCGAAGATGTTAAAGAATGCAATATTGGTAATAATAAATGTAGTGACACCCGAGATGACGATAAATGCCGCTACTGCGATGAATATAATCATAAAAGTAGTGTTCATATTAACCGCCCGAATTTTATTCGATTTGACAATCGTCAGTTGGTTTTGTTGCAAAAAACAACATGCCTCATGCGTGTAATGCAACCTCGAAGCGCTGACCGAGCAGGCGCTGGATCACGCGTTCCAGGTATTCCGCCAGGGCTTTTTCGTTTTTGGCGGATCCACGCACCAAGACGATGCGTTGGTCATTGCGGAACATAACGTGCACGTCGCGCGACTTGGATAACGCTTGTTGCGCGAACTCCTCGACGTCCAACTCTTCGTAGTACTGTTTCCACGCGAGGTAGTGGCACGCCACGTAGCGCTTGAGCGCGCGCTCGATCACGTCCATGCCGAAAGCCCCCTGACGATCTTCAATCGGCTCCTCGGCCTCTTCCGCGTCAAGCCGGGCGAACCATTCCTCCGCCGTGCCGCGCTTCAATTCCATCCACACGTCCTTGATCAGCAGCTCCGCGTCGTCGATGGGGATCTTGTTTTCTTCCTCGAAACTCGGCATCTGCCGCACGATGCGCCGTTCGAGTTCCTTCAAATCATCGAAGCGGGTGTCGAGATACACGCACAGCGGAATGACACCGGCCAGCACGTATCGGTCGCCGTACTTGCGTCCGTGCCAGATGCGCCGTTCGAACTCCGCCATCACGATCAGCGGATCGTCGTCATGGATCAATCCGCGCACGAAGCGGCACAGCTGCTCGTGCGTCTTGCCCCAGCGTTTGTTTTCCGCGCGGTTGCTGGCCCAGAAAACCAAGCCGATGATGATCAGAATCGCGGCGATCGTCTGAACCATGTGGATCATTTCCATTGTTGCTTCTCGCCAGAGTTGATGTGCGCATCCTATCGGAGCGGCATTGAGCGATACAATCAGAATCTGCGATCATGCCTTCGCTCCGGCGATTTTAGGCGAATGGAACGCGATGCGACTCTCCGGTTGACTTTCGGCGGGGTTCAGGGAATGCTGGCTTCACTTTTGTATGGATGGCGCGCATGGCGGACTGCATAGCATTGATGAAACAGGCGCAACAAGCGCAACGCCGGGGCGATATCGACGCGGCGGAGGCGATGTTTGCGCAGGCCGCGGAGCATGCGCCGCAAGATCCGCGGCCGCTGATTCAGCGATTGCGACTGCTGACCGAAGCGCGCCGCATGGACCAAGCGGCGGCGCTGGACGTCGTGTTGACCGAACGCTTTGAGGATCATCCGGTTGCATTGCTGTTTCGCGGCAAGTATCGCTTTGCCGCCAGCGATTGGAGCGCGGCTGGCGAGCATTTTGCGCGATGCCTGGCATTGCAGCCGTCGAATCCGCTCGCGCGATGTTACTCCGAACTGGTGCATTGGCTGCAGGATCAGCCTGGAGCGCTGCAACGCCTGATCGGCGATCCGCTGCCCGGCAATACGGATTTCAGCTGTGATTTTTGCATGACTGCGGAGCTGCGGTTGATGCGCGATTTTCCTGAGACGGCGGAAGGCGCAGGCGAGACAAACGGGACGATAGCGGATGAGACCAGCAGCGATGCGAATGTAGTTGATGCAGGTTCTGAGTCCGCCGGAAATTCACGCCTGGCAACGAAGTATTTCAAATTGGCGCAGAAAGCCTCGCACAAGGATGATTACGCGCAGTGCCTGGACTTTTTAGCGCAAGCTCTCGAAGCCGATCCCAAACATTGCGAGGCGCTGTTCGGCAAGGCGGAGACGCTTTTCACGTTGCACCGGTTCGCCGAAGCCGCGGCGGCATACGAGCAAGCCTTGGAATTGCGCGACAATCCGCTTGTGCGCGAGGAAGTGCCGTTTCATCGGAGCATGTACGGCTGCGCGCTGACTCGCAGCGGGCAATTGGAACGCGCCTGGAGCGTGTTGCGGGAAGTGCGGCCCTTTGGTCCGGATGATTTTATGGGGCATTATTATCGCGGTGTGTGTCTGATTGCGATGAACCGTGAAACCGAGGGGCGCGCTCAAATGCGCGCCGCCTTTGAGCAATTCGAACTCAACACTCGTGAAGACTGCCTCGCTCGCTTAATGCGCGAATTGAAAGAGCGATATAAGGATCCGTCGTCCGTCGCCAAGTGATGAGTTAATTCGCCTGTTGCGGCGATTCCTCGCGGACCTGCACGGGCGTCTGCAATACGACCTCGTCGCCTTCCTCCAGGCCTTCCAGAACTTCGTAATATTCGCCGTCGAAGATGCCCAGTTTCACCGGCGCGTTGATGCGCTGATTCAGTCCGCTCAGTTTTTGCACGGCGGGTTGCGGAGCGTTTTTCACTAATGCGTCCTCGGGCAGGCGGAGCACGCCGCTTTTTTCAATCGCGACGATTTTGACTGAAGCGGTCATGCCCGGCCGCAGTTCCGATTTCGTTTCAACGTCGATCTCGATGCGAACCGCGAAATGCACGCCGTTTTCGTCAGTCTTCACGGCGTCCGGTGAAATGCGCACGATCCGGCCGAGAAACTCGCGGTCGGGCCAGGCCGTGAGTGTTATTTTCGCCGAAAGATTTTCGCTGAGATAGCCCACTTGCATTTCATCCACCAGCGCATCCACATAAAGGCGCGAGAGATCGCTGATTTCCAGCAGCGGGGGGCCTTCGACGGCGGACATGCCCGAAGCCACGACCTGTCCGGCTTCGATGTGCTTTTCCGTGATCACGCCGTCGATCGGCGCGACGATCTGCGTGTCCGAAAGCCGCGCCTCAGCCGCTTCGAGGAGCAGGTTCTGCTCCTCGAGCCGGGCGGCGGCCAGGTCGCGCTCTTTGCGCGCCAGCTCCAGATCATAATTGGATTCTTTCCGTTCGCGCAGCAGGTTGCGCGAACGCTCCAACTCTTTTCCGGCGTCGGCGAGAGTCTTTGCGGCGACATCGAGTTCAGCCTGCTCGATTTGCTTTTGGTCAAACTGCGCCTGCTTTTCCTGCATCGCCTGTTGAGCCGCGCTGAACTGCGATTCCAGCGAGTTGACGCGCGCTTCGGCCTCGGCTAATTGCGTCTCCGCTTTCTTCTCCTCGTATCGCACTTTCTCTTCGGTTTGAGCCAGCCGCGCCTTTTCAAAATTCACCCGCGCCTGCATCAGGCGCATTTCACGGGAGGCGTCGTGCGAATCGAGCGCGATCAGGAGTTCGCCCTTCCTGACCTCTTCGGCCAATTCCGCGTGCACTTTTTCCACCGCTCCGGCGACGCGCGATTTAACCTTGACGGAAGCCGCGGGTTTGATGCTGCCGTTGGCTTCAATCACAACACGGATCGTTCCTTTTTCCACGTGGGCGGTTGGATTGCGCCAAACCGGCTTCTTTTCCGGCGGCTTAGGCTCGCGGCAGTTCCATAACCCCGCCGCGATCAGCACGCTCAGCAGCAACAGAGGAAGAACAATACGGCGTGCGCGATCAAGCTTTTCAAATTGCTCCATGATCTTCTCCCTTAGCGCTCTTCCCAATCGTCGGTGTCGATCACATCGGAATCGTTTTGCGCTCCCGGACTGGCCATGCCGCCGGGAGGAAATCCTGAACCGAAAAACATAAAGGGCTGTTGCGATTCTTGGACGACCTTAAGCCGTCCTTTAAAAAAGTTCTTCACTTGCCGCCGCATCCAGCCGCGAGAGATAGGAATCAAAGTGGCAAATCCGATGAAATCCGTCAGAAAACCCGGCGTCACCAGCAGGCAACCTCCCATCAGGATCAGCAGCCCTTCGATCATGGCGTCGCCCGGCAGGCGTCCCTGCATGAGCTCCTGCTGAATGCGAAACCAGATCATCGCTCCCTGGGTGCGCGCCATGGCGCCGCCAATCACGCTGGTGACGATGATGACGCCAATCGTGGCCCACAATCCGATGATGGAGCCGATCCAGAACATCAGAGCGAACTCCACCAGCGTTGTGACCAGGAACAGTAATATCAGTTTTGCCAACATCATAATATGCTTTACTTGACGGCTGGGGAATGTCAAATAGATTACTAGCATGTACGGAAAAAGCATTTCCCACGAAAGGCGAGCTTGTGCGAATCATCGACGCTGAAAAAAATCCGCGACAGGCGGAAAAGTTCCTCTCTTACGCCTCAACCGGCGACGACCGGCGCGAATCGGCGGTGAAGACGATCCTGGGCGGCGTGCGCAAAAGCGGCGACAAGGCTGTGATAGAGTTCACCAGGAAATTCGACGGCGTTACGCTGAAGCCATCGCAGTTCCGCATGCCGCAAAGCCGCTTGCGGGAATGCTGGGATGAGCTCGCTCCGGATCAGCGCAAGGCCATGAAACTCGCCGCGCAACGCATCAAAGCCTTCCATGTTCGCCAAAAACGGCGCAGCTGGACGCTGAGCGATAAAATCGGAGCGCGCATCACGCAACGCGTGTTGCCGCTGGACTCTGTCGGCATCTGCGTGCCTGGCGGATTGGCGCCGTTGCCGTCCACCGTGTTGATGTGCGCCATTCCCGCGAAGGCCGCCGGAGTGCGCCGCATCGTGATGATCACACCTCCGCCGCGCGAAGGCCGACTGAACACCGCCAATTTCGCCGCCGCATGGCTGGCCGGCGTGGATGAAGTCTACCAGATCGGCGGCGCCCAGGCCGTAGCCGCGTTGGCGTATGGCACGAAGACGATTCCGCGCGTGGATAAAATCGTCGGACCGGGCAATGTTTACGTGGCGCTGGCCAAGCGCCTGCTGTACGGCGTGATCAACATCGACAGCGTGGCGGGGCCTAGCGAGATTCTCGTCATCGCTGATAAAAAATCCAATCCGGCGTTCGTCGCTTCGGACCTGCTCTCGCAGGCCGAGCACGATCCCGACGCCATTCCGATCTGTGTCTTCATCGGTTCGCAGTCCGGCGCACAGGCGATCGCTGACGAAGTGCTGCGCCAGACGCAAAATGCACCGCGTAAGGCGGTGATCCGGCAATCGCTCAAAAAATCAGGGGCGATTCTGCGCGTCAAGACGCGAGCTGAAGCCGTTGCGCTGACGGAGAAACGCGCGCCCGAGCACCTTTCAATCCAAACCGAACGGCCGCGTGAATTGGCCGCCGCCATCCATAACGCCGGATCGATCTTCATCGGCCCCTGGACGCCGGAATCGGTGGGCGACTACACCGTCGGCGCGAACCACGTGCTGCCGACCGGCGGCACGGCCCGGTTCTTTTCTCCGCTCTCGGTGGATGACTACATGACGCACAGCCAATTGATTGAATGCGGCAGGAAAGGGCTGGAGCGGCTCGGAGCGGCGACCATTGAAATGGCCGAAATGGAAGGTCTGCATGCCCACGCCGAAGCCGTGCGAGTGCGGCTGAAAAAATAATGTTTGGTTTTCAAACGACGCTTGATTGCGGGTTGAAGAAAAAATATCGCAACCCGAAAAACAAAGCATTGTCTATTGAATTAAAGGTTTGGGTTCTTTGGCAAAATCGCGGCAATGGATGGCTCGCAGTTCCGTCATCAGCCAATCCACCGGAATATCGTGCGGCTCCACCGGCAGATCGTTGGAGAGCTGACATTCAAACGCCAGCCCCACGCAAATCATGCCGTCCGGACGCTCGGTCAGAAAACGGTCATAGTAACCGCGGCCATAGCCGATACGATAACCGGCTTCGGTCCAGGCCACGCCGGGCACGATGCATAAGTCGATGTCCTCCGGTTGAATCGCCATGCGTTTTTCCGGAGCTGGCTCCAGGATGCCGAAGGCGCCGCGCGTCCAGTCGTTTTCCAGGCTGTCCATGTCGCACGCGCGCATTTCATCCGTAGGAGGATCGATGTAGGGCACGGCGAGCGTAAGGCCGTTGTCCAGCGCGTCATGGAGCAAGAGCCGCGTCTCCACCTCGCCGCGAAAGGAGACATAGCACATCACGCGGCCCTGCGGCGGCCAAATCTCATGCCGCAGCAACCGGCGGCAGATCGCGCGGCTCATCGCGCGCCGGTCCGCGGATGGCACGCCGTCGCGAGTTGACAAAAACTGGCTGCGAAGATATGATTTGTTCATCGACATGGCCGCATCTCGTTGTGACGGAATCAACGCAATAGCAGGAAGTGTAACGGGCCATGTCCCGATGATCAATTTAAGATTGTGAAAAAAACACGCCGCTTGCAGGCGCATGATACCAAGGCGTCGAACGTGAAACGAATCATCATCAGCACAGCGATTCTGGTATTCTGGGGAGCGATGACATTCTCCCTGATGAAAGATCGCGTCCTGAAACGCTGGGGGCCGCGCCAGGAAGTCCAACTGGAATCGCAGTCGCTATTGAATGACTGGGAGGACGTCTCCGAACTCGACCGCATGCTTTATCGCGGCAAGGAAATCGGCGTCACCGGCCTGGAGATCAAGCGGCAGGATGACGGCACGTTCGAAGTCAACCACGGTCTGGAACTGCGCCTTCGCATCATGATGGTGCAGCAAAAGATCAGCTGGCGCTCCCGCATTTTTCTCGACGAAAATTTCGTCCTCGACCGCTTTCGCATGAAGATCAACGCAGGATTGCTGGCCGAGTGGGATGTGGACGGCTTCGTCACGGAGAAGCGCATTTACTACTGCATTCACCAGGGCGGCAACGACACATACGGCTCGCTGGAAATCGAGCAGCCGCCTTCGCTGATGAGCAGCGTAAGCCCCACATTGTTCCGCAGCGAGCGCATCCGCGTCGGCGATGTGTACCACATCCCTGTGTTCGATCCGCTATGGAACAGCAACCAGGGCGAGCTGACGCTGCACGTGATGAACGAAGAGACCCTCACCTTTGGACAATTGAACGTTCAGGCTTACCGCATCGATTCATCCTTCAAAACCAATCTTGGCGGAGTGGAGTCTGAAATCCAGTCCAAGTTCTGGGTCAATGACGAGGGCAAGGTCGTCCGCAAGGAGATCATTCCCGACCTTGTAGCCGAACGGATCGTGCGGAGTCCCGTGGATCCCGCAGCCACGGATCAAATCATGCAACGTCTGTTGAAGCCCATGCCGATGCCCGAAATGGAAGCGCGTCAATACATCGAAGGCGCGCGTCGCGACAGCGTTGAACAAACCCCCGGCATCGCGGATCTCATCAAAGGATTTTATAACAATGATCGAAATTAATGACTTGGGCAAACGCTACGAAGCCAATTGGGGCATGCGGCATCTCAACCTGCGGGTCAAGCCGGGGGAGTTGATGGCGTGCATCGGTCCAAACGGCGCCGGCAAGACGACCACGATCAAAATGCTCACTGGTCTGCTTCGCCCGACCGAAGGCTGGGCTAAAATCAAAGGCATCGACATCCAATTGGATCCGATCCGCGCGAAACGCAATATCGGCTACATCCCAGACCGCCCATACCTTTATGAAAAGCTTTCCGGCCGTGACTTCATGAAATTCGTCGCGGATTTGTTTGAAGTAGACAAGCCCCGCCTCGACGCCGCGGTGGAAAAATATTTCGAGATGTTCAATTTGACGCACGCCGTGGATCAGCTGATTGAGAACTACTCGCATGGCATGCGGCAAAAACTGATTTTCGCCGCGACCTGGATGCACGATCCCGAAGTCCTGATCATCGATGAGCCGCTGGTCGGCCTCGATCCACGCAGCATCCGGCTGGTGAAGAATATGTTTCGCGAAGCGGTGAAGGAGGGCAAATCCATCTTCCTCTCCACACATACATTGAGCGTGGCCGAGGAATTGGCCGACCGCATTGCCGTGGTGCATAACGGAACGATGATCTTTTTGGGCACGTTGTCCGAGCTTCGCGCGCAACAAAAAGGCGGTTCCGGCAACCTGGAAGACCTCTTCCTGCAAATCACCCAGGAAGAAACCGAAACGTCCGATGAAGCGCGTGTGATTGATGTAATCTAGAATGGGATGGCGTCATGACTCGCAACGTCCTCGAAATCTGCCTGATGAAATATACGATTGTGGACAATGTGATCCGCACGATGAAGAAGCATTTATTTTTCCACCTGCTGGTCTTCCTCGGCGTCACTACTATACTCACTGTCGCCGGCATCTGCTTCTTTTACATCATGTTCCATTTCTTGATGAACCAGGAGATTTTCGGTCCACAGCTGATGGACAGCATGCTCAGCATGTTGATGCTGGTCTTTTTCTCCATGCTGGTGTTCAGCAACCTGATCATCACGCTGACCACGACATACATCTCGAAGGAAACCGAATTTCTCTTTTCGTTGCCTTTGCACGCGCGGGAGATTTTCAGCATCAAACTGTTCGAGTCCATCTTCTATTCCTCATGGGCCTTTTTGCTGCTGTCCTTTCCCCTGGTCGTCTCCTTCGGTCTTACGCGCGAGGCGCCAGTGAGTTATTTCCTGTTTGCGATGCTGCTGATTCTGCCCTTTCTGATCATCCCGTCATCCATTGGCTCCATCGTCACGATGATCCTGGCGGCTTTCGTTCCGGCCAAGCGTATGCGTCTGATGAGCGTCGTGCTCATCGCCGCCGTGCTGATCATCACCCTCGCCACGTTCCGCTTCATGGGCGGCGCGCGTCTGATGCAGATCGGGGAGGGCTTCGATATCAACCGCATTCAGGCCTTTCTGAACATGGGCGAGGCGCCGCTTGTGCCGTCGTACTGGCTATCCGAAGGCATCATTGAAGCGGCTCAGGGGCGCTGGAGTTTCAGCGACAAAGGCGCTTTTTACTGGATGGCGCAGCTCTGGGCCAACGCCTTCGCCCTGCTGCTGTTGGCCGACTGGCTCGTTCCCAGTTTGTATTATCGCGGATGGTGCCTCTCGCGCGAATCCGTCAGCCGCTCCAAGGAATTGGTCCGCTGGCAGCTCTTCGACAAATTCGAGCGCTGTTACGCCTTTCTTCGACGTCCGGTGCGCGCCATCGTGACCAAGGACATGAAGACATTCTGGCGCGATCCGGCCCAGTGGTCCCAGTTCATTATTCTCTTCGGCTTGCTCGTGATCTACATCCTTTCCGTCCGCGGCGCCTATCAGGCGAACCTGCGAGACGTTGAGAATGTCCTGAAAGGATGGAAGGTGCTCGTTTCGTTCTTCAATCTCGGCGCCACCTGCACCATCCTCTCTATTTTCACCTCGCGCTTTTTCTATCCCATGCTCAGCCTGGAAGGGAAGCAGTATTGGGTCATTGGCCTTGCGCCGTTGGAGCGCGACAAGCTGATCTCGGAAAAATACTGGCTGTGCTGGATTTTCGCCTGCTTCGTCAGCGAGATGTTGATGCTGCTTTCCGGATTCATGCTGAACATCGATCCATTTCTGTTCTCCATTTCCATCGGCACGGTGTTTCTCATGTCGCTCGGTCTCACCAGCCTCTCCATCGGACTGGGCGCGGCTTCGCCGAATTTCGTCGAAGACAATCCCGCGCGCATCGCCAATGGGCTGGGCGGAACGTTGAATATCATTTTCTCGATCAGCTACATCGGCATTGTGATCGGTCTGATGTATCCCAGCATTCGCTACTTCACCGGCGACTCCAATTTTATTTTTGACAGGTTCGCGTTTTTACCCGCCCTTAGCCTGATTATTGCGGCGCTGATCAACCTGATTGTGATCATCGCGCCCCTTCACATCGGCATACAGCGCTGGCGCAATATGGAATTTTAGCATATAAACTGATAACCGCCATATTAAGTCCGTCCCGGACCACTGGACGAACAAAAATATTGTGTTTATTTCACGCTGAATGGATTGAAGTTGAGTTGACAATGCGTATTTGGAGGAGGAATATTTCAGCTGTGTTACGCATGACCGGCGTCCGCCGAGCCTGTTAACGCCTTTGTTTTCAGGATTGTGTAATTACTGTTGACCGCCATACATCGACGTTCATCAAAATCGTACCACATGGAGCATTTACTATGAGCGAGCCTGCCAAAGAAGTTAAAGGCGAATTTCGTTTTATTGGTCCGGAAGCCCATTCTCTGGACGCAATCTTCAAGCCGCGCAACGTGGCATTGATCGGAGCATCGGAAACCAAGGGGAGTGTCGGCCGCACGATTCTCTGGAACTTGATCTCAAGCCCCTTCGGCGGAACCGTGTTTCCCATCAATCCCAAACGACCAAGCGTTCTGGGCATCAAGGCCTATCCCAAACTTGACGCGGTTCCCGAGCCGGTCGATCTGGCGGTGATCGCCACTCCCGCGTCATCGATCCCTGGCATCATCCAGCAATGCGCCGATGCCGGAGTCAAAGGCGTGATCATCATCTCGGCCGGTTTCAAGGAACTGGGGCCTCCAGGAGAAGAACTGGAGCATCAGGTCATGAAGATCGCCAGCGAGCATGGGATTCGGATCATCGGCCCCAACTGTCTCGGCGCGATGAACCCCCTGACTGGTTTGAACGCCACCTTCGCCGGCACAATGGCTCGTCCGGGCAACATCGCCTTCATCAGCCAGAGCGGCGCGCTATGCACCGCCGTTCTCGATTGGGCGCGCACCACCAACATCGGCTTCAGCGCCTTCGTCTCGATTGGCTCCATGCTCGATGTCAATTGGGGCGACTTGATCTGGTACTTTGGCAATGATCCTCGCACTCAGGCCATCGTGATCTATATGGAGACAATCGGCAATGCGCGAGCGTTTCTCACAGCCGCGCGCGAAGTGGCGCTCAATCAGCCGATCATCGTGATCAAACCGGGCCGCACTGCCGCTGCTGCGCAGGCCGCTGCTTCACATACCGGATCGTTGACCGGCAGCGATGAAGTGCTTGACGCCGCCTTCCGGCGTTGTGGAGTGTTGCGTGTGCAGGAAATCGCCGAACTCTTCCATATGGCCGACACGCTGTCCAAGCAGCCGCGCCCCAAAGGCAATCGCTTGACCATCGTGACCAACGCCGGCGGTCCCGGCGTGCTGGCCACGGACAAGTTGATCGTCGAAGGCGGAGAACTTGCTAAAATTTCCGATAGCTCCATGAAAATCTACAATGAGTTGCTGCCCGAAGCATGGAGCCGGAATAATCCGATCGACATTCTCGGAGACGCGCAGCCCGAACGGTATGCGCGGACGATCGCCACTGCGGCGAAGGATCCGAACAGCGACGGCATGCTGGTGATCCTGACCCCGCAGGATATGACCGATCCGACTCAGATCGCCGAACAACTACGGCCTTACGCCAAGTCGGAAGACAAGCCGATTCTGGCGAGTTGGATGGGCGGCGCCGGCGTCGAGGCCGGCCGCTCGATTCTGATGCAGGCGGGCATTCCAGCCTTTCGTTATCCGGACGCCGCGGCGAACATCTTCAACTACATGTGGCAATACAGCAGCCACATCCAGGCGCTTTACGAGACGCCGCATGAACCGACTCATCTGCTCCAGCGCCCTGACCGGGTGGCCGAAGCTAACAAGATCATCCAGGAAGTGCGGGCCAAAGGGCGTTCGCTATTGACGGAATACGAATCGAAACGACTGCTCGCGGCCTATGGTTTTCCGACCGTACAAACAAAAATCGCAACCACAGCGGAGGAAGCCGTCAAGGCGGCGGAGGAGATCGGTTATCCGGTCGTGCTGAAACTCCACTCGGAGACCATCACCCATAAAACCGACGTCGGCGGCGTGAAATTGAATCTTGAAGATGAAGCCGCCGTGAAAAGCGCCTTTGAATCGATCCGCGATAGCGTGACGCAAAAAGCCAAGGCCGAGGATTTCCTCGGCGTCACGGTGCAGCCGATGGAAAAAATCGAAGGCTATGAGATCATCATCGGCAGCAGCATCGATCCGCAATTCGGCCCTGTGCTGCTCTTCGGTTCCGGCGGCCAGCTCGTTGAAGTTTACAAGGATCGCGCGCTGGGCCTGCCGCCGCTCACCACGACGCTGGCGCGCCTGATCATGGAACGCACCAAGATTTTCACCGCGCTCAAGGGCGTGCGTGGGCGCAAACCGGTGGACATCGCCACCCTGGAGCAGATCATGGTCAGCTTCAGCTACCTGGTCGTCGAAAATCCCTGGATCAAGGAAATCGATATCAATCCGTTGATCGCCTCGCCCGAACGCATTATCGCGCTCGATGCGCGCGTGCTGCTCCACGATCCGGAGATTGAAGAAAAAAACCTGCCGAAACCCGCGATCCGGCCATACCCCAGCCAGTACGTCTGGGAGGAAACCCTCGAAGACGGCGACAAGATCCTCATTCGCCCGATCATGGCCTCCGACGAGCCGCTGGTCGCCAAGTATCACGAAAATCTTTCGGAACGCACGGTCTATCTGCGATTCCTGCACATGATCAACCTCAGCGCCCGCGTCGCTCACGAACGGCTGCTGCGCATCTGTTTCAATGATTACTCCAGGGAAATTGCGCTCGTCGCCGAACACAAAAACGAGGAGACCGGCGAAAATGAAATCGTGGGCATCGTCCGCCTCACGCGCGTCGGCGAACACAATTACGTCGAGTACGTCATTCTCATCACCGACAACTGGCAGAACCGCGGACTGGGCACGCTCCTGCTGAAAAAACTGATCGAAACCGCCCGGGCCGAGGGTGTGCGCAACATCATCGGCATCATCCACCCGCAAAACATGCTGATGCGCAAAGTATGCGAAAAAGTCGGCTTCCGCCTGCGCTACGACGAAGATGAAGAACTGATCCGCGCGCAGTACAACATCCAATAGGTTGGGCAAACGTAACGGGAAATCCGGTCTTAAGATGCTGATTTACTCTTAAGTCAAAGGAGATAAGGTGAAAAGGTTTTGCAGGATGTTCTTAATGCTGGTGTGCGCTATAAATGTCGCCGGCGCCGAAGACACATCCATTGACAGCCGCTTGCTGGATGCTTGCATGAACGATAATGCGGCGGAAGTCCGCTTGCTGCTGGCGTCCGGTGCGGATATCAACGCTGTAGATGACGTTGGTCGCACACCACTATTCGTGGCTGCATATAAAGGCCATGCCGACATAGTCAAACAGCTGATCGCAGCCCAAGCGAATGTTAACACCGTAACAAACCTTGGTATTACGCCTCTATATGTCGCCGTCCAAAACGGCTATGATGATGTGGTCAGATTACTGATCAGCGCTCAAGCGAATGTCAATGTCGTTTGGGGCGATGGCGCCACACCGCTCTTCATCGCCGCCCAAGAGGGACATGCCGACGTGGTTAAATTGCTGATAGCCGCTCAAGCAGATGTGAATGCCGTCAGGAATGATGGCTCTACAGCGTTGTATATGGCCGCGCAAGATGGCCATGCCGACGTGGTTGAATTGTTGGTTGCAGCCAAAGCGAACGTCAATTCCGCAGATAAGGATGGCGCCACGCCGCTGCATAAAGCCGTCCAACAAGGCCATGTTGACGTGGTTAAGCAACTAATCGCAGCTCAGGCGAAGATCAATACTGTCATGAATGATGGCACGACACCGCTGTATATGGCAGCGCAAGACGGCCGTGTCGACATAGTCAAATTGTTAATCGCCGCCCAAGCGAACGTAGATGGTGCGACAAACCTTGGCGTCACGCCACTTTGTGCTGCCGCTATCGAGGATCATACCGATGTGATTATGGTCTTGATCGATGCCAAGGCAAATGTGAATGCCGTCATGAAGTATGGTCTCACGCCGCTGATCATTGCTGCTCATGAAGGTCATACCGACGTGATAAAACTATTAATCGAAAATGGCGCGAACGTTAATGCCGTTGATGATGAAGGCGACACACCTCTTTCAATTGCCACACTACGGGGCCATGAATGTATAGTTCAATTATTAAAGGCCGCTGGTGCGGTGGCGAAGTAGTGGTCTTATCCCTATCGGCGAAAAGAAAAAAATCTATTCGTAGTGCAACATCCAATAAAAATCGGGAGAGGGACTGAACGTTCCCTCTCCCGACTTAAACTATTTGCGAAGGCCTTCAGCCGTCACGGCTTGACGATCTTGCCAGCCTTGATGTACTTGGCCTGCACCCACACACGACGCACCCGCCCGTTTTCATCCTTGATACGGATACGCTGCAGGTTTGGTTTAAAGCGCCGACGAGTACGATTATTCGCGTGACTCACGTTGTTGCCGATCATCGGGCCTTTGCCGGAAAGATAACATTTCGCCATGATCTTCAGTCCTTTTCGCTAGTCTACATCTGCAATTTTCGTGCAAAGGGAGCGAGAGAATCGCCAATCCACCGTGCGGTTGTCAACCTCTTTTTGAACGCAAATCTTATTTTTTGAGCAGTTTTTTATAGGCTTCGGCCGTGTTTCGCGCCATTTGATCCACCGAGAAGCGCCGAAGCGCCGACTCGCGGGCTTTCACGCCCTGATCGCGCAACGCCTTGGGATTCGCCAGCAACCCCAGCAGCGTCCCGGCGCATTGCTGCACGTTGCCGCGATCGAAGAACCAACCGCCGTGCTCACCCAGCACTTCCGGCAAGGCGCCCGTCCGCGCTGCCAGCACCGGCGTCCCCATTAGGTTCGCCTCCAGCGCGGTCAACCCGAACGCCGGCTGGTTGCGCTCCGGCATCAGCGCCAGCCTCGCACCGGCATAGTAATACGGCAAATCCGCAACCGGCACGTTCGAGCGAAAATGCACGCGGAAGTCTGGATAGCGCTTCGCTAGACGTTCCAATCGCGATTTTTCCGGACCATCGCCGATGATCACGTAATCCACGCGCGAACGGCTCTTCGCCATCGCCTCAATGCCAAGATCCACGCCCTTGATCCAGGTCAGGCGGGATACGGTCAGCACATACGGCCGATCCAACTTAGTGCGGCTTTGACAGGCATGCGCAGAGGGGAGGGACGAGATACTATGTGGAACGCCCAGGGGAGCCACATGCATTTTCTGTTCCGGCACGTTCTCCAGCATTAACTCATTGCGCGTAAATTCACTGTCCACAATGATCGAATCGCTTTCCTGTAATAAACGCCGGTAGCGTCCGCGCAGCATGATGCGATGTTTGAATTGCCATAGCCAGAGCAAACGCCGCCACCAGGCGCCGCGTTGAAAGATGACCGGCGAGAGGGGAGTCTCCGAATACAAAGTGCCATGAATCGTGGAAATCAACGGCAAATCCGGCGCAGGCCGCTGCAGGTACATCGCGGAAAACTCCTGCGCATGGATCAGATCGAGCGGATCGCGCTGATGCAGTTCCGCCAACAGCCGGTTCGTCTCGCGAAAATAGGTCCGTGAATAGCGCCCCGGCGCTCCGTCTTCCGCGTAGAGAATCTCCAGCGGCGCATCACCCATCTCGATGGCCGGTTGATCCGGAAGGGCGGATGTCAAAATTGTCGTTCGGAATCCGATTCGGATCAGTCCATGGGCGAGTTCCAGCGCATGGAATTCCAAACCGCCGGCTTGATGGCAGGGGAGGGCCTTGACCAGGAGAGCAATATGCGGTTGCGCTTCAGGTGTCATTAGAAAACAAGATTATTGCCCGTTAAGGCCTTTACGTTCAACTGCAAGTCCACCGGTTGGCAGACTATCTCGTAAAGAATGTATTCTTTTTCCGCGTTGCCTGATATTTTACCGCTTTCGCCGAGTTCTTCCAATTCGTGAAGCGATTTAACCAGCCGGCGATTCTTCACCTGTGTATTGAAATTCGTCGCGGTTAATATCGCCGCGCCATGCGGATCCAGCAGCTGCAGTTTCGAGGTGGACTGCTCACCGGTTCTCGCATTTTGCTGGTTGAAAATAAGATATCCCTGCCGGTTAAAGTATGCCTTGAAGGACGCCTCGTTTTCCTTCGGGACGATGCAATTCACCTTAAACAGCGGCATTTTAGCGGCATCGGCGCTCTGGTGCAATTCCCATGAGGCGATCCATCCGCCGCATTGGACGCGCACAACCTCGTCGATCCAGCCCCAAATCACGCCGAACCTAGGATCCGGTTGATCTTTGCCGGTTCCCCTTTGCAGCACAGCGCCATCCAGCGCCACGTCGGAGGATTCCTCCAAGGGGTAAGCTAAAACTGTGAGGTTCGAGTTGGAAACCTGAGGGATTGATCGGCTTCTGTCGATACCAGCTGTCGATACGCTCGCATCGTGATGCACTGGCACTGGCATGATCACTGACGGATTCTGGTTGCGTTGCTCCTGGCCGAAGCCATGGAACAGACGGCTGATCAACGCGCTGCCGTAATGCAAATCGAACTGCTGGGTGTCTTTTGTCGCTGCGGCAGCCGCTGGTTTATCGGAATGATGCGAGGCCAGCGTGGGGCGAGGAACGGCCATGGTCGAGCTGCCGCCATTTTCTTGAAGAATCGCATCATGCAGAATGGCCGCGCTGAGACCCACAAATAGAAACACCGCCGCCGCCTCAAGATAATGCAGCGGCCGGCCGCTGATGCAGCGCGGTTCGACCGGCGTTGGTTTCACCTCCGCGGCAGGAACGATATCCGCGGTTTCTCCCGCCAGTTCCTGCCTGATCGCGCTCATCACGCGATCAGGCATATCTTCCGGCGCTTTTTCGCGCGGAAGCGAGAGCAATAGCTCATCGATATCTTGATTATTTTCGTGTAACATACTCCAATCAACTCACTTTCCCTGCCTCCGGTGATTTCGGCGCGGCATATGCCGGCGTACAATCAAATATATTTTTCCATTTTCCTCCGGATCAATTCCCGCGCTCGATGAATACGAGACTTGACTGTCCCAATCGATGTGTTCAGAACGTCCGCGATCTCTTCATACGACAACTGCTCCACACAGCGCAACACCAGCACTTCACGATAATCCGGATCGATTTCCCCCATTTTCTCCATTAAAATGTCCTTCAATTCACGGTCGCGCGCCAAGTCGTGCGGTCCCGGAGAGGTGCTTTTCAATTTCGCCTCCAACGGCCGGTCGTCTTCGTGTTCAACGTCAAACAGCGAATACGTTTTGCCATATCCACGGCGCTCACGATAGGTCCAACGATTTTTGACCATATTGACCGTGATGCGGTAAAGCCAGGTGAGAAACTCCGAATCACCGCGAAACAGGTCGATTTTCCGGAAGCAATTCAGAAACACCTCCTGA
The DNA here is from genome assembly GCA_016928995.1 of Candidatus Sumerlaeota bacterium. GTDB lineage: Bacteria > Sumerlaeota > Sumerlaeia > JAFGJS01 > JAFGJS01 > JAFGJS01. The sequence goes on along the minus strand of JAFGJS010000046.1, from coordinate 10,474 downwards.
GTGATGTCCGCCGCATCGTCCGCATTGCCGATCAACCGCAGGGCCGTGTTGTAAACCCGGTCCTGATACCGGCGCACCAGAATTTCAAACAATTCATGATCGCCGTTCTGGACGCACCGTACGACGTCCAGCGTCTTCAGATCCTCGTATGCGTCCTTATTATGATAGGCCAATGCTATGCTCATTGTGAATAATTTGACACACGTTTCGCCGAAAGGTTCCCGCAAAACTGAAAAAAATTTTGCACGTGAGGGGAGGAGTCATGCAAGCTCTTTCAAGCAATTCAGTCATCCGTCTTCCAACGAAGGATTTGCTTCATTATCCCATGTGATCAATTTGTACTTTGCTTCTTGTTTTAGAGTGCGGCGACGCGTCGCCGTTTTATCATGCCATGCAATTGGCGCGGCATGCAGCCCCGTATTTCTCGCACTCGAAGAGCCAGCAGGCATAAAAGGAGAGGCGTGTTCTATGTTTTTAACGAAGAATGCAGGGGCATGCGCCCTGAACGAAATCCCACAAAGCATAGGCGTAACCGGCAAAATATCAATTATTTATGATTGTCCAGCGCAAAATGCGTTATATATTCGTTAAATTTGCATTTAACGAATTTATGAAATGAGCGCGGGATTGATATCATAGCAGGATTTCGATTGGGCTATGTGAGATGCTGATGCGAATGGCATTAGTTCTACGGCAAGTTCGTTTTCTCTTTTGACAAAGCGTTTTTAGCGTCGCAAGATTTGCCTGATTGACTTGCGACGCGAAACATAACAACACGATTCTGACTGATCGAGATTGTGCGGATGATCGATAACACTCAACTGATCACCTTGGGACACAGCCCGGATCCCGACGACGCATTCATGTTTTATGCCTTGGCCAAGGGAAAAATCGACACCGGCGAGCTGCGTTTCCAGCATATCTTGCAGGATATCGAGACCTTGAATCGTCGCGCACTGGATGAGGAACTGGACATTACGGCTGTCTCAATTCACGCTTTTTCCAAAATTCATGATAAGTACGCCCTGCTCCCCTGCGGCGCATCGATGGGCGATAATTATGGCCCGATGCTCGTTGCGCGAGAACCGATGGCGCTCGAGGCGTTAAAAGGCCGGAAAATCGCCGTTCCGGGGCGCATGACTTCGGCGTTTCTTGCGCTGCAGCTCTGCATCGGCGAGTTTGATTACGCAGAGGTGATGTTTGACGAAATCCCGGCCAAGACGGCGTCCGGTGAATTCGACGCCGGCCTGCTGATTCACGAGGGTCAGCTCACCTATTCCCAGCTTGGTCTGAAACTTGTCGTCGATCTGGGCGTCTGGTGGCACGAGCGGACTGGCGGCCTCCCCTTGCCCCTTGGCGGCAATGTAATCCGCAAGGCGCTTGGAGCGGATTTAATCAAGCGGATCAATGGCTATCTTTACGAAAGCATCGCCTGCAGCCTTCGTGAGCGCACTGCGGCCGTGGATTACGCGATTGAGTATGGACGGGATCTGGATCGGGATTTGACGGATCGTTTTGTCGGCATGTATGTGAACGAATTGACTTTGGACTATGGCGAACGCGGCCGCAAGGCGGTTCAACTTTTCCTCGATGAGGGGTATGAACACGGATTCATCCCGGAAAAAGTCAATGTTGAATTTGTTGAATCTAATTAATACGAAACATTCATTTTCAAAAAGATAAAAGCCTCATCTTAATGAAGGGCTTAAATATGACTCAGGAGAATGCAAAAGTATGAGCGGTTTGAAGCGCGTTGTTGTGACTGGCATGGGAGTGGTCACTCCTCTGGGCACGGGACTGATGAAGTTCTGGGAAAACGCCGCGAACGGCGTCAGCGGCATCGTCAAGAACGAAGTGTTCGATGTCACGAATTACCAGAGCAAGGTCGTCGGCCAAGTGCGGGATTTTAATGCGGAAGACCACTTCGACCGCAAGGAAATCAAGCGCATGGATACATTCGTGCGATACGGCATTGTTGCGGCGCGCGAAGCGATGAAGGATTCCGGACTCGATCTGGACCAGGAAGACCGCGACAACATCGGATGCCTGATTGGTTCGGGCACGGGCGGCATCACGATCGTGGAAGACGAACAGACCAAACTGCTGCAGCGCGGCAATCGCGCCGTCTCTCCCCTGCTGATTCCTAAAATGATCTGCAACATGGCTTCCGGCATGGTCGCCATCGACTTGCAGGTCAAAGGCCCGAATTTCTGCATCGTCACGGCGTGCGCGGCCGGCACGCACACCCTTGGCGAGGCGGCCTGGCTGGTTCGCCGCGGAGAATGCGAGATTTGCGTCGCCGGCGGCGCCGAGTCAACCCTGACTCCGCTGAGCATCGCGGGCTTTGCGAACATGAAGGCGCTCACCAACAACGACGATCCGAAAACAGCTTGCCGTCCGTTCGATTTGAATCGCGATGGTTTCATTATGTCCGAAGGCGCAGGCGTGATGATCCTCGAAGAACTGGAGCACGCCAAGAAGCGCGGCGCACGCATCTACGCCGAGATTCCCGGGTATGGCGCTTCGGGCGACGCTTATCATATGACCGCGCCGGCCGAAGGCGGCGAAGGCGGCGCCCGTGCGCTGAAGAAATGCCTCGATTGGTCCGGACTGAATCCGGAGGACGTGCAATACATCAACGCCCACGGCACGTCCACGCCGTTGAACGACAAACTCGAAACCCAGGCGATCAAGACCGTGCTGGGCGACTATGCCTATAAATGTCCGGTCACTTCATCCAAGTCCATGACCGGCCATATGATCGGCGCAGGCGGCGCCGTGGAGGCGATTCTGAGCGTCCTGACGATCAACCACGGCGTCATTACGCCAACGATCAATTATGAAACGCCCGATCCGGAATGCGATCTGGACTACGTGCCGAACGTCGCGCGTGAAGCCAGGGTCGATGTGGCCGTGAGCAACAGCCTCGGTTTCGGCGGACATAACTGCTCCATCGCATTGAAACGCTTCGCGGGATAGGCTGGAGAGCGCCATGACGGATGAATACACACTCAACGGCGAGGAGCACGAAGCGCAGCTCGTTGCTTTTTTAGACGAACATCTGCCTGATGTGCGGCCCGGTGAATTGATCCGTCTGGCGCTGGTCCATCGCTCATACGCGTTCGAAAACCAACTCAACGCGGACAACGAACGTCTCGAGTTTCTCGGCGACGCGCTGATCGGCTTCGAGGTTTCTTCCTATTTATTCGAAAAGCACCCTGCCGCCAGCGAGGGCGAACTCTCTCGCATGAAGGCGACGATTGTCAGCCGCTCGATGCTGGGGCGGCTCGCGCTGAGCCTTGGCATGGACGCCCTGGTGTTGCTGGGAAAAGGCGAAGAGAAAAGCGGCGGACGGCATCGCCGTGCGCTGATCGGCTCCGTGTTCGAAGCGTTTGTCGGGGCGGTTTTCCTGGAGGTCGGACTTGAAGCTGCAACCCGGTTCATCCGTGAGCATTTAATCCATCAAGTTTCCACGCATCTTGTCGGCGAGGATTTCACCGACTACAAATCGCGGCTCCAGGAACTCGCTCAGAAACGCTGGCAGCAGATTCCCCAATACCGCATCGTGGAAGAAACCGGTCCGGATCACAGCAAGCAATTTTGCGTGGAAGTCTCTCTGGCCGGCAAAAAATATGGACGCGGGATGGGCCGTCGTAAAAAAACCGCGGAAAATGACGCCGCTCGAGAGGCTTTGGCCGCTCTTACGGAAATGGAAACCGCCAGGAAATAGGCATGCCTTAAGCGAACTCCCATGCCCACTTTTAAATTAACCATTGAATATGACGGAACGGATTTCTGCGGATGGCAGACGCAACCTGGTCTGCGCACCGTGCAGGGCGAGCTTGAAACGGCGCTTTCGCAAATCATTCAGCGGAAAATCACGATTCACGGCGCCGGCCGCACGGATGCAGGCGTTCATGCCCTTGGTCAGGTCGCCAGTTTCCAATGCGAAACGCCGCGCACATGCGAAGAACTTTTACGCGGCGGCAACTCGCTGCTTCCTCCGGATGTGGCCTTGCGCCATGTGGAGATCGTCCCTGATGGTTTTCACGCGCGTCATAGCGCGATTTTCCGCCGCTATGAATACGTTATCCATAACTCCCCTGCCCGCCCTGCGCTTGACCGGCATCGCCTTGCATGGATAGCGTTTCCACTTGATTTCGATCGGATGGCTCAAGGATGCGAATTGCTGAAAGGCGAACATGATTTTTCCGCCTTCCGCTCATCGCTATGCGAGGCCAAGCGCACGACATTGACCCTCAGTGAAGTGCAAATTGCAGCATCTGGCGAAAGAATATTGCTGCAATTCGGATGCAGGTCGTTCTTAATGAATATGGTGCGCATCATGGCTGGAACTTTGATTGAAATCGGGCGGAAAAAACTCGAACCTTGTTGCATACAAAGGATGTTGGAAACAGGAATGCGCGATTCAGGCGGTCCAACAGCGCCCGCCTGCGGACTGACATTAATCGGGATTAGATATGATATTGCTGAACTTAGATAATATTTTTACATGAAAAGCACGATGTAAAAACGGGATAAAAAATTTTTTACAATATTGCTATTTCGAGCTTGATCCTCACGTTTTCATCTGCAAACGTTCCATTTTTGTGCGCTCAAATTTTTTGCACGTAGATGACGAAAAAATTTGCACAACAACAGGAAATCATGTAGACTTCTTTATTCTTTTATTGCATGGTTTGTTTTAGGGCTTCCATTTTCTGATCAGTACTAGCAAGAAATACCAGCGCCTGCGCCAGGCCAATGCGACTGTCGACGAGGTTCAAGCATGAATGAGAATAGGAAATTCGCCACGCAGCAATACGAAAATCAGCCTGATGAGATTTTCTCGCGTAAAATTTTTGCTGGGCGAAGAACATATTACTTGGACATCAAAGTTACGTCCAAAAAAGATAAATACATCGTTATCGCGGAAAAACGCCGCACTCTCACCGGTTCAAAGAACGAGAGCGACCGCATTATGATCTTCAAAGAAGACTTCACGAAATTTTTTGATCGCGTTGATGAAATCCGTGAGTGGCTGGAAGACCACGGGGACATCTAATCGGATTATTTCACCAGATGCTTATTGCTTTACGCTTGATGCGTCCGCTGTGCGCTGGCGCATCGCCTCGTAAAACAACACCGCCGCAGCCGCGGCGACGTTCAGCGAACCGATGCGTCCCTGCTGCGGGATCGCCGCAAGCGTGGCGCATTCCTCTCGCGTCGCGATTGATATTCCATCGCTTTCACCGCCGAGAACCAGGACCGCCGGACGTCGCAAATCCAGCGTTCGGATCGATACAGCTGCTTCCGGCGCCGCGCCAATGATTTGAATTTCTTGTCCGCGCAATTCACGCAGCATCGATGGCAAACTTTCGCCGCGCACGATGGGAAACCGGTTCACTGCGCCCGCGGAACTCCGCGCCGCCTGGCTCGTAACGCCGCATTGCCCCTGCTCGCCGATCAGCATCCCATGCAGACCAAACACCTCGGCGGAGCGTACGATCGCGCCGAAGTTAAACGCATCCTGCACGCCGTCCATCGCGCAAAGCAACGGCGCTTCGCCGGGACGTGACTTCAGCGCGTCATTCAGCGAAGCGTATGGATACTCCCCCATTCGCGCCAGACAGCCCTGGTGATCCGCGCGCGGACAAAGCTCGGCGAGCCGCTGCCGTTCGACCATATGACAAACGTAGCCGAGTTCTTCCGCTCGCTGAATCAATGGATCACGGATCGCAGGCGGCATTCCGGCTTCCAGATACAGCTCGAGCACGGGCCACCGTCCCGCTTGCAGGATCTCTTCGACCAGCCGCCGTCCCCAAACCCAGGAACGTTGATGGCTGGCCAGCATTTTTTTCTTTCGCGCTGTCATTTTGAAAATCAGTGAAACAGCATGCTGGCGAAACTCACCACGCTGCCTGCCTCGTCAATTTGCGTCAGGTCGTACTTTAAAATTTGTCCATCGGAGAAATCGCCGGATTGCAGCATGGTGTGGATGCATGGGTATCCGCAAATGCGCCGCCGGTTATTGTTGTCGTCGCTCATCACATGCCGGTTGAATTCCGCCGCGTCGCCGCTGGCGATGATGCGCAACGTCTGACTATCGTCTTGCTGGAGTTCCTCCAGCTCATTTGTGTTCAGCGGACGCGGATCGCCATAGCGCGGCCCCATATGGGAAAAATCCACGCTTGCGATGGTGCAGATTGACATTTTTGTCTCAGCGATCGTTTCGCGCAACGCTTGCGCGAAAGCATCGATATGGTCGGGGAAATTCTCGATGACATCGCGGTTCGTCATGATCGGCGAATATGAGCAAAGCAGCGGCACGATCTTATACGGATGCTGTTTCTGGCCGAGAATGAATTGCAGAAAGAGCGCCTGGAATTCAATGACATGCTCGGTGCGATGCATGGCCTCATCAAGCAGCAAATCGTAAGGCAGTCTCGCATTCAGCCGTTGCACAAAGTCCGCGTCCGTCTGAACCTCGCCCAGCGGCGTGGAGAAGTTCTTCACTGTCGCGGCGAAGAGCTCTTCAGGACCGGCGTGGCCGGTGCCCAGGATGATATATAGATCCGCCGGCGGAGACTGGGCGAGCCGATGATACGCATGGGCGAAGGTCGGTCCGCCCTTATGCAAATCCACATGCGGCGCCACAACACCGCGTATCGGCACGACGGCTTCCGCATCCATCGGCGGCAGGTTGCCCGGACCTTCCTCGGCCTGGAAGAACGATTGCAGCAGCAACATCAGTTCCCCTGCGTCGTCGGGGTAGCTCTTGCCCGCCAGATAAGCCGGCCGCGAGTCTTTCTCGAAATATTCCCGTTCCACCGTCGCCTTATGTTCGGCGAAACGGGGCGTGTCCATCATGTGGCATTGATCCAATTCATAGGCCAGCGTGGCGATGTCCTGCAACGGCACTTCAATTTTGAATTGCTGTTGAATCTCTCCGCGAATCTCCTCCAATGTTCGTTCGCCATCCATCAACGTCGCAATGATCCCGGCCATCGGAGAAAGCAGCATGGGCTCCTCGACGTACATCAGCGGATCGCGCAGCATCACCAGCACCTCGCCTTCATGTTCAAAGGGCAGCATTTCAATCGCGCGCGCCTTCGGCCGGTCATCCGCGCGAAAAGTCACCGTGTCATCATGGTTGTTCATTGCTTCTCACTTTCATCCAAATCGCGCAGATATTCCCGTGCGGCGGATTCATCCATTTTTAATTGATCCATCAGACCCTTGATCGAGTCGAATTTGCGCGTTTCGCGCAGCCGTTCAATGAACTCAACTTCGATGCGCTGCCCATACAGGTCGCCCGTGAAATCAAACAGGTGCGCTTCGAGCCCTTCCGCCCGGTCTTCAAATGTCGGACTCGATCCGATGTTGATCATCCCGTTGTGACATCGCTCCCCTGCTTTCACTCGCACGGCATATACGCCGGGGCGCGGCTTCAGCCGCTCTTCCGGGACGACAAGGTTCGCCGTCGGATACCCCATCGTCCGTCCGCGCATTTCTCCCTGGACCACTTCGCCGCTCAAACGATAGTGGCGCGTGAGCATTTCCGCCGCGGCATGCACCCGGCCGCGCTCCAGCAAACCACGGATTTGCGAGCTGCTCACCGTCATGCCGCGCAGCGACACCCGCTCGCGCACATCAACCTTGAAATTGAGCGCCTCGCTCATTTTACTCAGGTATGTCACGTCGCCTTCAGCGCGATACCCGAAGTGAAAGTTAAATCCGCATACGACTTTGCGCATGCCAAGATTTTGCATCAGCATCCGTTGAATGAAATGATTATGCGTCGTTTGCGAGAATTCCGGCGTGAAATCCACCATCAGCACGTATTCCACGCCGTACGTTGCGATCATCGCAGCTTTGTCTTCCGCGCTCATCAGCAGCTGCGGCGCATATGGAGGCGCCAGCACGGAAAGCGGATGGTTGGAGAACGTCAGCACCAGCGGATGCAGGGACTTTTGCTTCGCGCACTCCAGCGTCGCCCGGAGCAGCTCTTGATGTCCCAGATGAACGCCGTCAAACACGCCGATGCAGCAAACCGTTCCGCGTTCAAGGACTTCCGCGGGCAATGCTGGATGCAATAATTGTGCAACATCATTGATCGGAATAATCACTGAGTTTCCCGCCTTTGTTGTGCTTCGGCCAGATTCTTCGCGCGCTGAGCCAGAATCGCATCCTTCAATTCCACTCGCAAGTTCGCGGCCTGGCGCCGGAACAATTTCACCGCTGCCGGCGCTCCGCCTGCGTCCAGGTATCCTCGGGCGAGTTCATCTTCCGCCTCTTGCGACAGCTGATGCTCCGCGAGATTGCGGTAGAGTTGGAATAAATTACGTGCCCGGCGCATCTTGCTAAAAAACCGCAGGAAAAATTTCGATCCATCCAGATCGATCAAACCGAGCCGCCCGTCGTCCTGTTCGATGATGTGCAGCAGTTTCAAATCCGCATGCCAGAATCCCAGCGCATGCAGACTCTGCGCCGCTTCTCCCGCGCGCCGCATGATCCGCAGCAATTCCGGATCATCCCACGGCCTTCCCTTCACCTTCATCTTCAGTGGAACGCCCTTGACGCATGACATCACCAGGCACGCCATGTTTTCCCGCAAGCCATATTGCCGTCCGAACGCCAAGGGAAGCGGGGCCAGGATTCCGGTCTTTTCGCAGCGCTCCAGCACCCGCCATTCACGCCATGCCTTGCTGGAGATCAGCAGATATCCCGGCACACGGCGCCACGGCACGGGATAGCGCTTGGCATAATACGAGCGCCCTTGATGCTCGATGCGGATGATCGAACTCCGTTCCGGGTCGTTCTTCACCACAGCCGAATGATCCGTCGCTTCATCCCAATGAAACGTATAATCATAAATCCATTCATATCCGGGTCGAACCACGCTCCATGGCGTACGCCGTTCACTCGTCAAACGATTCTCGTTGGTTTCGGACACTCTCCCACCTGCGATTCATGGCAACGCCCAGTTTCACACCGATTGAAATGGCAATATGGCGGCTCCATCAGCCGAATGCAACAGGAAAACCACGTTCGTTTCGGGGCAAAACATCGCCCAACCGAAGATCTTAATAGTGTTGTCTGCCATCAATATCATGCATCGATTTATTCCGCGCGATCCTCAAAGCGAGTCATATTCAAAATGATGTATTTGCTACGTAGTTATCTATTTCATGATGAGAACGATAACAAACTCGCAAAAAAATGAATTTATAACTACTCTTATCATATCGAAATATATGTTGACGTTCGATGGATCTTTTTTTTCAAAATTTTCTTTTTTTTATTAAAGTCAAAATGAATCCAGCCGATATGTGTGATGCGTGGAAACCATAAGTGACAATCGTTAAGGCAGTATAGCGCTTATGTGTATGTGGTGTGCCGGTCTACCAAAGGACATTCGTGATTCATCCAGCCTGACAACGTCCTTTCCTCCGCTGAAAGTCTTTATGTGTGGTTGCAGACGCAGTAGCCTAACGTCAGTTTGAAATGTAGAACATTTCAGCGCGCTATTTTGTGCGTGAGTATTGACGAAGGCGCTCGCCTAGCCGTCTGTAACGATGTCCTTTTTCCGCAAATCTTAACGCAGTTTATGAAATTAAGAATAAGCATGACAGTATTTAAATTTATTGGGCCATTTCATTTATTCCTTTGTTCGGAGGCAGATGAGAATACCAATAATTTAGTGCTGCATCACTCTTTGGGAGGAGGCTGAATCATGTCAAGCTGTCAACGATGGCAAACATTGTTTGGCCAATTCGTGTGTTGGATTGCAGTGATCGCATTTGTCTTTGCGACTCAACAAGGATTTGGGGAAACGAGCAACGGCGGACCACCGGCAGGTTATGGCGCGCCGGCGAACCAGAATCAGAACCACGGGCGCCAGAATCAGGGGCAGCATAAAAAAGGCAATGAAAATGAGACGGAAGAAACATCCGATGCGGAAGAGCAAACGGAAGATGAAGGCGAAACAGTAGCGATTGCGTCGCTGGAAGCGCAGGTGACAGAGCTTTCAACTTCACTGACCACGCAAATATACGACATATGGTGGCTTCTGAACCAATTCGTCAGAGCGGACGGCACTGTTCCTTTCACTCAACCCGTTAAAGGAATTACGCCGGTCCTCGACGAGCACCTGGCGACAAAAGGTTATGTCGACAGCATTGCCGCAGGTAATATTGAAGAAAGCGATCCGTTATTTACGGCATCAGCGGCGTCGGGAATCGCCGCGACGGACATCGGCAACTGGAACACTGCATTAAGTTGGGGCGACCACTCGCTCGCCGGTTACCTGACCGAAGAGAGCGACGCGCTTTTTGCGGCATCGGCGGCGTCGGGAGTCGTCGCTACGGACATTGACAACTGGAATACTGCATTAAGTTGGGGCGACCATTCGCTTGCTGGTTACCTGACTGAAGAGAGTGATCCTCTTTTTGCCGCTTCGGCTGCATCGGGT
>JAFGJS010000045.1 GCA_016928995.1 Candidatus Sumerlaeota bacterium | reverse complement strand
TTACCTGGGGCGTTGCCCCAGGCTGGTATATCTAGCGCTTTCAGCGCTTTATATCGAATGAAACCTTTATAGCGGTTCTCGAAAGTTCTTGCGTCATAACATGGTAAGGACGGTTGTCCTCAACCGTCCGTTGCGGGCGATGAGGGACAATCGCCCCGACCCATTGCGCCATATCTTTTGAGAACTGCTCTAAACGCTACTGCCGAGGGAGGCTGTGCAACATGCGCGGGATGCGGCAAAACTTTCGAGATACGTTTGATTAGTTGCGAGATGGCATCCGTTATTTGTTGAAGAGGAAGTGCATGACGTCGCCGTCCTGGACGGTGTAGTCTTTGCCTTCCATGCGGAGCTTGGCTTGCTTTTTGAGCTCGGCGAAGGAGCCGAGCTGGATCAGGTCTTCGTAAAGCGAGACTTCGGCGCGGATGAAGCCTTTTTCGAAATCGGTGTGGATGGCGCCGGCGGCCTGGGGGGCTTTGCTGCCGCTGGGGATGGTCCAGGCGTGGGTTTCGGGATCGCCGGCGGTGAGAAAGGTGATGTTGCCCAGCAGGTCGTAGCATTGGCGGATGATGGTCTCGGCGGCGGCTTGCTGGATTTTGTAGTCGCTGAGGAAGGATTCGCGGTCTTCGCCTTCGAGGGAGGCGATTTCCATTTCGATCTGGGCGCAGAGCTGGGCGGCGGCGGCGCGGGGCCGCGAGGACCAGGCGGCGATGGCGCCGGTGCAGTCGCGTTGTTCGAGCTGGTCGTCCTCGCCGATGTTCACGAGATAGAGGATCGGTTTTTCGGAGAGGAATTGAAAGCCACGGATGGCTTTTTTCTCTTCGGGATCGAGTTCGAGTTCGCGGATGGCCTGGTTGGCGTTGAGCGCGGCGTGGATTTTTTGCACGGCGTCGAGTTCGCGTTGTTGTTTGTTGCGTTCGTCGCCGGAGACCTTTTTGACGGATTTTTCCAGTTTTTCCAGGCGATTCTCGACTTTCTGCAGGTCGGAAAGGATCAGTTCGGTGTGGATGGAGTCGAGTTCACCGGAGATGTCCGGAGCGATGCCGCCGCTTTCGAATCCGCGCAGGACGGCGAGGAGGGCGTCGACAAGGCCGAGATGGCGCAAGTGCTCTTCGGGCAGGCCCTTGCCTTGCGTGAGTTCGCTGGAGACGCCGGGGAGATCGACGTAGCGGACCGTGGCGTGGACGATTTTTTTGCTGTGGAAGAGCTCGGCGAGGCGGTCGATGCGTTCGTCGGGCACTTTGACCACGGCGACGTTGGGCTCCATGTGTCCGCTGCCGGTGGGCTGCTGGCCGGTGAGCGCTTGAAACACGGTTGTCTTGCCGCTTTGCGGGAGTCCGATCAGTCCGATGTCCATGTTTTCGTTCCGTTTGAAATATAAATTGCTTGTCGCTGATTCGCCCCTGTTGGGGACGTCTTCATTTTTGTCTTTCCCCGGGTTCCTTCAGCGCTGAAGCGTTTCAGTCACCCAAGGCTATTCATGTTATCCTCCCCTTTGGGGAGAATAATTGGACAGGGTTGAATAGTAGTGATTAATAAGGCTTGGAGCGGGAATGTCAAAGGAGATTCTTGATCCGGTTAGGAATCTGATTTTCGATCGCGATCCCGATTTCGATCCCGATAGCGATTGTTTTTTTCTTTGGCAATGCACAATGCGCAATTGGCAATTGCCAATTTTGTATGATCAGGGAAAGATATGATGGCTTTGCGGCGAGTGGATTGAATTGAGTCCATTGGTTTTTCGGGCGGCTGATATGAACATGGCGGATCGTGAAAATTTTTTTCGGGCGATTAGTGTGATTGAGGCGGATCTGCAGGCGGGCTTCAGCATGGGCGCGCAGGTTCATGTGGCGCTGAAAGGCAAGGCCGTGTGGGATTTTGCGCGGGGAGAGGCGCGGCGGGGAGTTCCGATGGCGTCGGATACGCTGATGCTGTGGCTGAGCTGCAGCAAGCCCGTGGCGGCCGTGGGGATCGCGCAATTGGCGGAGCGCGGGCTGCTGACGTTCGATGATCTGGTGTGTCAGCACATTCCGGAGTTTGCGGCGAACGGCAAGGAAGGGGTGCGGATCCGGCATTTGTTGAATCATACGGCGGGCTTTCCGCATATGGCGACGGATTTGCGTCCGCGTCCGTGGGATGAGTCGATCGCTGAGATTTGCGCCGCGCCGCTGGAGCCGGATTGGGCGCCGGGGATGCGCGCGGGGTATCATTTGTCCGCGTCGTGGTTTATGCTGGGCGAGCTGATCCGGCGGCTGGATGGGCGGGATTATCCGCTGTATGTGCGCGAGGCGATTTTTCTGCCGCTGGGGATGTACGATTGCTGGATCGGGATGCCGCGCGAGCAGTATCGTCGTTATGGCGCGCGCATAGGGCGGATGCATAATCGGAAGGAGGGGGAGCTGGCTCCGATGCGATTGGACTGCGAGGAGGGCGCGGAGTGCTGCCGTCCGGGGATTAACGGCTATGGTTCGATGTGGGAATTGGGGCGTTTTTATCAGATGATCCTGAATGGCGGCGAGCTGGAGGGGCGGCGGGTGCTGGAGCGGGAGTCGGTGCGGGCACTGACTGCGCGCAGCCGTGAGGGGATGTACGATGAGACGTTCCGGCACAAGCTGGATTGGGGTCTGGGTTTTGCGTGCGATTCGAACCGATATGGTCTGAAGACTGTGCCGCATAGTTTCGGCGCGCATTGCAGCGAGCAGACCGTGGGGCATAGCGGTTCGCAATCGAGCACGGGATACTGCGATCCGCGGCATGGACTGGTGGTCTGCGCGGTGCTCAACGGGCGTCCGGGCATGCCGAAAAACAACCGGCGTTTCCGGTTGCTGAATAATGCGATTTATGAGGATCTGGGATTGGCGTGAGAAAGAAATGGTGGGTGATACTGGACTTGAACCAGTGACCCCCGCGATGTGAACACGGTGCTCTAGCCAGCTGAGCTAATCACCCTTATCGTTTTCGCTATTGCGGCCTGCGTCGAATGAATTCGGCGCTGCGCGGCCGTCGCCGTTAAAGGAGGGTATATTTATGTCAGCCTCTGGCGCATGTAAAGCTTAAATTGAAGGGTATTCACTGAATTTTGCTTGTGACGCTGAAATCGGCGCGCTATGCTCTGATTTTATCATATGCGGGGCTTAGCGCTGGCGTTATTGGCGATAGCAACGAACAGACCAGCACGGCTGTCATGATTTTTGCGTGGCAAAAATCATGACAGCCTTGAATATTTTTGGCGCCTGACTCAGGCCGGCGCTCACGGCCGCAAGCGGCCTACGCTCTGGCCTGGGCTACGATCTTCGGCGCTTTCAGCGCTAATAAGGAGCCATGATTTAATGAGGTTTGAATTTGCATTCCCACTCAGGGTGGAGCTTACGGTCGTTGTGGAGTTCATGGTCGCTGCGGAGAACCAAACCGACAACCGCATTGCGAAATGCTTCGCAGGAGCCTTTCGCTGCTCTGGTCCGGGCTACGATCTCAAGCGCTTTCAGCGCTAATAAGGAGCCATGATGGAAGAGAGATATAACTTCCGGACGGATAAGAAATGCACTCGGTGACAGTTTCTTTCGGATAGCTCTATTATGGATTTTTGTTCTTATGTTTAAGATTGCATTCATGCGAGCGTATTATGCGGATGATCCGTATCAGGCGTCGATGCCGCCGTTGGGGATCGGGTATTTGATCGCGCATGCGAAGCAGCGGCTGGCGGGCATCGATGTGGCGTATTGCCGGACGGTGGAGGAGGCGCTGGAGTATCAGCCGGATCTGCTGGCGATTTCCTCGGCGACGGAGAATTTTCTCGATGCGCGGCGGAATGCGGCGTCGATCAAGGCGGAACTGGGAATACCGGTGGTTGGCGGCGGGATGCATCTGACGGCGCTGCCGCGGAATTTGCCGCCGGAGTTCGACGTGGGCGCGTATGGCGAGGGCGAGCTGACGTTTTCGGAGCTGGTGCAGCTGTACATGGCGAACCGCCAGCCGTCGGCGAACGATTTTAATAAAATCGACGGGTTGATTTTTCGCCAGGGCGACGGGGTGGCGCTGTCGGCGCGGCGCGCTGAGATCAAGAATCTGGATGAGCTGCCGTATCCGGATCGCGACGCGATGGGGGATCAGTGGCTGAAGCCGTCCTGGCAGCAGGTGCATATGATTTCGTCGCGCGGGTGCCCGTATGATTGCGCGTTTTGCTCGTCGAGCAAGCACTGGAAGGGCGTGCGGTATTTCAGCGAGGAGTACACGGCGCGGGAGATCGAGTATTTGCGCGGGAAGTACAATCCGCAGGAGGTGTACTTTTTCGACGATCTGATGGTGGCGAATAAGCGGCGGTTCAAGCGGCTGTGCGAGACGTTCCGCGAGCGCGGCACGCACAAGGGCGTCGTGTTTCGCACATACGCGCGGGTGGATTTGATCGACGATGAACTGGCGGATTTGTTCGAGGAGTATAATTTCAAGTACATCGATTTTGGCTTTGAGTCGAACAACACGGAGTGTCTGGAGTATTACAACAAGCGGCTGGCGTCGCCGGAGATCAATCAGCGGGCGATTGACATTCTGCGTCCGCGGCGGATCAGCGTGGGGGCGAACCTGATCCTGGGCGCGCCGCCGGAGACGCGCGAGATGGCGATGGAGAGTTATGACTTCATCGAGCGGAACGCGGACTGCATCGAGCGGTTCAGTTGCGGCTTGCTGCTGGCGCTGCCGGGGACCGAGGTGTGGGAGCAGGCGATGCGGCGGGGGCTTGTGAGCGAGGAGATGGATTGGTCGATCCTCGGCTTTAACAGCGTGCCGGACAGCAAGAAGAACTTTGCGGATTATCCGATGATGTGCGAGGGGATGACGCGGGAGGAACTGTTCAAGGTCTACCTGATGTTCAAGGAGCAGATGCAGCGGATCAATCAGGAGGGCGAGAAGCGGTATTGGTTCGAGCAATATTCGCAGAAAGCGCAGCAAGCGAACACGTTAGGGCGTGAGCTGGCGGCGCTTCGCGGCTCGCGGCTGGTGCGCGTCGCGCTATGGCTACGCGGGCTGAAGCGGCGGCTGTTTGGGGGCGGCGATGGCGGATCGATCAGGCGGGATTCCTAATTAATATTCACACTAAGACGCGAAGGCGCAAAGTGTAAAACATTGTCTGTTTTTCCGTTGCGTCTTCGCGTTTCTGCGTGAGACCTGAATGGATTTTTAGCTATGGATCTGACTGAACGCCAACGCGAGGTTTTGCGGTTTATTGAGTGCGCTTTGCGCGAGACGGGCGAGGCGCCGAGCTTGCAGGAGATCGCACAGGCGTTCGGCATGTCGTCGCTTTCGTCGGCGCGGAAGCATCTGCAGGCGCTGGAGCGCAAGGGGGCGATCAAGCGCGATTGGATGCGTGGGCGCGGGATTGAACTGACGCCGGGGGCAAGCTCGGATCAGGTTGCGCGGATGCCGGTGCTGGGAGTCGTGGCGGCAGGCGGGCCGTTGGAACTGGTGGAGTCGGGCGAGACCATCGGGTTGCCGCCGGAGCTGGTCGAGGGCGCCGGGACGCAGGTGTTGCGGGTGAGCGGCGATTCGATGGCGGGGGATGCGATCCGCGACGGGGATTATATCATCGTCAACGCGCGGCGCAAACCGGCCGAGGGCGACACGGTGGTGGCGCGGATCCTTCCGGACAACACGTACACGGTGAAGAGCTGGCATCCCAGCGGGAAGCAGATCGAACTGCGCCCGGCAAATCCGGCGCATGAGGCGCTGATGCTCGCGCCGGATCGCGTGGATGTGCAGGGCGTGGTGATCGGCTTGCTGCGGAAGTATGAGTGAGTGGAATTCATTTCAAGCGGACTGCATTGGGCGAATCGATTCTGATCATCAAACTGAGCGCGATCGGCGATGTGATCCATACGTTGCCGTGCCTGGATGCGTTGCGCAGGGCCAAGCCGGACGCGCGGATCGCGTGGCTGGTGCAGGCGCCGTCGGACCAGTTGTTGCGCGGTCATCCGCAACTCGATGAGGTGTTGCTTTATCCGCGCAAGGAGTGGAGTGCTCCGCTGGGCTTCATGCGCGGAGTGGCGCCGTTCCGGCGGATGTTGCGCGAGCGCAGGTTCGACGCGGCGATTGATTTTCAGGGTTTGACGAAGAGCGGATTCCTGGCGTGGCTCAGCGGCGCGCCGAGGCGCATCGGCTTCGGCGATGCGGATGGCAAGCGCGAGTTCAATGGGTTGTTCATTAATGAGCCAGTGTCGCCCGCGCCGGATGAGAAGAACATCATCAAGCGCAATCTTGCGTTGCTGCGGCCGTTGGGGATCGAGGCGAAGGCGAGGGAGGCGCGCGCGGTGTTGCAGCCGCCGGATGCGGCGCTTGAGGCGATCGAGGCGTTCTGGCGCGAGCAGGGCTTGCGGGACGGCGCGCGGTTGATTGGTTTGAATCCCGGCGCGGGCTGGCCGACGAAGCAGTGGCCGTTGGAGCATTTCGCGCGGATTGGCGCGCGGGCGGAGCGTGAGTTTGGGCGGCGTGCGTTGATCTTCTGGGGGCCGGGCGAGCGCGAGATGGCGGAGGAGATCGCGCGGCAGATGCAGGAGGCGGGGGCGTCGCCGGTGATCGGGCCGCGGACTTCGCTGATGGAGCTGGCGGCGCTGCTGATGCGTTGCGCGGCGTTCGTGGCGGGCGACACGGGTCCTTTGCACATGGCGGCGGCGCTGGGCGTGCCATGCGTGGCGCTGTTTGGCGCATCGGATGGCGAGCGGAACGGTCCGTTGTCTTCGGATTCACGCACGTTGCAAAATTGCGGGCTGGATTGCGTTCCATGCTGGAAACGCCGTTGCAATCATTCTTCCGCTTTCTGTGAATGCATGGCTTCGTTGCATCCCGACGCTGTGTTTGAGGCGTTGCGGGATTTGTTGATGGAGTGATGGGAAAATCCGAAATTCGAAGTTCGAAATCCGAAACAAGGCAACCTCAATAAATTCACCACAAAGGCACGAAGGCACAAAGAATAGATTTTTTTTGCCACGTAAAAAAATCATTAAATCTATGTGCGCTTCGTGCGTTCTGTGCGGGAATCACGATTCAAAAAGGTTCCCACAAATTCAAAACTGAAAAATTCGAATGAACCAAACGCATTGAGCGCGGATGCGTTATGTTTCAAAGTTGAAGTAGGCTTTCTGCGCGGCCTGGCGGCGTTCCAGCAGGCGTAATAACGCTATGACAGGACAGGGTAAAACCAAGATCAACATCATAGTCAAGCCGCTAAATTTGTCGGAATAAAATGCTAAAAATTCCAGTACGAATCCGAAATAAACACAACTTACCGCCCAATAAAGCATCGGCTTCCAGAGCCAGCCAGGTCTCGGTTGTTTGCGGACAAACGAGGTGATGTAAATCAATCCCCAAGCCTGTCCGCATAATGCCAGCAGCATACATGCTAAGCTCATCGTATCCTCTCCCGCATCATTCAGCAAGAGCCAGAGGATAAAACCTAAGATGTATACCGGGAAGATGAATAATACCAGGATGCAAAAAGTAAATATACCCTGGATGATGAGTTGGATTAAAATATTGTTTTTGGGGCGGCGGCAGGAGGTGGCAATGGTGCTATAGACCCCGGCGATGGCGTTTAGAAAAATACCGATGATGATGAATGGCAGCGCCAGATAAACAAAGCACTGTTCCAGCAAGATAGCAGTGTCGCTTCGTGGTGGCATCCCGTAATAGTTGTTGTGCAAGATAGTAGGATTGTTGATATTTACGATCCATGCCAGGAGGCTCATGGTGAAGAGGAAGAGCCCCAGCGTGAGCGGTCCGGCCCACATGCGCAGGATGGGCGAGCGCAGCTGCCAATGCCAGGCGGCATCGGGGCGGATGAGCGTGAGCGCGAGGTCTTCGCGCAAGCGTGGATCGCAGACGCGCACAAGGGCAAGATAGAGCCGTGGCAGCGGCAATCCGATGTAAATCGTTTCAATCGTATATAAGAAGGTCAGCTGTCCGATGTCGGGATTGAGGAAAGATCCATCCATCAGGATAAATAGAATAATCATGTAGGCCGGGGTGAGGAGGATGGCGTCGAGGATCGCGGCGGCCATGCGCATGGCGCCGGGATTGCCCAGGAAGGGGATCTTCCGGCCGAATTGAAATGATTCGTCATTCACATGCGTCATCGTTGCTTGTAGTCCGATCGTTTCTTTTTATCTTCCGGCTGATCTTGTTTGGAGTAGCGCAGGGATTGGGCGAAGGCCATGTAGACGATGCGGCCGGGAAAGAGCAGGGCGGCGAGGACCAGCAGCGAGGAGGAGTGGAGATCGAGCAGGAAACCGAGGGGCATTCCGAGCCAGTCGAGATTGACTTTGACTTCGACCAGGCCGCCGATGCAGGCGTAGAGGGTCCAGAGAAAGATAAAAATGGAGAGGGCCTCGATGCGGCTGAAAAAAGGAAGACCGGCGGATAGCAAGAGCG
Organism: Candidatus Sumerlaeota bacterium; assembly: GCA_016928995.1. Taxonomy (GTDB): domain Bacteria; phylum Sumerlaeota; class Sumerlaeia; order JAFGJS01; family JAFGJS01; genus JAFGJS01. The sequence continues at coordinate 22,646 of JAFGJS010000045.1, read as the reverse complement.
GCAGGCCCGTTCCGCCAAGGAGAACGACGGCGCCACACCAGTACAGGATGAGGTGGGGCAGTTCCACGCGACCGCTTTTATCGCGAGGCTTGAGCGCGCCCCAGCCGCAGGCCTGGCAGACGTTCGGATCCCATGTGCCGTAGGTCGGTCCATCCATCGGCGTTCCGCAGCGCGGGCATTTTTTATAACGCCATTCGGTCATGAGACGAGGTTTTGTCATAATGGAATGAAAATATCGCAATCGCCATGCTATAATCATCATCGCGAAAAGCCGTCGAATGTCAAGGGGCGGAGCAAACTTGTTGTTGCTCGCGCGAAGCGGTTCGTGCATGCTGTGACGCATCGAAACGGCGAGGCGATGACGATGAAGATTGTGGCGACGGGTTTGAGCGGTTTGGCCGGTTCGCAGCTTCAACGGCATATCGGCGGGCGGTGCGAGTTGGCGGCGGTGGATTTGCCGGCTGTGGACATCACGGATCGCGACGCGACGCTGCGGGCGTTCGAGGCGCATGCGGACGCGGCGGCGGCGATTCACCTGGCGGCGTTCACGGATGTGTCCGCCGCGTGGCGCGAACGCGGCGACCGCGAGGGGCTGTGTTACCGGGTGAACGTGCTGGGGACGCGGAACGTGGCGGAGGCGTGCGCGCGGATGAAGCTGCACTTGACGCATGTTTCGACGGATTTTGTGTTTGACGGAGCGAGCGATGATCCGTATGGCGAAGAGGATTCGCCGCGTCCGGTGGAGTGGTATGGCGAGACGAAACTGATGGCGGAGGATGAGGCGCGGCGCGCGGGTCGTTGGACGATTGCGCGGATCGCTTTTCCGTTTTGCGCGGAGCCTGCGCCGCGTCCGGATCTTGTGCGCCGGCTGCTGGCGCAGCTGCGGAGCGGCAAGACGTTGCGTTTGTTCGAGGATCAGAGCATCACGCCGAGCTGGCTGGAGGATGTGGCCGGCGGCTTGGAACTGCTGGCGCGGGAGCGTCCTGCGGAGGAAATCTTCCATCTGACGGGATCGAGCTGGATCAGTCCGTATGAACTGGGCCGGATGATCACGGATGTGTGGGATTTGCCGGCGGACCGGATCGTGGCTTCATCGCTCAAGGAGCATTTGAAGCAGGATCCGCGTCCGCGTCAGCGCAGTTTGAAAATCAGCAACGCCAAGTGGCGGAGTTTTGCGCGGAGCTGCGGCTGGCCTGCGCCGTTGACGCTTCGTTCGGCGTTGGAGAAAATGCGAGAGTTGGAAGGGGCGGAAGAGCCGTCCCCAGAAGAATGCGATAAAGGAGTCGAGCATGAGCGACCATGTGTTTAGGAAGATCGAGATGACGGGAACTTCGACGAAGAGCCAGGATGAGGCGATTCAGAATGCGATCGCCAAGGCGGCCAAGTCGGTGCGCAATATGCGGTGGTTCGAGGTGGTGGAGAGCCGCGGTTCGATCATCAACGGCGCGGTGGCGCAATGGCAGGTGACGATCAAGATCGGATATGCGATCAGCGAGCAATGACGGCCAGCGGATGCATTTGACGTTCGAAAGGAGCGTTGACTAGGATTCAGCTTGCCCGGCCGTCTCGCTTGGCTTGAAGTTTTTCGGCAGATGCTGCATCGATGCGATGATGCCGAGTGAGAACCACCAGTGGCGAAGGCTTATCGCGTCGAAAAAGGCGATGTATGTCAGCCATGCGATCAATAGTGCCATGTAGGACGCTGTCACGGGATTGCGCGGCGATTCGAGGCGGGAGAGCGTCTGCCGGACATAGTGATAGAGTCCGGCGAGGAAGAGTATGAGTCCTGTTACGCCGTATTGAATCAAGTTCAGCAAGTATGTGTTGTGTGGATTGTAGATTTTAGGCAGGTTGGCGTCGTAGAGCAACGCCTGGGTTTTTTCCAGCCCAAAGCCGACGCCGAAAATCCAATAGCGGTCAAATCTTTGCAAATACGCCGTCCATGATTGAAGGCGGTTTGATCCGCCGGTGCTTTGGATGAAATCGGGATTCAGCCGCAGGATAAATGTGTCGAGGTATGATCGCGGCATCGTGATGAAGATGATGATGGCAAAGACGATTAAGAGGGCGCTGAAGCGGAATTTTCGCGAGAAATTCGGCAGAAGCGCCAGCATGACGGCGATGCCCATGGCGAAAGCCAGGATGGCGCCGCGAGAGACGCTGGTGAGCAGGATGTAGCATTCCACTGCGATGAGGGCGCAGATCAAGATTCGCGGCGGTATTTTCCATTGGCGAATGTTCAGCATAATCAGGTTGAGGAAGATCGTGGTGAAGGCCAGGGCGCCGAGATCGTTTGGATCCCAGAAGGCGCCGGCGAGCCGGGTTTCCATGAATTCTTCCGCAAAATAGTTGTGTCCTCCGGGCAGCACCGTGGAGCAGAGTCCGGCTGATATGCTGAATCCCACCCAGCAGAGCCGTTTGGGCGTGTTGATCAGGCATGCCGCGGCGATTCCGATCAAAATGAAGGCGACATACCTGAGGATGATGATACCGCGAGGTTCAAGGTCAAGCACAAGGTCGTAACGGAATCGGTATTGGCCGGTGTCGCGAAAGGACAGGCCGTCCGTCGAGAAGATGAAATCCGTGCAGAAGATATACAAAAAGGTGAAGGCAAGATAGAGTTTGAACATGAGCGGAACGGCTTGAAGTCTGTTTTTACCGAAGAGAATCCAGTAGCCGATGAGCGCCGCTCCGAAGACGATGTATGCACGCGAGAGATTGACGCCGATGATTTGTTCAAAGGCGGGGCCGATGCTGATCGTGAAGCCGCAGAGCACGAGCAGGGACGTGGCAAGCCATTCTGATATTTGTTCGCCGGCCGGCGCGAGGCTGTCGGGCATTGTTTCGTTCATTGTGGGCATGAATGGATCCAATCAATTGAGCGGCGATTATTTCAGGAACTCGCTGTATGTGTCCAGCAGCGTCTGGATGGAATTGTCGATATTATGCGGGCTGGTTGCGACGATTTGCATGGCTCTCTCGCGGCTGAGCGGGGAGCGTCCGGCTGCGCGCAGGATGGCGTCCGCCCATTCGGCGGCGGAAATTTCCGGCGAAAGGCGTTCGATGAGCTCCGGTACGACGTCCGTTTCGGCTGTGATGCGGTTGGATACGACGCACGGCCGTCCGGCGATTTGCGCTTCGAGCATGGCGATGGGCAGCCCTTCATAAAGCGAGGGGAAGACGAAGACGTCCATCGCTTGCAGAAGATGGGGGATGTCGTCGCGCGAGCCGAGGAGTTTCACTTTTTGCTGCAATCCTTCGCGCTGGATTTTTGCTTCGAGCTGGATGCGATTGACGCCGTCTCCGGCGATGATCAGCATGGCGCCAGGGCGGCGTTTGACGAGTTGGGCGAAGATGTCGATGAGAAAGCCGTGATTTTTTTCCATGGTCAGGCGCCCGACCGTGCCGATCAACAGCGCGTTGTCTGCAATTTGCAATTCATCGCGAATGGCCGCAGGGTCTCCTTCTTTTGCATATTCGGAGAGTTCGCAACCGCAGTATAGCACTCGCCGCGCTACGTTTTTCCATGATGGCGAGGGGTAGGAATCGAGCGCGGCTTGCGAGCATCCGATCACGAGCGACGCTGTCGCGCTTTCCGCCTGCCGCGCCGCTTGGATGTATAAGCGTCGCGCCAGCGAGAAGCGTTGCGTGGCGTATGTGCCGTGATAATGCGCGATCCGCAACGGAACCCCAGCCATGCGCGCCGCAAGGGTGCTGAGGCCGCAGAGATAGTTTTGGTGGGAGTGCACGATGCGCGGTTTGAGCCGTTTCAGGGCGGCTCTCAGCCGGATGATGTACGGCAAGGCCGATTTGCTGAACGCCACAGTCTCCATGGGCACGCCGAGTTGCATGAGCTCCTCGTAGTGTCCCGTTTTGGCGATGCCGGGAACCGTGGTGATGACACGGCTGCGCTGGCGGAGTTCCTCGCTTTTTCGAAAGCAGCGCATCAGCCATGTTTCGATGCCACCGCGTTCCAAGCCGCCTAAGATGTGAATAATATCTCTCATCGTGTTTCAGTTAATCGAGCCAGTGGTCCAGTGGGATGTCCAGCAGTTTTGAGAGTTTTTGGATGTCGTCGGCGAATGTTTTTTGCAGCATCTTGCGCGTGTCTGGATTCATCGGAGGGCGTCGCTCAACGCGCAGGTTCATGCGCCGGAGGTAATTCAGCGGATTCAGACGGGTCACCAGGTCGCCGTCCAGGAGCTCGCTGTCCAGCGCGCGGCGGGCCGCCGCTTGCAGTTTTGCGGCGCGCCGGATGAAGTTTGCCAGCAGGAGCGATCGATTGGCGTGGCTTTGATTCACACGAGGAAAATCGGTCCGCCCGTCGGATGGCACGCCTAAAAACGACAGGGTGTTTTCGTAGACCGCGCGGGAATCCCGATGCAGATCGTCCTGCAAGAGGAAGAGAACTTTTTCGCGGCCGAAGACCTGCAGCACACGCTCCGCATGCTCGCCCAGCATGCCGATGTTGCGGTAGTTGACCAGCGTTGTGTCGATGAGTCTGGGCGGCAGGCTCCGGCCTTGCATGCGCTCCTCTTGAAGCGCCCAAGCCTGTTCGAAAGCCAGCGCGTCCTCTTCCAGAGTGTACAGCAGTTGGGCATAGAACGAGTAGACCAAGTCGGCTGGATTGCGCAGCATGAAAATGATTTTGATGTCCGGTTTGAAGGCCTTGATGTTCTGGAGCGCGACCGATGAGTAGATCGACAGCACGGAGCCTTCGCCTGCAGCGATGTGGCGGTCCGTGGCTGTGCGGAAAAATTTCAGGTATTCTTCTTCCGTGTTGACGGTGCGGTGTCCGGGCATGTCGTCCGAAAAGAAATGCGGCTCTTTTATTTTCGGAATGAAGATCTGCGGATGATCCCGCAAATATTGACAGAGCGCCGTCGTCCCGCATTTGGGGGCGCCAACGATGATGAAATCGGGGCGGCGCGGCGTTGTCGTTGCTTTCATCTTACCGGGTCTTTCTGAGAAACGTCATCTAGCTCGCGGTTTTGCGGGCAGGCTTGGAGAGTATCGTCGAGTTGATCCGCAACCGCTGGTGCACCATTGCTGTGAGCATCACTTTCCAGGAGACGATTGAGATGGCGGTGGCCGCTGCGGCGCCCGTCAGCCCCCAGCGCGGAATCAGGATCGCGTTGAGGATGATGTTCAGGATGGCGCTGGAGCCCATCGCCTTTGCCGCGGCTCGTTCGTGGCCGGTCATGATCATCAGGAAGCCGACGGAGCCGGCGAAGGCTGCGGCGGCTTGCGATCCGGCGAGGATGCAGAGCGCGCCGTAGGAGACCGTGAAAGCGCCGCCGAACAGTCCCAGCAAGAAATTGCCGGTGAGCACGATAATGATGGCGGCGGGGAGTGTAAAGCAAAAATTGGCCCAGGCCGACCATGTCACGATGCGTTGCAGGTCGTCGCGGCGGCCTTCGGTGTGCAGGGCCGAGGCCATGGGGGCGATGATGGCGTTCACGGCTCCGAGACCAAAGGTGATGGGCATGGCGATGCGGCTGGCCGCGGCGTAGAATCCGCTTTGCTCGCGATCCATGAAGATTCCGATCATGATGATGTCGGCGTTGCGGTAGATGATGTTGAAGCCGGAGATCAGGGCCATGGCCACGGCGGTTTGCCGCCAGAGCGAGTGTTCGTATGTTGGGGCGGCAAGATGGGCTTCGGGCGGCGTGCTGCGGCGCAGAAACCAGCATTGCAGCGAAAGGCCGAGAGTTGTGGCGAGCAGGTTCGACCACATGGCCCATTCGGCGTTTGAAATGGAGCAGGCGAACCAGACCGGCAGCGCGACGATGAAGCCGAGGGTGAGAGCCGGGCGCGTGACTTCCCAGGGGAGCGTGCTCATGAGTATCTTTTTGAAGCCTCTGAGGGCGGCGACGTGGTAGAGCTGAAGGGCGAGAACCGGCAGCAGGAGGCAGGCGATCCACCATGCGCGGAGCGTTTCGGCGTCCCAGCGGTTTCGGATGATGAAGCCGAAGAGGGCGGCGAGGATCGCCATAATCGCCGAGAGCCCCGAGACCGAGGTCAGGGAGTGCCGCAGAAAGCCGCGCATGCGCGCCCAGTCTTTGGACGCTTCGTATTGCGCGAGGAAGCGCGTCGCGGCGAGATCGTAGCCGAGTTTGCCGGCGAAGGCGAGGACGGTGATCGTGGAGAGGGTCCAGATGTATCTGCCGAAGCTGACGCTGCCGATGAGGCGGGCCATGACGATTTGGGCGCCGAAGAGGATGGCCGCGCCGAGAATTTGGGACGCGAGCGCGGCTGATGCGCCGCGCGCGAGGATGCGCGCGAGGGCGTTTTGTCGGTTGGAGTCTGCTGAAAGCATGGCGCGTTTTCGCGTGATGGTTTAGTTTTCACGCACGATGGCGTTCATGATCAGCACGATGCATGTGAGGAGCAGCGCCGCGGCCATGGCGCCGAGCGTGATTTTGCTGCGGCTGGGCTTGATTTTGCCGTCGTTGCGTTCCGCGCCGAACAGTGGAACGACGCCGCTGCGCGACAGGTTTTGGCTTGCTGTATGCAGGAGCGAGACTTCTTCGGCTTTGCTGGCCAGCGTTGCGCGGACTTGCGTCAGGTTTTCGACGTCGCGCTGCAAGGCATCAAGTGTGTTTTTTGAGTAGAAGATGTGGCGCTCCAGCTTCTGAATTTCGGTTTCCAGCTCATTCAGGTCTTGTTCTTTGGAGCGGCTTTGCGCCCGGGCGAGGAGATATTCGGATTCCAGCGTTTCCAACTGCTGCCGGCGTTTGTTGTATTCTGTTTCGAGGAATTGCAGCAGTTCGCGGTCTTTCGTGATGCTGGAAAGCAGCGTTTTGCGTTCGGCGTCTTTTTGCATGATTGAGCGGGAGAGTTTGCCAATATCGTCCTTGAGAATGGATGTCTGGGAGGTGAAGTAGTCCACCTGTCCTTGCAGGCCCTTGATGTCCGAGGCGATCAGCACGACTTGTTTTTGCAGGTCTTGATACACGCTGTTGACTTCCTGCGATTTCAGGATTCCGGTGGGAAGGGCTTTTTCTTGAAGCTGGGCTGCCCAGATGGCGTCGTCGGTGATCGCTTTTTCGAGCGTGATGACGGGATCGATTTTATCGAGCTCGGTCCGCATGGTGTCGTATTGCGTGACTGCCTTGGCGAGTTTGTTTCTGGTCTGAACGATTTCCTCGGCGATATGGGCGAGTTGGGATTCTTTGTTTTTCAGTTCCATACGCATGAATTGCAATTCGCTTTGTTCCTCGAAGTCGGCGAGTTTGTCTTCATTGATGAGGATCTGGCGGACGGTCTGGAAGATGCGCAGCGTCTCAGTCGTCAGGGCGGACGGCGTGATGCCGGGGTTTTGCCGGAGCTCCTGGTTGAAGGCTTCGCCGGCCCATGAGCCGTTGATTTCCATGCCTTCGATTTGTTGTTTTAATTCCTGGATGACGTTCTGTTTCAGGTTCACTTCTTCGTTGAGGGCCAGGCGTTCGGCGTAGATTCTTGTATGGATCGTTTTATATTCTTCGAGTTTTGATTCGCTCACGGCCAGGTTGACTTCCAACGATTTCGATGTGAGGTCGCTTTCGGTTTTGAGGAGCGAGTCATTAGCTTGCTTGTAGATTTTGCCGATAAAGCTATTCAGGTCGTCCACGCCGCTGGTGTAGATCGAACTGGCGTGGGAAAGCACGATGTCCGACCATTTATTCGCGACGGCGGCGCAAAGGTCCGGGTCTTTGGAGGAAACGGAGAGCAGGACTATCGGGATGTAAGAGGGCGTGCGTCCGAGCTGGCGCTCGGCGGAGACGGAGAGCATTTGATCGAAGTCGCGAAAGGCTGTTTGCGGCGGCAGTGCTCCGGATGCTTTGATCTCCTTGAACAGCTCGGCTTTGACGCGCGTGGATTTTGCGAGATTCTGGAGCGACTCCACGGTCATCGGCGGGAATTCGCCGGTGATGGGAACCTGCGGCTCGCTGATCATCAATGCGGATGTGGCTCCGTAGATGTCCGGCAGGAGCAGGCTGAGCCCGGCTGTGATGATTCCAATCAGCAAAGCAGTGGCGGCGATCCGGAGTTTATTTTTATAGAGAATGCGCAAAATCGTCACTTCATTCATGAGCTGCTCCTGAGAATGGGTGGAGTCGAAATCGCCGCGAGCCGTTTTGAGCATTGCGGCGCTTGACGATCATAGTCTTTGACTCTTGGCCGAATGCGTGAGTTGTCAAGCAAAATAGCACAACTGACTCGGCCGCTGTTTTTGAGCGCGGCGTCAGGGCCTTGGCGGCGAGGAGAGATTACGGTTGCGTGATTCGTGGATGCAAGCTAGAATATATCAGTTGTTCGAGTCACAAATATTTTGACTTTCCGGGACGGCTCCCGCAAAGTTTACGGTAGACTTACGTTGCATTTGAGCTGTGGCGGAGCGGCGCTGGGGTGATTCCGCTTCCGCGGCCGTCAAGATCAGGATTATACCGAGCATGGCATCAAGCATCGGCCAGGGAAAATATGAGATCCGCGAAGAGCTAGGCCGCGGCGGCATGGGCGTGGTGTATAAGGGCGTGCAGAAATCGCTCGACCGGCCTGTGGCGATCAAAATGCTATCCCGGCAGCTGGCGGACAATGACGAGTTTGTGCATCGTTTCCGCCAGGAGGCGATCGTCATCGCCAAACTCAACCATCCGAATATCATCCGCGTTTTCGACATTGAAGAGAGCGACGAGACTTTCTATATCATCATGGAGTTCCTGGAGGGCGACACACTGCAGAAGCGACTGGCGCGCGGGGGGCGTCTTGAAGCGGCGCCGGCGCTGCAGATCGCCTCGCAGGTTTCGCGCGCGTTGCACTATGCGCACAACATGGGGATCGTGCATCGGGACATCAAGCCTGATAATATCATGTTGCTGCCGCCGAATGATCAGCCCAAGGTGATGGACTTCGGCATCGCCCGCTTCGCCGGTTCGACGCAGAAGACGCAGACGGGCGTGAGCATGGGGACGCCGAAGTATATGTCTCCGGAGCAGGCCGCGGGCCGGGAGGTGGACGGCTGCTCGGATCAGTACAGCCTCGGCGTCGTGATGTATGGCATGCTGACGGGGTATCTGCCGTTTGACGGGGATAGTCCGATCCAGATTGCGATCCAGCATATTCAGAATGATCCTCCGCGCCCATCGACGTATTATCCAGATCTGGATCCGAAACTTGAGGAGATCATCCTCAAGACGCTGATGAAGAGTCCGGCTGAGCGCTTTGCGAATTGCGACGCGCTGGCGCAACGGCTGGAGGGATATCTGAAGGCGAACGAGTTTGAGAGTTATTATAAGCGGATGATGAACGGAGAGAAGCCGCTTCCGGGGGCGACGCGGCTGGCGATCTCACGGAAGAGCGCGCCGGAGGACGTCCCTCCGGGCGGCACGATGGCGGTGGATACTTCGACGGCGCATGCGGCGCCGGCGACGAATATGAGCCAGACGCCGCCTCAACTGCCGCAGGCGCAACCGCAAGCGCCGGCGGCTCCCCCGGCCGCTGAGAAGTCCAAACGCAAGAAGATCAAGCCGCGCAAGGCGAGAAGGAGAATTCGCTGGGGGGCGATTTTCGGCACGCTGCTGCTGTTGGTCATCACGGGCGGCTTGGTGGCCACGGCTGGGCTGATCGGCTATGTCCGGTTTGTGCAGCAAAAAAGCCTCGCTTCCTACGCCGCTCCTTACATCGAAAAGTATCCGTTTCTGAGCTACATCATCGAGGAAGATAAGGCGGACGAGGAGAGCGGCAAGTCCGATACGGAGACGGATGCGGACTTGGCTTCATCCGGGAAGGGGAAGGATGGGGGCGAGGGGAAGGGTGATTCCGGAGAGACCGTGGACATCAACATCACTCCGCCGGACAAGGGCGATGGCGGCGAAGAGGAACGGCTGAATAAATCGCAGCTGATTCAGGTGGATCGGATCATCAAGAAAATGGGCAAGAATCAGCATCGGTCGGCGCAAAAAGAGCTGGATGAATTGCTGAAGGAGTTTCCGCGGCATAAGAAGCTGCTGGCGATTCAGGCGGCGATCGAGGCGTTCAATGAGCTGCGCAGCGCGGGGCTGAAGGCCACGATCACGCGGAAGTATGAAGCAGCCTGCGAGTATCCGGAGATTTGGCCTGCGGCGATGGAATACGCGACGTTCATCTATTCGCAGGATCGATGGAATATCGGGCGCGCCCGTGAATTAGTGCAAAGCGCCAAGCAGAATTTCCCCAAGGACGATCCCAATTTTCACAATGAGTATAATAATCTGCTTTCGCTGGAGCGGCAGATTGATGAAGAGATCGACGGAAAGAAGTGACGCGCAGGCTGCGGCCGTCGCCGGACGGCGCGCAATTTTTTTCGCCCCTTGTCTTTGCCCATGCCAGAGTTCGCATTTGCGTCCGATGCGTTTCGATGAAAGCGCAACTGAGAATCGAAACAAGAGCAGCCGATGATCATCGCCAAAACCGCCAAATCCGCCGACAAAAACCGTACGATCGCCGTTGTGGATGATGAGCCGAATATGACGCGGATCCTCGCGCGAATTTTGGAGAACACCGGTTATAAGGTTCGCCCTTACACCGATTCCGAGGTCGCGCTGCGTGAAATTCTGGTCGATCCGCCGGACATGGTGCTTTCCGATATCAAGATGCCGCGGCTCAGCGGCGCTGAATTGCTGGGCAAAATCACCGAGCGCTATCCCGGCATTCCCGTGATCATGCTGACGGCGCATGGGACGATCGAGAGCGCGGTGCAGGCGATGCGCGCGGGCGCCAGCGATTACATCCAGAAGCCGTTCCAGCATGATGATCTGCTGATCCGCATCGACAAGGGCATGCGCGATTTGGCGCTGCTTGAGGAGAACCAGGCGCTAGCCGAGCGCTTCGCCGCGGGCCCCGCCGACACCGAGCTGATCGGGGAGAGCCCTTCGATGCTGAAGGTTCGGGAGATGATCGCCAAGATCGCCCCGACGAACAGCCCTGTGTTGATCACGGGCGAGAGTGGGACGGGCAAGGAGCTGGTGGCGCGCGCGATCTGCCTGGCCAGCCCTCGCGCCGAGGCGCGTTTTGTGCCGATCAATTGCGCCTCGATTCCGGCGCAGTTGATCGAGAGCGAGCTCTTCGGGCATGAAAAAGGCGCGTTCACCGGGGCCAGCGGGCGCAAGATCGGATTGATGGAGCTGGCTTCGGGCGGGACGTTGTTTCTGGATGAAATCGGCGAGCTGCCCGTGGAGCTTCAACCAAAGCTGTTGCGCGCTTTGCAGGAGCGGGAGATTCAGCGCGTGGGCGGACTGGAGCCGATTCCGGTGGACATCCGCCTGATCGCGGCCACGAACCGGAGCCTGGAGAAGCAGATCGAGAAGGGGGCGTTCCGCGAGGATTTGTATTACCGGCTGAACGTGCTGACGATCCAGCTGGAGCCGTTGCGCAAGCGCTCGCGGGACGTGGTGCTGCTGGCGGAGCATTTCGCCCAGCGCATCGGGGAGCGCGTGCGTCAATCGGGCGTGGCGATCGCGCCCGAGGCGATGCAGACTTTGCGCGCATACACCTGGCCGGGGAACATCCGCGAGCTGCATAACATTATTGAGCGGATGATCGTGCTGCTGGAGGGGAACGTGATTCGTCTGGAGCAGATCCCGGCGGAGATCCGCAACGCCGCGGCGATTGTGGACAACCTGACCCCCGTTCCGGGGGATGAAGAGTATATCCGCATTTCGCAGCGCCAGCCTTATCGCGACGCGGTCGAGGAGTTCGACCGGAAGTATCTCGAACGCGTGCTCGATCAATGCAACGGGGTTGTGAGCAAGGCGGCGGAGAAGGCGGGCATCAGCCGGCGCAATTTTTATGAGCGGATGGAGAAGCTGGGGATTAACGTTCGCGACTTCAAGGATTAAGCACGTTGCCTTTGCGGGCTGCGGCAAGGCGAAAAATCATTTGACAGGGGCCGTCGCCGCTCCTAGAGTTCCCTTCCTTTGATTCAGGAAAGGCGTATGCGGTCGAAAAACGCGGATGCGCCGTTTTCCTCCGTACATGTCGGGGTGTAGCGCAGTTGGCTAGCGTGCACGGTTCGGGACCGTGAGGTCGCCGGTTCGAGTCCGGCCACCCCGACCACCTATCTCCCTTAACTTCAGCAAGATATGAGATGCGCAACGGTCGTTTTATGGCCGTATAAACCAATATTGGCGATAATCAAAACGGCAAGCCCTCCGGACTGAGCGTCCGAAGGGCTTGTTATCGATGTTTTCTTTATTGGCGTCTCGTTCAGGAGCCGTTTAATACCGATTGCCCGTGCTGGAGCTGATATTACCGCCGCTGTTTCCGGTGATCGTAAAACTTGAGTCTCCGATTGATGAAGCGTCATATTCGATGTAAAGGCCCGCCAAAGAATTATTGCTAATGGCTCCGCTGGCGTCCGAAAAAGCAATCGTGGAATTGCTTGTCAAATGGATGCCGTATCCTTGATTGTTTGAAAAACTGCACACGCCCTTTAGACAAATAAAAGAGTTTCGATCCACATACATGCCAGCATCAGTCGTTCCAGGGCCAGACTCATTATTATCTGCCGTGCAATCTCTCATGTTCGCATTCGTGGCGCGGAAGGCGAAGCCTTTATGCCCGTTATATGTGGCGGTAACGTCCACAAACTCGAGTCCTTGCGTGATGCAATTGAGTAAGTTGAAACCGGCAAGTCCGTTTTCCGTGCTCAAACAATGGGAGAAATTAATATCAGATAAAACCGCCTGAAAGCCCTCCGCAATGCAATTGGACGCCTTACAGTATGTCACGATAATCGTTGATGAGTTCATGCAATAGAGTCCGTCCAAATTGGCGTAATCCACTGCGATACCTTGGATTTGCACGCCTGAGCAATTTTCAATATAAATGCAATTGTCGCGAACGGGGACGGGGCTGACATCCGTATCGGCGCCAGTGATCCGCGCCTCGGGATCGGACGCCGAAGCCGGCTCCCATTCATCGTCGCCCAATAGTAGCAGGGACTTGAAGGGCGAGACCGCGATGCCCGTCAACACGACTGTTTCACGATAGACTCCGGGAAAGATACGGATTGTGATGTTGGTGTTGATGCGTGCTGGCAATAGATCCACCGCCGCCTGGATCGTCTGCTTGGCCGTGTCAGTCGTCAATCCGTTGTTGGCGTCATCGCCGTTGACGGCGTCTACGTAGAGCGTGATGTCTTCATCGAAGGATTGCTGCCCGAGCAGCGCGGGATTCACCACGCGGCGGTCGGGATTGAGGCGCTGGAAGGTTCCGCCGAGCTCATGGCAAAACCAGACGCGGAGATAGATGCGTTCGTCTTCGTTGAAGACCGTCGGGATCAGCGGATCCATGCCGGTCAGCGTGTCGCCGATGGCGACGTTGAAGAAGCCGTCGATGACTTGCGACGCGATGTAATCCGACGGTTCGCTGCCCGCTGCGCTTGTTCCGTCGTTGGACCAGAACGTGGTTTGGCCGTTCTGGTTGACCAGCGCGAACTTGAAGTAGCCCGTGCCGTCGAACGGCGTGCCGTTGTGCTTCACCCGGCCGTTGTAGTTGAACTCCACCTCCTGCGCGGCCTGGGCGAAGTTCGCCAGCAGCAGGATCAGCGCCGCCCACGTGATGAAAAACAGCGCCTTTGCGTTTCGTTGGATGCTCGCGTCCATTTTCTCGATTCTCATGATGATATATCGGGGGCAATTATGCCCCGTCAGCCGGTATATTTCAAGTCTCTAAATATAAGGAGTCATTTTTGGGGAAAATCATGAAATTTTTTTTCGATTTTTTTCGGCGGATATAAGTTCCGTAAAATGAACCTTAATCCCATTTGATGCGAAAAAAATGCGCCAATCAGTGTGGGAACGGCCATCCTGATGTGGGAGCGACCGTCCCGGTCGCGAAGACTCGGGGTTGAGGGCATCCCTCCCATTTGAGATATGTCAGAGAATTACGGCAAACTCTATAATTCACCACAAAGGCACGAAGACACAAAGAACCGATTTTATAAACCATGTAAATACAGACATTTAATCTCAGTGCGAGAATCATCATTTTTCGAGAACGAGAACGAGGACGAGAACGAGAACGAGTATGATTTCCAAACGGGTGCGATAGAGATCAAATCGAGTACGAGTGCGAGTGCCGCTACGCTGAGTACGAGTACGAAATAGGTTTGCCAACAAAGTAAGATATATTCTAAACGCCTTCAATGGAATAGCTGGCGGATTCGGAGGGGCCGGCGGGGAGAATGGATTCGTTCATCGGGCTGTTTCGCAGATCCTTGATCAGCGCATTCAGCACACGCGTCAGCGCGCGGTTCCACGCCGCCACCAGCGCGTCGGGTTTGGCCGATTGCGCCGGTTCAAACTCGCGGTATGTCTTTTGCATCACAAGCTCCGCGCCGCCGGGAAGGTCGCGCGAAAGATGCGCCTGGAGCTCGATCACAGCGCCGGGACGCTGCTTGCCGTCTTCGGTTTCGCCGCGCCGCACGTCGGCGTGCAGCGCATTCAGCCGCAGTTCCAGCAGCCAGTCGGCTTCGATCCGGTCGCCTTTGCCCAGGACGGCCTTGAACTGGCGCGATTGTTCCAAGCCCTGGCGCAAGCTCCATTCCAGATTCTGCGCGGGCCGCGAAAAGAATTCGTTGTAGTAATCGCGGATGTATTCATGCTCGCCCCGGCGGTAGATGAATCCATGTTCATCGAGCGGCGGCGCGGCCAGCACGCCGACAATGCGCAAGGCTGGCAGCGTTTCCGCAGCAGGCGCAAGATTATCCTGCGTGTTCAGTTCGAGTTGAAATTCGCGCTTTTGCGGATAGTCCAGGCGCGGCAGACATCCCGCCAGCAGCGCCGCGCAAAGCAGGATGCACCCCAGACGACTCTTGCTCTTGCTCTTGCTTTTGCTCTTTTTCGTCCTGTCAACCGCGCGGCGGTTAAGAGCAAGAGCAGGAGCAAGAGCGAGAGCAAGACACTGGCTGGCAATGTCAGGTGTGATCGCGGGTTTCATGGCGTCACCTCCACGGGCGTTGGCGGATTGCCGCCGAACAGCCGGCCTGGATTGTGCTTGATTTCGCTGGTCGCCTCACGCAGATCGTTCGCCGCGCCGCTGAATTGCTCCAACAGCCGCCCAAGATGATACCGTTCTTCGGCGATCAGCGATTCAACGCGCCGCAGTGTGTTGTTCAGGCGCAGCGCCGACTCCGGCAGATTCGCGCTGGCCTCCTGGATATTTTCCGTCGATTGCGCCACGTTTTCCAGCGAACTCTCGATCGTCGGACTGGCCAGAATTTCATTCAAACGCTCCACGGCGTCGTTCAAGCCCTTGGCCGAGGCGTTCAGGCTCTCGAGGATCGCGCCGCTCTCCTGCTGGATCTGCCCGGTGGTTTTTTCCACGTTGCGCATCGATTCGCCGGCGCTCTCCACCATGCGCTGCTCATCGACTTTTTGCAGAAACTGCTGTAAACGCTGATTCGATTCGCGGATTTCGGTCAGTAGCGCGGAGGTCTGTTCGCCGAGCTGCTTTACGTCCACGGCGCGCACCTTGTCGTTCACGGTGCGGATCAGCAGGCTGGCGTCGTCGGCGATCACGTCCGCCGGCACGCTTTGCAGCATGGTGAGGATGCCGTCCACGGAGTCGAGCAGCGTGGTGTATACGCTCGGCACGCTCGGAATGTACCCGCAGACCGGCGCCCATGCGATTTCCAACGGCGGATATTTCTCCGGGTCGTAGTAATCGGTCTCCAGATACATGCCGCCGGTGATTCCCGTCGCGGTCAGCCGCACGCGCAAGCCTTTCTTCACTTCCTCGCGGATGTATTGCTGCACGCCTTCCGCCGAACCCGCGCCCGGAACCGGCAATGACATGCGAATCACAATGTAGTGCTCCGCCGCCTTGCCTGAACTGGTCATCGGCATCGCGCCGCGGTCGAAATACTCCTTGCGCACCGTGGTGATTTCCGAGACCTTGCCGATTTTGACGCCGCGGTACTTCACCGGCGAGCCGACTTCAAGGCCCTGCACGCTTTCTTTGATGTACGTCTCGAAAAACACTTCGCGCTGAAACAGCGAACCAGCGCCCATCACGATCAAGCCCGCGATCAGCAGCGCCGCTCCGCACAGCACGAAGATACCGATTTTAAAATGATTCGCTTTGGCGCTCATCGGCGTGTTTTCACCGTCCAATCAAACTTCAGTCGAGTTATGTTGCCTGTCGCGCGTCCGAAACGCAAACACTTTCATCAGTGACGTGAGCGTGTGGTTTAGGAAATTTGGATTCAGCTGAAAGAGATTGACCAGCTGAGCACAATTTCGCTAGAGATGTTTTCGCGGGTACTTGCCGCATCCTTATTCAATCTTGCACAGCCGCCTTTCGACGGTGTGTTTTTCCAATTAGAATTGTTTCATTATAATCAACGCAAGGAAATCGTGATGAAAAAACTATTGCTGCTCGCGATCGTATCACTGCTATCAACATCGTGTGCGATGTTCTCCTCAAACACGAATGTTTCACCGGATGAAGCAAAGGAAGCCGTTGTCGGAAAGTGGCGCGGAATCGGCATGGCTAATATGTTTCCGTTAGAGATCAATAGCGACTATACCTTTACAGCCGATTTCGAGCGGATTCCCCATCAATGGGCTTATGTCAATGGCGAGTATCGATTTTATATGGATGACTGCGAAGAAGGAAAAGTCTTTTGGAGCGGGCAGCTTAATAAGGACGGAATATTGGAATGGAACCAATCCAAAATTGAAAAAAGCAATCACGAGGTTGAATGCATAAATGATGATGAAACATATGAGGATCCCTTGTTGATGTTTTATCGCGCGCCGGAGCAACCGATCACTTCTACAAAGGCGCCTGAGGGAGAATGGATCTTCGCCTTTATTAGAAAGTCGTTATCTCCCCCCGTCGGACCGCCATTCGACATTATGGAATTCAAGCCTGACGGCATTATCTGCGTGACCTTTTCCACCTTGGGGAAGCAATTCGGGATCAAAAGCGTTATCGCTGATAATGTGATCAACGTGCCTTTGACCGGGGAACCTGCGAGATTATTGATAGGGCACAACGAAAAGTTGTTCTATCGCTGGGAAGACGGCGAAAATACGCTGATTATCACTGACGGCGATCCTGAGAGCGCTGCGGCGATTGAGTATGTTTATCTTCGGGCTGATCGCATGCCGGCCTGCGATTTGACAGGCGTTTGGAATGAAACCATCACTGGCGAACGCCCAATGCAGTTAGAAGTCAAAGAAAACGGTCTGATCATCGTCTCCGATTCCAAGCAAAAAGGACAAAACGGCGCCGTTCAATCCACTCGCTATTACCGGCCTTGGGAATCACCATTCGGCAAAGCCATCACTATTGGCTCCAAAAGCAAAGAGATGCAGATGATACAATTGCCAGCATCAATGGAGGACATGCTAGTGATTGAAGCGCCATCGTTCATATATAAAATTGATAACGACACCGTCAAATTTTATCCTATTGAGCTGGAGTATGGTCTGAAGATGACCGTTTCCAAGAAATGCTGTGCAACGTGGAAAAAGGTCCAGGCCGCCATGCTTCCGTGATGAAGATCGAAGTCTTCATCGATTGTGAGGAATATAGCGCCGCCTTTTTAAATGCAATCCGTCAGATCCTTTCGAATTGATCGGGATACTTGCATTTCGCCAATGCCATTTCGTAAGACACCAGGCCGCGCTCATAGAGGCTCTTGATCGAGCGGTCCATCGTGATCATCCCCTGCTCGAACGAGGTCTGAATTGTCGTGTAGATCTGCTCGCTGCTGCCGTCGCGGATCATCTTGCGCACGGCTAGCGTGGCCACAAGGACTTCGCAGGCCGGCGCGCGTCCTTCGCCCTGGCGCAACGGGATCAACTGCTGCGCCACGATTCCTTGCAGCGAGCTGGCGAGCTGATAACGGATCTGCGGTTGCTGATACGGCGGGAAGACGTCGATGATGCGGTCCACCGTTTGCGAAACGTCCGGTGTGTGAATCGTCGCAATCACCAAGTGCCCGGTTTCGGCCGCGGTCAGCGCTGTTGAGATCGTCTCCTGATCCCGCATCTCGCCGATGCCGATCACGTCCGGATCCTGCCGCAGCACATGCCGCAAAGCCGCGCCGAACGATTGCGTGTCGGCGTGCACCTCGCGTTGCTTGATGATGCTCCGGTTGTTCTTATGCACGTATTCGATGGGATCTTCGATGGTGATGACCATGCAGCTGCGTTCCAGGTTGATCAGATTCATCAGCGAAGCCATCGTGGTCGTTTTGCCTGAACCGGTCGGTCCGGTGATCAGCACCAGTCCATTTTCATAGCGCGCGAAATCGCCGACGACCTCCGGGATGCCGAGCTGCTCGAGCGTTTTGATGTTCTCGCTCACCACGCGGAAGGCGGCCTCCACGGCGCCGCGTTGCTTGTGGATGTTCGTGCGGAAACGGCCGACATCCTCGATCTCCACACTCAGATCCAGCTCCCATTTTTCCTCGAATTCCGCGCGCTGGGAGTCGTTCAGCACGCTGTAGATCAACCGTTCCGTGTCCTCCGGTTTGAGCGGCGGATACGGCAGCGCGCGCAGTTCTCCGTCGATCCGCACGATCGGCGCGGTGTTGATTGTCAGATGCAAATCCGATGCGTTCAGTTCGCGCGCGTCGGCCAGCAACTCCCGCATGCTCATAGCACGTCCTCCCCGTTGCAGCGGCATGATGCCGCGTCATATCGCAGGTCATTCCTCAATGTTATTTTTTTCGCAAAAGGCCTCGTAAAAGGCAAGCAAAGTTAAAGCTGGCTCCACTCATCAGCGTAACGCAGAGTGAATCGCACGATCTCGGGCGGGCAGTTGATCCGGGCGGGAAGCCCGGTCACGCCGACGCCCGCGCTGGTGTAGCATGGCATGCCGTCCCATTTATTCAGCCCCCATGTATAGCGGCGCGGCAGGTCGGTCTTGCGCATTACGGCGCCGATGCCCGGCAGGCGCAGCTGCCCGCCGTGCGTATCGCCGGCCAGCGCGAGATCGAAGCCCAGCGCCGCGGCGCTGGGAAAGGCGTTTGGCGAGTGGGTCAGCAGCAGCCGGAAGGCGTCCGGCGGCGCCGCACCCAGCAAGCGGCGCTGGCTGTAATAATGCCGCCAGAACGTTATGCCCGCGTAAGCCGAGCCGCACACGGCCAGCTGCGCTCCGCCGCGCGAGACGACGTGCGTTGTGTCGCGCAGGTAGCGCATGAAGTTCTGCTCACGTAATAAATCGTCCAAAGCTTCTTCATTATGATTCCCGCGCACGGCCGCCACGCCGTCGGGGAACTCGCGGCATTCCGCCAGCATGCGGCAGCATTCCAGCGCGGCTTCGGGAGAACTGACGACGAACTTCACGGCGTAATCGCCGCCCAGGAGCAGCAGGTCGGCCGGCGTTTGACTCACCAACTCTACGAGCCGCCGCTCACGTTTTCCGATGTTGCGGCAGTGGATGTCGCTGATGAACAGGATGCGATAGCCGTCGAACGCCACAGGAAGCGACGCCAGACGCAGTTCCACTTCGCGCCGCACAATGCGTAGTGACGCGCGATGACCGGCGATGAGCCACGGTGCGCCCACGCCAGTCGCGCAACACAGCGTTGAGGCGATGGCACGGTTATACAGCAAGCGCCGGCCGTGAAACCGCAGCAGCTTCCATAGCGTATCGGGTTCTTCGTCGCGATCCGGCTCTAAAATAAATTCAATGCGGTTGGTCATTAAAGAAGGTCTCTGAAAGATTGAAACACTGCGTCATTGGATTGTTGAGGCGATTCTTTCATAGCGCGCTTAATCCTGCCCATCGTCCTCTTCATCCGGAGCGGTTTCCTCTTTCAGCAGTTTTTCCGGAGCGACGTCGCGCTCGGGCATGATCAGTGTTTCTTCCGGCACGCCGCCGAACTTGCGAAAGTACGCCGCCATGAGATGCTTGACCAGCGGCGCGGCCGTTTCGCCGCCGTGTCCGCCGCGCTCTATGACGACAATCGCGGCCACCTTGGGCGATTCAAGCGGCGCCAGTCCGATGAACCATGCGTCGTCGAATTGGTTCTCGCCGAAGCCGCGCGTGGCAGTGGCTGTTTTGCCGAACGCCTGCCATTCCTCGGGGAAGAGCCGCTTCCAGCCGCTTTCGCTTTCGCGGTCGCGATACGCCGTGCCCTTGCGGTCGTTGCAGACGAGCCAGAGTCCGCTGCGCACGATGCGCAACAAGCGATCAGACACATCGACCGAGCGGCTCGCGGGCGGATTGTTCACCAGCATCACCTCTCCGTCGCGCGACTCGACGCGCTTAAGCAGATGCGGCTGCACCAGCTGTCCGCCGTTGCCGATCGCGCAATAGGCGGTGATCATTTGCAGCGGCGTCACCTCCAGATGCCATTGCCCGATCGCCGTCTGGATGCGGTCGCCATTGTACTGATAAGCCCGCGGAATCTTGCCCGGACGCTCCACTCCCTCGGGCAGGTCGATATGCGTCAGCTCTCCGAGTCCGAATTCCCGCGCCATATCCAGCAGATGCGTGTCTCCGTATGTCTGCGAGAATCCGATGTTGTAGAAATATTCGTTGCACGATGAACGCAATGCCTGTTCCAGGTTCACCTCGCCATGTCCCCATTTCGCGTTGCAGCGAAACGGCGTATTCCAGTTCGGCAGATAATAACGGCTGTCGCAAAAGACGGTGCGTTCAGGATCCCATCCCAGGCGCAAGGCGCAGGATGCCGCGATGGCCTTGAAGGTGGAGCCGGGCGGATACGTCTCGCTGACGGCGCGGTTCCAATGCGGCTTGCGCACGCTGTCGTTGATCCCCTGCGCCGGATCGTTCAGATCGAAGGAAAAGTGGCTCGCCAGCGCCAAAACTTCGCCGTTTTGCGGATTCATAATGATCGCGCAGGCCGGATGCTCGAAGCCGCTCAGCAGCTCGTACGCTTCCTGCTGCAAGTCCGCGTCGATGGTCAGCATCAGATTGTCGCCCGCCTTGGCCGCTTGCTCCTGCACGGTTTCGCGCACGCGCATGCGCGAATCGCGAGCCACGATGCGCCAGCCCTTCTCTCCTCGCAACTGCGCTTCGTATTCGCGCTCCAAACCGGTCTTGCCGATGTAGTCCGTGCGTTCGTAACCCTTGTCCTGGAGGCGTTCAAACTCGGTTGGATTCAACAGGCCGGTGTAGCCCAGCGCATGGCTGATCGCCATGGAATAGGCGTACTGACGCGAGTTGGATCGCCGCACGATAAGCCCCGGCAAAGCCCCCCAGCGCTCGATGATCGGCAGCGCCTGGCTGGGCTGCACGCGGTCGGCGATGAGCTGGACATCGAAACGGCGCATGTGTTTCACGCGCTCCAGCGGTTCGGACAGATCCCGGTTCAGCAGGCGCCCTACTTCCCGCGTCGTGCGGGCCAGTTCGTCAGACGACTGCTGGAAGCGGCCGATGAAGAAGCGGTAGTTGGAACGGTTGAAAGCCAGAATCTGCCGGTTGCGGTCCGTGATCAGACCGCGCTGGGGTTCGATGGATTCAAGCTTGAGAAAATTGTCTTCGGATTTGGCGAACAGCTCGTCCCCGTGGAGGATGCACAGCCGGTATAGTTGGAAGAGGAATGCCAGCGCAAATAAAAACGCCGCCGTTTTAACGGCCCATAAACGCGGCCCCAACAGCGGCGAATCTTTCGGATCGGGATATTTTTCCAGCCTCATTGCGCAAAACGCTTTATTTCGATTTTCTGCGCGAAAAGATCAGACCATCGATTTCGTAGAGGATAATGCCATAAAATCCCAGCAAGAGAAAAAAGTAGAGAAAAATATCGAAGTATTGATCGGTTTCCAAACCCAGCATGTCCTGCGCGTCGGTGATCATGCTCTCCACGGCGGGGCTGACCAGCGCGCCGATCATCAGCAGCGCAAAGGGAAGGATCAGCAGCACGACATAGTAGCCGATATGCAGCCATTTTTGCAGGCTGGATTCTTCCTCCTGGGGTTGTCCGGCGTCCTCGAGTTCATCGTATTGCTTCAGCGCCACTTCCATGTCGGCCAGGCTGGCGATGGCGGGCATGACTTCCATTTTGGTGATCGCCGCGACCTGATCGATCACCAGCATATCCAGCGGATTCTCCATCGCCAGCACCAGGCCCTCGCGGCTGACGCGGATGGGGACGATGCCGAATCGTTTCGCCATCTCTCTGGGCACAAGGCGCAGCACACTGTGCGAGATGCCGTCGTCATCGAGCATGACAACGGAGGCTCCGGATTTTTTCTTCAAAAAATCAATGCGCGCTTCTTCGCTCACCAGGCCCATGTCCACTAAAATGCGGCCCATCGGCTGATCGGTTTCCTGCATTGTGCGCAACGCGGCCTGATATTGTGTTTCGCTGATCACACCTTCGCGAAGAAGCATTTCGCCAAAATTGTCACCGGTGCTTTCAACCGCCATATGCCTGACTCCATTTCCATCGCCATTGCAGGGCGCCGTAACACTCTCCCGGCGAGATCGAAACGTCGCTGATGATTACATGACCATAACGCAAGCCATTGAACGATTTACACCTAGAGGTCAATCTTAAAGATCGGGTTAAAGATTTGTCAAATCTTATTTTGCCGCGCTGATGCGCAGGGGCGCATCTTGACGGAGCTCCCAAAGTTATGCGAAAGTACATCTGGAGACGAGAAATGACTCCCATTCCTTTTCAAGCGAGGCCT
>JAFGJS010000044.1 GCA_016928995.1 Candidatus Sumerlaeota bacterium | reverse complement strand
AGAACTTGAAATTCCCGGAATCGAAAAGGCTGCAAGTCATCATAACCAACGGCTTGCAGCCTTTTGTAATCTGGCGGGCCGCGTTAGAGTTGAAACTATATTCTGCGAATGAGAATGTTTCTCAAAAGAAGTGGCGACCCCAACGGGAGTCGAACCCGTGTTGTCGGCGTGAAAGGCCGATGTCCTAGGCCACTAGACGATGGGGTCGCGTATGCGATGAAAACCGATGATGTCACTCTGGGCTAGCGCCACAAAAGAGTGGTAGGTGAGGTGGGATTCGAACCCACGGCCAACGGCTTAAAAGGCCGCTGCTCTGCCGACTGAGCTACTCACCCAGCCTTTTACGGCGGCGGCCGCGACCGCCGTTCCGTTAAAAACTCGACGGACAATATAGGCCGTTCCGCAGGGTGTCAACATAAAACGTCGCTCGAAATTCAGGTCGAATAAGATCGCCGTAAAACATGCAACTCCTCCAATTTCAAGGCGATTCCAGGCAATCTGCCTGCCGGAAAATCGCCTGCGCGCAAACATCCGGACGGCATATACTGAGATTGGGCGCCGCCAGTCGCTTTTTTTAATAGCCAACCTCATTCCAGGGCGTTAAAAATCCGCTTGATTGCACGGCGCCGCATATGTTTTGCCCGCCGTCGCATGCTCCATACCGCGGGAGGAAATCCTACCCTATGCTGACCAAACGCATCATCCCCTGTCTTGACGTCAAGGACGGCCGCGTAGTCAAAGGCGTGAATTTCATTGACTTAATCGACGCCGGCGATCCCGTGGAGTGCGCCAAGGCCTATGACGAGGCCGGCGCGGATGAACTGGTGTTTCTCGACATCACAGCCTCCAGCGACGCGCGGAATATCATGATCGACGTCGTGGAGCGGACGGCGGCGCAGATTTTCCTACCGCTTACGGTCGGCGGGGGGCTGCGCAACAATGAGGACATCAATAACATGCTGCGCGCCGGAGCGGACAAGATTTCGCTCAACACGGCGGCGGTGAACGAACCGGAATTCATCCAGCGCGCCTCCAATCGCTTTGGAGCGCAGTGCATCGTGGTGGCCATCGACGCCCGGCGCCTACCGGACTGCCCTCGCATCGGCGAGTCATGCGATCCTGCCGAGCTGCGCTGGGAGGTTTTTACGCATGGCGGACGCACGCCGGCCGGCATCGACGCGATCGAATGGGCGCGCAAGGCGCAGGAACTCGGTTCAGGCGAGATCCTGCTGACTTCAATGGACGGCGACGGCACGCAGAGCGGCTATGATATTGAACTGACCCGCGCGGTCAGCGAAGCGGTGGACATCCCCGTGATCGCCAGCGGAGGCGCGGGCAATCTCGATCATCTGCATCATGTGCTGCATGAAGGCAAGGCCGACGCCGTGCTCGCCGCGTCGATTTTCCATTTCGGAACCTACACGATCGGCCAGGCCAAACAATACCTGGCGGAACGCGGCAATCCCATGCGGATTTGATGATTATTGCGTTTCCCGCAAATTCTTACTTCAATTACAAACAGGGGCGATTGAAAACAATCGCCCCTGATATATTTTCACCTTGCTGAAGATAACCGCTCTGCGCTGAAAAAAATCAACTCCAGATGATGTATCCCGGCATGTTGTGCGTGGAAAGATCCGGGTGATTCGGCAATACGCGGACGGCGTAGCCGTAACCGCCGGATTTTTCCGTGCGGATGCTGCCCTGGTAGACGCAACTCGCGCCATGCTTGTCGCCGGCCTTCTCCAACGGCATAATCGTTGACGCCGTCAGACGGCCTTCGGAGTCAAGCACGCCGTAATACACCTCCACGCGCAGGCTGTCCGGATCCAAATCGCCGATCTCGATCTCCACCTTGACCGGCACATTGACGCCCACGGAGCATTGCGCTCCGATTTCCGCTTCGATGTTCAGCACCTTGATGCGGCTCCAGTTTTTCAGCACGCTGTTCTTCCACTGAATCAGATTGCGGCAGCGTTCGTAGTTGCCGGCGGTCATCGTTTCATAGCGCCGCGCAGCCTCCACATAGAACCGTTCGGAATAGTCCTGCACCATGCGCGAGGCGCTGAACTCCGGCGCGATGCTGGCAAGCGCGCTTTTCATGAAACGGATCCACTCGCGCGGCAGTCCGTCACGGCCGCGCTCGTAAAACATCGGCGCCACTTCCTTTTCCAGCAAATCGTAGATGATGCGGCTCTCCACGTCGTTCTGCACTTCAAAGTCGTCGTATGATTCCCCCAGACCGATGCGGAAGCCGTTCTCGCCGTTGTAGCCTTCTTCCCACCAGCCATCGGGGACGCTCAGGTTCAGCGCGCCGTTCACGGCGGCCTTCATCCCGCTGGTGCCCGAAGCCTCCAGCGGACGGCGCGGCGTGTTCAGCCAGATGTCCGCCCCCTGCACCAGGTAGCGCGCCACCTCCATATCATAATTCTCCAGGAACACGACATGGCTGCGGAACGGCTCCTTGCGGCAGATATGGATGATATTGCGAATCATTTCCTTGCCCAGGTTGTCGGCGGGGTGCGCCTTGCCGGCGATCAGGATTTGCACCGGCCTTTCCGCATGACACAGAATCTGCAGCAGCCGCTCCACATCGCGGAAGATCAGCGTGGCGCGTTTGTACGTAGCGAAACGGCGGGCAAAGCCGATTGTCATCGCCTCAGGATCCAGCACCTCCTCGGCGGCCTTCACCTCCGAACGTGGAGCGCCTTTGTTTTCCAGCTGCTGACGCAGCCGCCGGCGAGCAAAGGCCACAAGCCGCTCGCGCCGCCGCTCGTGCGTGCGCCAGAGCTCCGCGTCCGGAATTTCCTTCACACGCTCCCACACCGCCTTGTTCCACGGTTCGGTCTGCCAGCGCGGTCCGAGATAGCGGTCGAACAGGTTGCATAGATCGCTCGAAATCCACGTGCGCGAGTGAATGCCGTTCGTGATCGCAGCGATCGGCGTCTCGTCATCGGGCAGTTCCGGCCAGGTGCGGCTCCACATGCCACGCGAAACCTTGCCGTGCAGTTTGCTTACGCCGTTGCAATAATCGGCGCAACGCAACGCCAGCACGGTCATGCAGAATGGCTCGTTCTGGTCCTTCGGATTCTGGCGCCCCATGCCTAAAAAATCGTCTTTGCTCAATCCCAAACGGCTCGCGAAGCCATGACAATAGCGCCAGACCAGCTCATTGTCGAAAATTTCATTGCCCGCCGGCACCGGCGTATGCGTTGTGAATACGTTGCCATTGGCTACGGCGCACTTGGCCTCTTCGAAACTCAGGCCGTGCTCCTCCATCGCCACGGCGATGCGCTCCAGCGCCAGAAACGCCGAATGGCCTTCGTTCATGTGGCACACCGATGGGCTATATTTCAGCGCCTTAAGCGCACGGATGCCGCCGACGCCCAGCAACACTTCCTGACGAATGCGGGATTCCCGGTCGCTGACGTAAAGCTGATCCGTCACGCTCCGCATGCGCGGTGAATTCTCTTCGATGTTCGTGTCGAGTAAATGCAGCGCCACACGGCCGACCATCACCCTCCAAATCTGCGCGCGGCATTCACCGTCCGGAAAAGCCACATAGATGTGAACGGGTTCGCCCTTTTCGTCTTTCACCAGCTCCGCCGCCAGATTGTAGAAATCATTCTCGGGATATCGCTCCAGCTGCCAGCCGTCAGGATTCAGGTACTGCTGGAAATACCCCGTGCGATACGCCAGACCGATGGCCACAAGCGGCACGCCCAGGTCGCTGCAGGCCTTCAGATGATCGCCGGCCAGCACGCCCAAGCCTCCCGAGTAGATCGGCAGGCTCTCCGCGAGGCCGAATTCCGCGGAGAAATACGCCACTTGGATCTTTTTGGAATCAGGATGGTTGATCTTGAACCAATCGGCCTTGTTCTGCATATACATTACATGCCGCACCAGCACCCGCTGGATATGCGCCAGATAACTGTCGTCCTGAGCCAGTTCCTCCAGCCGCTCCTGCGAAATGCGGCCCAGCATCAGCACTGGATTCTGGTGGGTTTCACGCCATAAATCGCGGTCAAGGCGATAAAAAAGCTCGATCGATTCCTTGTCCCAGCACCAGTGATAATTCATTGCGATTTCCCGCAATCCCTCCAGCGGAGCAGGAATCGAGGGAACCACGCGAAAAGTACGGTATTTAATCATGACTCATGTTGTCCCATTCAAATTCGAATCCGCGCATTCTCGATGCGCCCTCCCGCTGAACGCGCTCGCATCCAAAACCGCCAGTACAGTATGCTTGGAGCGCGCTCCCCGGTCAACTGATTTTGCCTGATGGCTTTTATTTCGGACTCGATCCGCGTGGTCAAGGCAAAGCTGGAAATCCTCTTCACGGATGCAAAATCAACTCCCAATATCCCACGTCGATCCATTGATTGAACTTCCAGCCGACTTCCTTGAAATGGCCGATCTTCTCAAAACCCATCTTCTCATGCAGCGCGACGCTCGCTGGATTCGGCAGGGAAATGCCGCCAATCACGCTATGAATGCCGCGATCACGAAGCGCATCGATCAGTCCTGCATACAACTGGCGGCCCATGCCGCGGCCCGTGGCGCCGGGAGCGAGATACACGGTGCTTTCCACGGTATGCCGGAAAGAGCGCCGGCTCTTCCATTGACCCGCGTAGGCATAACCCGCGATTATCCCGGCGTCCTCCCAAACCAGCCAGGGATAAACCGCCGTCACTTCCTTGATGCGGCTCTGCATCTCATCGGCTGAAACAGGCTGTTCCTCAAAGGTAATGATCGTTTTTTCCACGTAGTGGTTATAGATGCCGCAGATCGCCGCAGCGTCGTCGATGTTTGCATTGCGAATCATATTTCACCCCATTGATGCGGTTTCATCCGGCGTCATTGCGCGCTCAGGCGAGCGTCAACTCATATTGAATGCATTCCGCAAAAACCCCCGGGAATCGGCAAGTCTCCTGGAAACCGCAGGATTGATACATCCGCTGGGCCGGCAGGAAAAATGGATGCGCGGAGGTCACCACGATGATTTTCGACGCATGGCGCAGGCGAAGCAATGCGAGAATATGCCGTAGTTGAAACTTCCCATAGCCCTTCCCTCGATAGGCCGGGAGAACGCAATTCTGGCCGATGCTGGCCGACCCCGGCAGGCTTCGCGGATCGAAGGAACCCATGCCAATTGGAACATCCTGCCGACAGGTGATGAAGAAACAGTCACCAACCGGCGTGTCTTTCATGGCAAACGCAAATTGATCCGTCTCTTGCCACTGCCGTTGAAGTATCGCTCGATGCTCCGGCTCGGATAAATCCGCAAGAAGGGACGCATAGCACTCCGACAACAAGTCGTGGATCGTTCCCGCTTGAAATGCGGACAGCGGCCGAAACTGGAGCGGCTGTCCGCCGGATTCGTTGATCTGTGAAGCTTGCATTTGAAACTCATTTCTCTGGAAGAATCCCACGCGTCGCAAACAGGAGGATTCATTGTGATATATTTATTCCTCGACCAGTTCCGGACGGAGCCATGATGGACGATTTTTTATCTCCATCCCATATTCCGGATTCTCAAGCGCTTGAAAGCCATACTGCTGATAAAGCTCATGCGCATCTCGCGTGCCCAAGCGAAAGGCGCGCAAGCCTTGCAGAAGTTCGCAATTGACGACACATTCGACCAGCCATTTCCCCAAGCCTTTGCCTCGATAGGGCTTAAGCACAAAGACATCGCAGAGATACGCAAAATGGGCATAGTCCGTGATGATCCGCGCAAAACCAATCTGTTGATCATCCTGATAAAGCCCAAAGCAGAACGAGTTTTCAATCGCCCTTTCCATGACATCGCGCGGAAGCCCCGGAGACCAATAGGAATGCTTCAAGAATGCGTGAATCGCATTGAGATCCAGCCGTTGTTGGTCGGTGTCGATGACATAGCCGTTCCGTTGATATTGATAAGATTGTTGTGTCATTCGATCTGCTCATCATCGTAATTGCACTTCAATCGACGCTCATTTCCAGCGTTCGTGCGGTGAGTTTAATCGGCGCCTTTGGAACTTGCGAGAAAAAATAAACGCTCCCCAGGCGGCAGGGCGCATCCCTCTTCAGCTACAGTGATTTCAATCTCTTAGAGCAACTCTCGAAAGTTTTGTCCGCATCCCCTAGGATGTGGCACAGCCGTCCTCGGCTGTGTGATCCGCTCATGCGGTCAAAACTTTTGAGAATCGCTATAATCATGGTTCCTTATCAGCGCTGTAAGCGCTAAAGACCGTAGCCCAGGCCAGAGCAGCGAAAAGCTCCTGCAGAGCGTTTCGCAATGCAGTTTTCTCCGCTTGCGGCCGTGAGCGCCGGCCAGGGTAAGCGCATGAAATCCCGCAGGCTGGCGGGATTTTTGCCCCGCAAAAATCATGACAGCCGGGATTGATGCAGTTTGTAGCTGAAGAGAGATGCGCCCGTGCCGTTGTGGTGAAAAAAAACAAGGTTCTCTCGGAATGAGTGTAAAAACGTGGCACGGGCGTCTCGCCCGTGATTCCCAGAAGAAGAATCTTGGATTTGCCGCGAGTTTCATGAGCAAGATGCCCATGCCACATCCTCTTCCACACGCTCTCAGGAAAGAAACCGCCAGCGCTCAGGCCGGAGCGCCGCCCATACCGAACAGCGCCTGAAGCTCCGCCGCTTCGAGCGCCCGGTCGTACATCCGGAAATCATCCACGCTCCCGGACGACGGGCCGCCCGCCGCACATGTTCATAGTTCGCCAGCTCAAACGTCAACGTCACCGCATTCCGCGCATAATTCAAATCTGGCGCCGGATCCGCCATCCTGATCGACAACCCCTCCGGCAGTTCATCCAGTTCAATCCCCGGACCCTCTTGTTCAATGTTGGTCGGCAGAATAATCATCGATGATTTCCATTCCTAACTGATGTTACGCACCGTGAGCCGCGCATGTCGCCTTGGAGTGCGGCGGCCATGCCGCCGCCTTGGCGGCGCGGGATGAATGCTGACGCCACCGGCCGGAAACGCCACACTTCAAGGCGCAAGCATGGCTTGCGCACTCCAAAAAACCGCACAGTGCGCAACATCAGTTCCTCATTCCCATTGTCACCATCCTGCAACAACGCGCCGATCCTGATCATCACCGCCGCCCCGCCAGAGGAGTCAATCTAAATAGCCCCGGGAGTTCGAAAGGTATCCGTCTGCAATAACGCACTCATATCGCCGTCGCCCCGCAAGGGGCGCAAATATGAATAGCCACGGGGTCGAAACAGTCCGGTGGACTGTTTCGCAAGGCAGTTGTCGGTTTGGTTTTCGCGCTGAAAGCGCAAAAGAACCCGTGGAAAGATGAAGAAACATCCGGTCCCCGCAGGGGGCCAACAATACATCGAAAAAAAACATCATTCTGCCCCGCCATCTTCACGGCAATGATTCGCCCCCTTGCGGGGACGAAACGCTGATCATTCTTCCGCTGGTTCCTTTGCGCCTTTGGCGCCGCAGTCACCAGCGGCTATTCATATTCTCACCCCTTGCGGGGTGATTAAATTCTTTCGTGGACCGCAGCAATATTCGCGCACTGTTGCCTATGCCATAATTCAGTCGTCGCTAAAATAATCGAAGCGATGTTGATTTGTATTATAGAATTCTCGTGCCAAACGTTCGATGTATTGACCTGGATCTTTATATGTTTTCAGAATGCGTAGGTGGCCGGAATCCTGGAGAAACAACTTCTTCTGGCAAGGATTGATGGCAGTCTCAGAAAGAAAGAACAGCCAGAAGTATCCACCGAGTAAGAGCTGGACACAATCGACGCCATCAGTATTCGACATTCCCATGCAGCGAATCATGTTTGACGTGATGTCCGTGTGTTTCGTCGAACAGAGAATGACGCAACCGTAGGCTTCAGTATTTCCGGGTGTTTCATCAAGCAGCATTTTCCTGAGAACGCTCTCGTGATCGCCCAGCTTCACCGAGGAAAACCCGTCATGATTGCTTATGCCAACTCGCCAGAGAATCGAGAGTTGGAATAGTTTGAACTTCGCATAGTCAACCGTGCATTCAACGCCTTTCGGATCGTTGGTCGTGATCTCGATACATTCACCACCATACAGCACCCGCCGAGCATGGTCCTCCCACACGCTCAATTTCCCCTCACACTGCTTGCAGAGAAGTCTTTCGCGTATCCCTTTTTGCTCGGTGGGTCGATGTTTGTCCGGTTCGGTAGAAAGAACATTGAAGCGATGCTTCTCGTCGTAGAGATTCATCTGCTCATAGAAGAACTCAGGGACAATATGCGAATTGCACAAATTACCTTGGTTTCGACAGAGACGGCATTCCCCATTTTCACACGTCATTTTACGCGAACTCCATAATGGCCAAACGTCAAATCAATTCTGAGGCCAACCTCGCATATTGCTTTGTTTTGTACATAGTTGTTCCAGCTATTTCGTAATGTCCGGTGGAACGGTATAATCATCCCATTATTTTCCATCATTCTTGGGAGAGTGTTCATTTCAAAATTTGGCAGGAGGGTTTATTTCAAAACTTAGAATCCGTATCTCCATCTTCGTGTTGGGCGTGAACATTGACAGGTTTTGATTGTCTTGAACTGGTGGTGTCGTTAATCTCTTGACGCTTGCATCGACATTTCCATTAACTCGCCTGCTTAGACCAGCGGGTATAAAATCCCAATAATACACCACATCCATATCGAGTGGA
The DNA here is from genome assembly GCA_016928995.1 of Candidatus Sumerlaeota bacterium. GTDB lineage: Bacteria > Sumerlaeota > Sumerlaeia > JAFGJS01 > JAFGJS01 > JAFGJS01. The sequence continues at coordinate 1,598 of JAFGJS010000044.1, read as the reverse complement.
TTTCCTGATGAGTCATAAAATACAACCATGCAATGTACATTGCCTACGGTTTCACGAAGCTGATTTCTCAGCGTGAAGCTGTATTTGCCATCGTGTTCAAAGAGTTGATTACTCCATGCAAAACTACCACCAACCACACCCTCCACGCTGTGGCTGCCAAGATTAGAAAGGATCGACCGTTGAGTCTTGGCGGGCTTCGCTTGTGCCAATGGCTTTGCCGTTCCAGTTTTCCCGAGTAACGACTTCAGGTACTTCGCAGGAATGGCAAAGTTCAAGTTCTGCCCACCCTTGAATGTTGCAACAGATACACCGATAACTTCCCCTTTCGCATTCAGAACCGGGCCACCGCTGCTGCCGGGAGAAATTGGAGCCGTCATCTGAAAGAGATTATCCGTTCCAACTTCCCGGATGCTGCTGACGATGCCCTGTGAAAACGTGCCTTCCAGGCCTTGCGGATTTCCCACGGCATAGATGGATTCGCCAACCTGCACAGCGTCGCTGTCGCCAAGTGCAAGCGCGCGCGAACTCCCGCCGGATATCTTGAGCACGACCAAGTCGTAATTTGGATCGACGCCCGTGATTCCCTCGATATCATACTTCGTCGTCTGGCCGATCAGCTTCGCATAGCCTCTCGCTGCGCCTTCGACAACATGTAAATTACTGGCAATCTCCCCATCGCGGACAAAGAATCCGCTGCCCAGCGAAAGCGGTTGGCCATTGGCGTCCTCCATGACAAGGAGCACCGTGGAGTTAAAAGCATTTTTAGCGAGCTCTTGAGCGGTTTGGGCATGTACGGAGTGTGCTGCCAACAGTCCAAGAAGCGCCAAGTGCAGGATTATGCGACGCACTGCTTTCTTGAATACCATGATAGGTTCCCTTCGATTTTAACTGGTACCTTCGCGAAGCCCTTGCTTTGCCGCTGCAAATTTGCGTTTGGCTTCTTTGCGAATGACATTAAGTTCATCAATCAGACGATCAATGCAAGTGTCTATTTCACATTCTACAATGTTGGGTGTCATCGGGTAATAAGTTCCATCTTGTCTGGCAAGAATACGGGCTTCCGGATTCATCGGGTGTGCTGGGTCTACCTTTGGAAACTCTAGCTTGAAAAACACAGGACGATTGCTCATCGAATACCTCCAACGTTCATTGATATGGGCGTTTGCCTTAGCGGAAATTATATTGCGGCAAACGCCCCTGAATTATCCGTGGTTCAAACTGCCCTGTTATAGCACTGCCGCGACGGTATTACTCGGTACTCCCTCGCCGGCCTTGTTGACGGCGATGATCCGCCTTCGCCACGGCTACAGCGGATATGCGCGGTGTTCGCTTACACAACGGCTGCAACAGTATTGCTTGGCGCTCCCTCTCCTGCTTTGTTCACGGCGATCACGCGGTATTCCCAATCCTTGCCGCGCTCCTGGTTGGTCAGGGTGGCTTCGGATTCGATGGCGAGGCCGATCACCGACCAGTCGCCCGAGGGGCGCTCGCGGCGTTCGAGCTTGTACGAGGCCACGGCGCCGCCGTCGGACGGGGCCTTCCAGTCGAGAAAAATCCAGCCTTCGCCCTGACGCGGGGCTTCGAGCGTGCGGGCTTGT
>JAFGJS010000043.1 GCA_016928995.1 Candidatus Sumerlaeota bacterium | reverse complement strand
TGTTTCTGGATGAAACCGGCAACATCCCCAAGGAAACTCAGGGGAAACTGCTGCGCGTGCTCGAATCCCACAGCGTGAAGCGCGTCGGCGACGTTGTGGAGCGGCCCATCGACATCCGCCTGATCACCGCCACCAACAGCGATCTCGCTGAAATGGTGCGGAGGAACGAATTCCGCGAAGACCTCTACTACCGGCTGAATGTCGTGCCAATCCACCTGCCGCCGTTGCGCGAGCGCCACGGCGACATTCCGCTGCTGGCCATGTGCCTTTTGGAGGCGTTTCGCCGCAAGAATCCCGTTCGCGCCGCCGGATTCACTCCCGAGGCCATGGCGCTGATGGAGAGTTATCATTGGCCCGGCAACGTGCGGGAGTTGAAAAACATGGTCCAGCGCATGGCGATTCTCTGCGACGGCGAACGCATCGAAGTGCAGCATTTGCCCGAGGAGATCCGTCAAGCGCCGCTCCACACTCCGAAGAGCAACCTGCCGCACACCTGGGAGGAGATGAAGCAACTCAAACAAAAGGTGCGCGAGACGGCGGTGGAGCGTCTGGAGCGTCAATTCCTGCTGGAAAGCCTTCGCCGCAATGACAGCAATATCAGCCGCGCGGCTGAAGACGTCGGCATGCAAAGAACCCACTTCCACGCCCTGATCAAAAAATATGACTTGAAATAGCGCATGCTGCGGAATCGCTCATCGCGACAGCGCCCCGGCACGACGGCCACGCCTGTAGACACGCGATGAATGAGAACCGGCAGAAAACGATATAAAAAAGTCCGCATATGACATCATTTAAGATGAGAGCGGCAATCGTCAGCGCCGCGTTTTAAGATCTTGATGCGAATGGAATCTGAAAGCGACAACGGATACAATCACTCATTTCGGCTCCAACTCCAGCCCATCTATATATTCACCGCATTTTAATCAGGTTCTTTGCTTTTTTGAAATCGGTTGAGAAGCGTGGATGATTTGGCCGGCGCTGGTCTCATGCATTGACGCCGAAGCGGCTGGCATGATATATATCCAGTTATTTGGAGTCAGGCTTACGCGTAGTCTGGCATGCATACTCAAAATGGGGAAATGATCGATATGCAGCGTATAAAACCGGCGGAGATGATTGGCTCGTTGCGGAGTTTGGGAATTGTTTCCGCGTTATTTCTGATCCTATCCTGCGCGCCAGCCTTAGCCTCCGGATACCGGTTCGATTTTGGCGACACGATGATCGCGCCGGATTATTTTCCGGTTGATGCAAAGACGCTCTTCACAGCGCAACGTGGTTATGGTTGGCTGGAACCCTCTGGACTGGACGTGCGCGACCGGACGACACCGGGTGACAGCCGCCGGGATTTTATCTTTGGCCAAGGCCCAGCCACGTTTCGCATCGCGGGACTGAAACCAGGCAAGTATCTATTGACTATCGTCAGCGGCGACATGGAATACGGCGACCATGTCACCCGCGTAAGGATCTCGGGGAACACGCTTGAACTGCCGCTGATGAATCCGGCGCGTTCGGAGTTCGCCACGCTGACCGTGACGATCACCGCTCAAGATTCAGTCGAAATGATCTTCGATTCGCCCGAGGACAACTGGGTCATAAATTCGCTCACACTGGAGCCGACAATGGAAGACAGAGAGCCGAACGTCACACGACAGGCTGTGACGTTCGAGGACATACAAAACGCCGCGGAAAAGACGCCCAGCACGGTTGAGGCGAGTCAGCCGGAATACCTGCCAGAAATCCGTTTCCATCTCACCTCACGTCCCTGGACGCCGGTGAACGAGCCAAAAAGCGCGCAATTCGACCGGATCGAACGGGCCATTCACGCGCTGGCGGAGTGTCAGCACTGGAATGAAGCGAATCCATCCGACGCTAAAAACGGAGCGATCATCGATCCCTTTGACAACGTGGAGATTCAGTATGCGACACCGCATTTCTCGTTTATCGTCGCCGTGCTGCTCACCGAAGGCCGTTCGATCGACCTGGCGGAACAAGGCGCGCGCGCGCTGGATCGCGCCACGCTGGACATCTCCAGCGGCAAGTGCAACGGCAATCACGGCGAATTTTTCGCTGCTCCGATTGTCAAGGCGCTGCGCATCTATGAGTCGCTGCAGGCGCAATATCCGCAGATCACCGGAGAGCGAATCGAGACCTGGAAAAAACGCCTGAGCGCCAACCGCAATGTCTTTATGAACATGAATGTCCGGCAAAACTGGCGCACGTTCGCGATGGAGGGAGAATGGCTGCGCGAACAGGACGGCTACATCTCCGATGGCGTCGCCTGGAACGAGGCCTGCTGGCTGCAAAAGGCCGAAGGCGGCCAAAGAGAGCGCTTCCTAGAGGACTCGCAACGTTACGGACTGAAACCAAATTTCTGCTTGTATCACGACCACACCGCCGATCCGGAAACATTCGCGTACAACGGCGCGACAACCGCCAACTTGCTCAAGATGCTCGGATTCGGCTATAACGGGCCGTCGGCGGATGAGATGCGTGCCATTATCGAGCACAATCTCCGTTCTTCGCTGCTGCTGATGAGCGGCTCCGGCGAGGCGCCGGGCGGCGGCCGGACCGGCGAGCATATCTGGGACGATACGATCTATTCCGTGGGCTTCGAGCGCATGGCCGAGATTTTCGCGCAAAAGGGCAATCTCCGCCTTGCCGGGCAATTCCGCCGCGCCACCCAATTACTGCTGCAGAGCCACGCGCGTTTCCAGCAGGAGCGCGGCTGGTTCTCGATCACGAAAAATCAATTCCACTCCAGCCTGAAACATCGCTACGCCTCCTGGAGCGGCCTGACCAATTACGGCTGTTTCACGCTGACCTGCCTGACGGAGACGCTGCAGGGACGCAAGACCGAGATCCCCGAGCAGGCGACGCCCAGCGAGATCGGCGGATACGCCGTGACCTTGGACCCGTCCTTCAGCAATATTTTCCTTAATGCCGGGGGAATGCAGGCGCAAATCTGCACACGGGGCGAAACCGACGCCTACGGCTGGGTGCAGTGGCATACGCTGGGCATCACGCGTTTCAGCAGGATGGGCTTCGAATCGCGCCTCGGACCCGGCGCCGGACACGTCAATCCCGACTTCAGCGATGGCGTCAGCTTCTCGCCTGCGTTCCTGGAAAACGGCAAGTGGACGCGCGTGTGCCTTCAGCCCAAGCGTTTCCAAGGCAAGTTCCACACGGAATTCGTGCATCCCCTGCTCGTGCGCGGCACATACACCATCGCGCCGCTGCCCGGACAGACCGGACCAGCCTTTGAAATGCAGCTGACGCTCACGCCCGACGGCGCGCTGGTGGACACCCGTTGCGTCTCCGGCGATATGATGCCTGAGCAGTTCGGCGTGATCTGGCCGCTGTTCGAGTTCGACGGCCGAACCGTGCTGAATACGCAAATCGCTGAGTCGATCGCTTCGACCGCGTATCCTCGCATGAACGGCGCGCAGAGCGTGCAGCCAGCCTCGCAGGCGGCAAAAGCCGATGAAGCGCTGGAATGGACCGGCGTTGACGGCGGCGAGGGCGGCGCGACAACCATTGGATTCCACTACGCGCTGGGCGTGGATCGCAAAGCGATGCGGCGGATGAAACTGATCGTCAATCAGGTTCCTCAACCGGACCTTGTGTTTCTCAGCACCGGCGCCTGGGACGATTGGCATCAGCTTTACGCGCCCGTAACGCTTGAACGCGGAACGAAGAACACCATCCGCATCGAACCGGCCGGCGATTCCGGCAATCAGGCGGTCATCGACGAATTACGCGTTTATCCCGCCATGCCGTCGGAGCCGGAGCCGGATCAGCAAAACTTCATCGCGCTGCAGCTGTCGCATCAACTCGACGCGAACAGCCCCTCCGTGCGCGGCGGATATGGCGACTTCCGCCCCGTTCGCGTCACGGATTCCAATCGAGGGACCGTGGAGACTTTCGTCTATCCACGAAACGCAGGCGATCCTGACGCGGAGAGCGTGCGGGCGAGTTTCAAACGGGATGGTCTGAACTTCTCAAGCGTGCTGGGCCGCGTGGAAGGCGCGCTGTATGTCGGCCGCACGTCGGCGGGAGGCGTGGGCGATTCCATCGACCTCGACAACGACGGCCAAGCCGACGTGACCTTCGATCAGCCGTGCGCGTTCATCCTGCAACTGAATAACGGCAAGGTCTCGGCCATCGAAACCGATCAAGCGGTCACGGCTGACATTAACGGGGAAAAACTTCGCCTCGATCCATTCACGCCGTCGCCGCTTGAATGACATTTCGCAATATGAACATAAAAATCAGCGATCAATGCAGCTGTTTCGCGTTCGTATTGCTTGTGATTCATCATCAAAACAGCGATGAAAAATCTTAAATTTGCTGTTGACTTGGTTCGTGGGATTGCACAGACTTTGCGCCCGTTGGTTGATACGGGATTCTTTAGCGGTTTTTTGCGGAAACAATGGCGGGCGTAGCTCAGTTGGTTAGAGCGACGGATTGTGGTTCCGTAGGTCGCCGGTTCAAATCCGGTCGCCCGTCCCATCAATTTGTAATTCCTACTCATTGGATTATTGGTAACGCCGCCAATCAAGCGTCGATGTCGGCATATTTACGAATGTGGGATTCAGCGTTCCAATGAGATGGTATCCGTCCGCTTCTGCTTTTTCCCAGATAAGAACGGCTTGATTGTTTTCATTAATGGCCATGCCGTACGATGCCTGGGCCTCATTCAAGGGAGTGCTGATTCGTGTCACCATCGTCCTTTGATCTCCGTTTTGATTAAACCATGCGGCATATACATTTTCTCCAGCGTCAGTCATTTCCAGCCAGGAAACGATGAAACGCCCATCGGCTTTCATACAAAAACCGGATAGGTAATAATGATGGGCGATTCCAATCAATTTGAATGCTGAAGTTGACGCGGCGCCGGAAGAAGCGAATTGCCGGCATTGAATATCCTCCGCATCATAACGATGCCAGACAACGCCGTAATCCCCATCTTCATTCATCGCTATTCTAAAATATGTGGCTCCCGGGGAGATAATCGCGGGACTGATTTGAGTCGGATCGTTTTTGGGTGTTCCATCTGCATTATAATGCCGGGTGTTTAAATATGAATCGTATGGAAGGTGATTCGCATCGCCATGATGTTCCCAGCATACGATAAAGTCGCCGTCTGCATCGATCGTCGAACAGGGCATGTCGGTATGGGCCAGGTTCGAAATTCTGAATTCCGATCCATAAGCGACGCCTGAGGAATTATAAGCGCGGCCATGGATGTGATAATCCACAATGCTATGTCCGCCAGGGCCGGTGCAGTTGGACCAGACGACGACAAAAGCGCCATCGTCATTCATGGACACATCAGGAAATCTTGCCAAATATGAAGGCAAACTCACCGTCGGTTCATTCGTGTCGACTCGGAATTCCGGTCCAAGCGCTGTCGCTTGCGCATTATATCGACGGGCATGAATTGTCGCCACATCGTCGGATAATGGATTGTCATAGTCTATCCGATGCCATACGACAATAAACTCGCCGGATGACGCCATGGCGATGCGAGGCTTATATGAATAGTCAACGGCGGAAATCGCAAACGAATTCCCAATCGGATTTCCGGTTGAGTCGTATCGGTGTCCATGAATATTCCCCGAGGCTGGGTTTCCGTTGCACCAGACAACAACAAACTCGCCGGTTGGCGCCATCGCCACGTCAGCGGAAAATGTTCCACTATATCTATTAGCGGCTGCATCGATTTGAATTGTTTGCGTAACGCAAAATGCATGTGATCCAATCAATAGAGTGATTGTTAAAACCGAGGAAAGCATTTTCATGAACATAATAAGGCTCCTGTTCCAAACGTTGATTGTGTGATTCTTTTTCGATTTTTGGGTATGTTGTGCCAGCGCGCTTTTTAAGCGTTTATTCCTCCCTGATTTCGTATGAATATCGCTTGGAGAGAACGATGCGGCTCTGCGGCTCCACACACAGAAGGCGAATTGTTAAAACGACTTTATGAATTGGATAATCAATTCATCTCATTATCCTCTTCGATTGGCGTCACTTGCCATCGACCGAAAGATTCCATTTCCTCTTTTAACGGAGACTCATCATTAATCAATTTCCACTCGTTTCCATTCTTGTGAAAATAACCGTTCCATACCCCGGCCTTCACTTCCATGATCGGAGGCTCGATCCGCACCGGTTCAGAAACTTCTTTCATTGAAGAATCAAGCGAAAGAGGAATCAATTCGACTGCTTCCGTTCGAAATACAGAAATCGAATCAATAGTGAGATTGCCGATCATTTGTCGTGACTCATCGACGATCGCGTGTCCTCCCAAATTGGTATGCAACCATCTTTCGTCGCGCCCTGACAATCTTGCCAGCGACTCAGTATCCCATGCATCCGCCGCGGCGATCGCATTTCCCGCGCGAACATGGGCCTGGTAGGCCAGAAAAGCCCTTCGAACCTCCCTGATTTCCCTGCGATAATGCGGCGGTCCGCCGGATTGATATTCCGATACAAAATAAAATCCCCCCGCAATCATCCCGATCGTCGTTACAATAACCGCCGCAGTTTTGTTGGAAAAATACTGAATGGATGTCCTTTTCATCATCCAAAGTAGAGCGCTCCCGATGCCGCTCACGCCTGTCGTCTTTCCAATGCTCCCCCCCACCGCGCCGGCGGCCGCAATCGCGTCAGCCCCCCCGTCCGCTAACGCAAGAGCGTCCTTGGCATTCGCCGACAGCGCGGACACCAGGCCGATTTGCACAACTGTGCGACGCACAATCCGGCGATTCGGTCTCAAGGCCTTCATCGATTCATGAAGAACGGGCGTCAGCAATTGTCTCAGCGAGAGAAGGGCCTTATCCAATTGGCGCCCGACGGTTGAAGGATGTGAATCCATCCGTGTAGCGATCTGCGCTTTGTTTAGCCCTTCCATGAAGTGCAACAGCACAACTTCGCGTAAATTTGGCGGCAATTGCATGATTGCTTGATGTACGATTCTGTTTTCTTCGTTTTGTGTCATGGTTTCCTGCGCATTTATTTCCGTCTCATCTGGAATATTCTCCGTCGTCTCAGGCGCTAGAGATAGCAGCTTCGAATGACGGTAGTTCTGCTTTCCCCGATTGATCGCAAGGTTTCGGGCGATCCGACAAAGCCAGGGAACAAAGCGTTCTGGATTCTGCAATTGATCGAAATGGAGATAGACGCGAAGAAAAACCTCCTGAGTGAGATCCTCCGCCGCCTCGCGATTTCCCAACCTGCTGTAAGTGATGGCGTAGATCATTGAAAAATAGCGCTCGACAATCGCCTCAAACGCTAACACATCCCCATCTTGAGCTGCACGAATCAATTTCAGATCCGTGCGAGCCTCTTCATCCAAATGCACGGCGCTCCTCCATGTCGGCTCGATCAGGTGTCGATCTTGATAGAATGCGAATTTCGCGCCCTTATATAAGAAAGGACACTCAATCTGACCAAAAATTGCATTGTTTCTTAAATTTTTTTCGATCCCTTCGATAATCCGATCAAATCATTATATTGATTCATATAACAAATAAAATCATACTAAATCGTTGCCATTATGAGGATTCCAATTCTTGTCGCTCTGCTCACATTACTTATGACAAGGAATAAGAAGGCATAAGCAGGGATCGTGGCTCCGTTGGTCGCCGGTTCAAATCCGGTCGCCCGTCCCATTCTTTTCCATTCCCCACCTTTTGAACGCCGCAAGTCACGCCTTATTATCGCAGCATAATGTTGTTGCGGGTCAATCCGGATAATGAAAAATTAGTTTCTTATTAAAAGCAAGCAGCCAAGGAGCGAGGCGTTGTTTTCTCGGATCGAGCCATTGTTGAATCGCGTGGATAAGCCTGGGCGGTACGTCGGCGGCGAAATCAATGCGGTCAAAAAGGACTGGGACGCGACGCAGGCGCGCATCGCGCTGGCGTTTCCCGATATATACGACATCGGAATGTCGTATCACGGCTTCCGGATTCTCTATGAACACATCAACCGGCGGCCGGAGTTCCTGGCCGACCGGACGTACGCGCCGTGGCCGGACATGGAGCGGGAACTTCGCGGCGCGAACGTGCCGTTGTACGCGTTGGACCAGATGCGGCCGCTCAGCGATTACGACATCATCGGCTTCACGCTGCAGTACGAGATGAACTACACCAACGTGTTGAGCATGCTCGATCTGGCGGACATCGCGCCGCTGGCGGACGAGCGCGGCGAGAAGGCGCCGATGATCATCGCCGGCGGAGAGGGGGCCGTCGCGCCTGAGCCGCTGGCGATGTTCATCGACGCCTTCGTGCTGGGCGACGGCGAGGACGCCGTGATTGAGATCCTGGAAGCGTGCGCACAATGGAAACGCGAAGGCGCAGATCGTGCGGAACGGCTGCGGCGACTCGACGCGATTCCGGGAGTCTACGTTCCGTCGATGTTTGAAGCGGAATACAACGCGGACAACACGCTGAAGGCGTTTTATCGCAAGGAAGCCTCCGGCGAATTAAGGGACGCTGAGCCGATCCGCAAACGAATCTATGACTTGCGACGCGACTCCGGCTCGCTGAAACCGATCATGCCGATGGTGGAGGCGGTGCATAACCGGCTGGTCATCGAGATCAAGCGGGGCTGCACGCGTGGTTGCCGGTTCTGTGCGGCAGGGATGATCACGCGGCCGATCCGCGAACGCACGCCGGAGCAGATTCTTGAAATCGCGCAAACGGGAATCGAAAACACGGGCTACCGCGAAATCTCGCTGCTTTCGCTCAGCAGCGCGGACTACACGTGCCTGCTGCCCACGGTGCAGCTGTTGAACGCGAACCTTTCGCGCGACATGGTGTCGATTTCGCTGCCGTCATTGCGCATCAACGCTTTCGATGTGCGGCTGGCGGCGGAGATCAGCAAGGTGCGCAAAACCGGCTTCACCTTCGCGCCCGAGGCCGGCAGCGAGCGGCTGCGCAAGGTGATCAACAAGGTCATCTCGCAGGATGACGTGCTGAAAATCGTCGATGAGGTGACACGGCTGGGATGGCGCACGCTTAAGTTTTACTTCATGATCGGCCTGCCTACGGAAGATTACACCGACCTGGACGGCATTGTGGAGCTGGTCGAAAGCGCCTGGCGCATCGGGCGGCAGCGACATGGCGGACGGCTTACCATCAATGTCAGCCTTTCACCGTTCGTGCCCAAGCCGCACACGCCGTTCCAATGGGAACCGCAGCTGGATCAGGAGGAACTGCGCAAGCGTTATGAACACGTGGCGCAAGGTCTCCGAAAATTACGCGGCGTCGCGCTCAAGCGTCATGATCTGCGCTGTTCGATGCTCGAAGCGGTGCTGGCGCGCGGCGACCGGCGCGTCGGCCTGGCGATCCTCGAAGCATGGAAGCGTGGGTGCCGTTTCGACGGCTGGGACGAGTGGCACCTGCATCACGAATGGCTCAACGCCTTTGAAGCGGCCGGCGTCGATCCGTCGTTCTACGCCCATCGCATGCGCGACAAGGACGAGCTGCTGCCCTGGGATCATATCGGGATGAATCTGGGCAAGCGCTTCCTCTGGAAGGAGCGCCAATGCGCATACGATATGCGCGAGACTGCCGACTGCTCGTGCCATGAATGCGCGGGATGCGAGGCGTGCGATCCCGAAAACGGCCTCGATCATGAACTGGTCCGCGACGCTCGCCGGAAGAGAACAGGCGATGCGGATGTCAACGCTCCGTCGAGCGAGCTAGAGACTCAATTACCCGATGAATTCAAGTTTGGTTTGGACCAAAAAGACACGGATGACTCGGGCAAGCGCATTGATCCAAAAAGGGCGCTGGGAACAGCCGCAATGCAGGCCGATCCGGTGCAGCGCGTGCGTATGGCTTACCGCAAAACCGGACGCCAGCGCTACATCTCGCATCTTGACATGATCCGTTTTCTGCAGCTCCTGACGCAGCGGCTGCGGCTGCCGGTTAAATGGTCGGAGGGCTATCATCCCAAACCGGTGATGCAATTTGCTCCGCCGCTCAGTCTGGGATTCGCCGCGGAGGAGGAGCACTTTGATTTATTCTTCTACCAACGCGCCGATCCGGACAGAATCATGGCCAAGATAAACGCCATTGCGCCGGAGGGGATCGAGTTTCACAGCGCGCGCGAGGTTGAACTGCGCGGTCCTTCGCTCGATGCCACGATCACTGGCGCAATCTACGCCGCCGAGCTGCAGGAAGAGCATCTGCCTGCGATCCGTGAGATCGTCGAGCGCTTCCATGTGTCCGATTCATACATCGTCGAAGTGCAACGTAAACGCGGAGCCAAACCGCTGGAACTCAAGGAAGTCCTTGCCGAGCTGGCATTGGAAGGCGCGCGCCTGACGCTGCATGTGCGCTCGCAGAATAATTCGCTGATCAATCCCCTCAGCCTGCTGAAGGGAATGTGTCCCGAACTGGAATCCAGCGCGATTCGCTGGACGCGCCGGCGTCTGCTTCTGCCCGGCGCCTGATCAGGATTCGTCGAGGGTTAAGCGGATTTTTCGCGCGAGATCATTCAGGCTGAAAGGCTTTTGGATAAAATTGACGCTGTCTTCCAGCATCCCGTGGTGGACGATGACGTTGGTGGTGTATCCGGACATGTAGAGCGTCTTGATGCCCGGACGGAATTTTTGAATCTTCTCGCTTAATTCCGTGCCGCTGATTCCGGGCATGACCACGTCGGTCAGCAGAAGATCGACCTTATCATCGTTATCCTCGCAAATCGAGACGGCATGTTCCGGAGAGTCTGCAATGATCGTTGTGTATCCCAGCTGCTCCAACATGGCGCTCGTCATGCCACGCACCATTTCATCATCTTCCACCAGCAGAATGGTTTCTGAGCCGGAGATCAGCGATATCGGTTCCGCTCTTTTACGGCTTTCCGGCGCATCATCGCTTCTTGGAATATAAATCTTAAATGTCGTCCCCAGACCGACTTCGCTATAGACGTTGATCGTGCCTTCATTTTGTTTGATGATTCCGTAAACCGTGGCCAATCCAAGCCCCGTGCCCTTGCCGACTTCCTTGGTCGTGAAAAACGGCTCGAAAACATGCGTCACGGTTTCCCGGTCCATGCCGATCCCGTTGTCGCTGATTTTCAGCAGCACATAGCTGGCCGGGCGGTGTTCGACATGGGTCCGGCAATACTCCTCATCCAGCGTCACGTTTCCAGTTTCGAGGGTCAGCTTGCCGCCGGAAGGCATGGCGTCCCGGGCGTTGATGGCGAGATTGATCAGAATCTGATCCAACTGCGATGGATCGAAACGGATCAATCCCAGATCGTCCGCCGGAATGAAACGCAGTTCGATATTTTCACCGATCAACCGGGCCAGGGTCTTTTTTCTCTCGTCAATCAGTTGATTCAGGTTGATGGATTCCGGAGCGATGATCTGCTTCCGGGAAAAAGCAAGCAACTGGCGCGTGATTTCCTTGGAGTGCGTGGCCGCCTTTTCGATTTCGAGAACATGACTCCATTCGGACGATTCCAGAGGCAAATCGAGTTTCAGCAGTTCGGCATAGCCCAGGATAACGCTGAGCATATTGTTGAAATCATGCGCGATGCCGCCGGCCAGTTGACCGACGGATTCCAGTTTTTGAGCCTGACGCAACTGCAGTTCCAGTTTAGCGTTATCCTCTTCCACTTTTTTCCGTTCCGTGATGTCCTGCACGAAAGAAAAAGCGTATTCCTTGCCTTTGAAGTTGAAGAAACTGATGGTCACCTCGACGGGAAAAGTTGTGCCGTCTTTCCGGCGATGCGTCGTTTCAACGGTGCGTGATTTCGACTTGCGGATATTCTTCCGGTGCTTCCGCCAGCCCTCAAGCGTGACGTTGGTGTCGATCTCCAAGGCTGACATATTGCAGAGTTCTTCCCGGGTATAGCCCAAAGTATCGCAAGCATGCTTATTGGCCATCCGGATTCGCGCGTCCGGCTCGTCAACCTGGAAGATGCTGATGGAGCTGTTCTCGACGCAAAACTCAATCAACCGCAAATGCTCTTCGGTCATTTTGCGTTCGCTGATGTCGCGGATCATCGCCCACAATCCGCAAGGTTCGCCGGAATCGTCGCGCAGCAGGTATGTGCGCAGTTCGATGGGGATGATTGCTCCATCCTTCCGAAGGTATTCCTTTTCGTAAACTTCGGAAAAGCCGCGCGTTAACACTTCTCGCTTGACGATGTTCTGCTCCGGTTCATGCCATTTCGCAGGAGTCAGGTCTTGGTACGTCATCTGATGCAACTCTTCCAGGCTGTATCCGGTCATTTTTTGATAGATTGAATTGGCTTCCAGGATGTGGCCTTCCATGTCGCGGCTGACAAACGCATCCATCATGGATTCATGCAGCAGGCGGTACTTGATCTCGCTTTCCCGCAACGCCTTTTCCGCCTTTTTACGTTCGGTGATGTCATTAGCGAAGCAAATCACATAATTATCATAATCGTATTTAAAACCATTAAGCGTGACTTCGACTGGAAATCGAGAGCCATCCTTGCGCTGATGGACGCTCTCAAAGACATGGACGCCTTTGATCCGCATTTTCCGTAAAAGTTCCTGAACATCTTCAGTGGAGACAAGTGGATCGATTTTATAGACATCCAAACGGCATAATTCCTCATGTGTGTAACCCATGTTTTTGCATGCGACCGGATTGACATCCACGACCATGCCATCAGGATCAAACAGAATAATCCCCACGGAGGTATGTTCGAAGCAGAATCGAGTCAGCAGCAGGCTGTTCTCCGCCTGTTTGCGTTCGGTGATGTCTAAAATGATGCCGTCCCATAAAATCTCTCCGTCCGGCTGCATCTCAGGCCGGGAGATACAGTCGTACCAACGTTCTTCCCCGTCCTCGGAGATCAGACGCAGTTCCTGTCGCCATGGCGTCAGATTTTGGGCCGAAGAAAGCACTGACTGATAAAAACGGCCCTGGTCTTTAGGATGGATCCGGCCGCCTAATAGCATCCAGTCGCGCATTAAAGCGTCAGGCTCGATGCCGAACATTTCACGCGAAGCGGGATTGACGTAAGGAAACGAATAACTGCCATCGGTATGCTGCGCGAAGATATAAACCATGCCCGGAATATTGGTTTCCAGGCGCTGGTATCTCTCGGTAGCCTGATGGGAATCCTCATCAAATCGTCTGAGTTGATCCTCACGGCGTTTCAGTTGTTGAATCAGAGCGTTTGTCGCCTTGGCGAGTTTGTGAAGTTCATCATCAGCGTCGGATTGTGGGAGTTGCGCCGAATAGTCGCCGGCACAGGCCTTTTTCATCGCATCAATAATAGAAGAGAGTGGATTTATGTTTTTCGGATCATCCATATCAACAATGAAAAAACACCATGCACAAATTGACATACTTATACTGTTTATTAATTAAACATCCATGATGATGTTCGCGTCAATTCATGTTTTTTGTCCATCATATTTCTTTATCGGCATAATTCGTGAATCTCATCACAAAATTACCATCTATATGCCATGATTTCGATCCTTAAAAATGATTGCGTCATTTGCTGTGCAATCAATTATGTGTGATGGGAGAAGGGTGTTATGCCTTATGCGTGGATCTCTTTAATGTCGGCGCCAGCAATGTCGCGTTTAACGCCAGCAGCAGCAGTGTGCCAAAAAGCTTGTGTTTTTCAACGATGATCCCCACGCCGCTACGATAATCCGTAATTCCGATCCGGGCCAGCCAATCGAGATCAGCCGCCTGAAACCGAGGATTCCAGGAGGCGACAGCAAAGGGAAACTTCCAGTCGATCAGGATCGCCGCGATCAACCATGCCGCGATCGAAAAGCCGAAAGCGGCGCCGCGCCGCTCCATGCGCAGGATGGCGTCGAGCATGAACATTTGAGCAGGCAGCAGCAGCAGGCAGTAATGATCCCACATCAGACTGGGAATCAGCAGCGAGACGAAAATCCACAGCGAATAGGCCAGCCGCTCCGGGGCGTCGTATGGAGCGCCGGCGTCATCCTCGCGCACCTTCGACAGACGCCAGGTGAGCCATGCCATGCCCGCCAGCAAGGCCAGCGCGACGGCGTAGGTCAATCCATTCGCCGCGCCAGCGCCGAGATTCACCCAAGGCGTGGTCTTGTTCGCCGGATTTTTCACGGCATTCTCGCTGAACGCATGCAACAGGAAGGAGTTGATCGACTGGTTGGACGCCTCCAGATGGTATTCCATGCTATGCTCCGCCCAGGTCGATTTGCCGTAACCCATGTCGCGCAACAGCGGCCAGTAGTCCAGGTGCACCCGCGCCCCGACCAGCAAGAGCGCCAGCAGCACAATCACAATCGCCGCTCCAACGAACCAAATCGCGCTCCACCACCGCCGTCGCGCGCAGAAGTAAAATAGCAGCGCTCCGGGCGCGAGCTTGTACCACGCGCCGAACGCCGCCAGGATCCCCGCGCCAGGAATCAGCCGCCAGCGCAGCAACAATGGCGCCGCGCAATAAACTGCAAGCAGGACCATATTCACCTGTCCCGCGGTGATCGTGCGCGTCAGCGGCCAGGAAAACGCCAGCACGCCCAGCAGCGCCGCCAGCTTCAGCCAGAATTTTTCGTCGCCGATCAGCAGCAGGATGCACGCCGCGCTCAGCGCCAGCAGGACGTATTGCATCCGGTTCCACAGCGTCGCCGCGTCGCTGAATTGCCGGAACGAGGGCGGCTTAACGTCTGACGGCGTCAGCCACCACATCGCAATGCCGTTGAACGGCGGATAGACGAATGGATTGATCCCGCTGTCGATGCCGAAGTCCCGCCGCGCTTGTTGCAGGTTCTCATAATGATACGGATTTCCTCCACGTTTCAACAGCACCGCGCCGAGGAAGAAATGCTTGAAATCGTTGTTGTGAATCGTGACATGCGGCGCATGATCGCGCTGCGCCCATGGCCAGTCGATTTTATGCTCCGGTGAATTGGGCAGCAGCGCCTGGGCATAAACCAGCCACGCCAGCAACGGAATGCATGCCGCCGCCGCGATCCAGTCCCAGATGCTGTCCGGCTTGAGAGCCGCGAACCACCGGGTCATCCTGCTATCATCCAATCCGCGCTCAATAAAAGGCGCCGCATCATCGCAGAATGACTTTTCCGCGAAAAACCGGTCAAGTCAAGTCCTGGAGTCGGCAGCGGCGCCTCATGATGTTGATCCGGCGTCAAGCATTATGCGGAGCGTTCATCAGGATGCATTGCGCGAAAGTCCGCGCGAGAGAGATCGTAACGGCGCATTTTATTGTACAGCGCGCGCGGCGTAATGCCTGCGCGTTGCGCTGTCTTGCCCAGGTGTCCTTTGGAATTTCGCAGCAGTTCCGCCAAATAACGGCGTTCCAATTGCTCCAGCGCCTCAATGCGAACTTCGCTCAAGGGACGCTCCATCCAGTCTTCGGGCAACGCGAGATGCGGCGAACGCTCCGCCTCTTCATGAACGTGCGCGATCGAGCGTCTTTCCTGACCGTTGAAAGCTTCAGGCAAATCCTTGAGTTCGATCAGCGATCCATTGCAAAGGATCATCGCTCGTTCGATGACGTTAATCAGTTCGCGGACATTGCCCGGCCATGCATACCGCATCAGCGCATCCAACGCCTCGGGCGCGATGTCTTCAGCCAGTGTGCGCAGACGGGTTTGGAAGTATTGAATATAGTTCATCACCAGCGCCGGGATGTCTTCGCGCCGTGAGCGCAACGCGGGAAGGGTCAACGTCACCACGCTCAGCCGGTAGAATAAGTCCTTGCGGAATTTACCGGCGGCGACCTCGGCGGCCAGATCGCGATTCGTTGCGGCGATCACACGCACGTCGATGTTCAACGCTTTTTCGCTGCCCAGCCGCTGAACGGTGTGCTCCTGAAGCACTCGCAGCAGTTTGACTTGCAGGTGGGTGGGGATCTCGCCGATTTCATCGAGAAAAATCGTCCCGTGATGGGCCAGTTCAAACCATCCCCGGCGCGGACGATGAGCGCCGGTGAACGCTCCTTCCTCATGGCCGAACAGCTCGCTTTCCAGCAGAGTCTCCGGCAGGGCGCCACAGTTGACCGTGATGAATGCGCCGCCGGAACGCGAGCTTTCGCCATGAATCGCACGCGCCAGGTGCTCCTTGCCTACGCCGGTCTCGCCCAGCAGCAACAAGCCGGCGTCGCTCATCGCCACGCGTTGCGCAAGACTGATGAAATTCTGCATGGAGGAACTGATCGAGATGAAATCAGACAGCCGGTTGCGCACGGGTCCAGCGTCCGCGACGAGCAGTTTGGCCTCCTGGCCCCGGCGTTTTTCCAGAAACGCGGCCAGCACATCGCGCAATTTTTCATTGGGCAAACCGGCGTACAGCACCGCGTCGCAGCCGCTGGCCAGCAAATTAGCCCGCTCGTCCGGATCCTCATGATCTGAGATGGCGATCACCCTTGGCGGATCGGGAATCTGTCGGATCTGGGCCAGCGTTTCGGCCGGTCGCGCCGGCAACAGATTCCGGCTGACGATCAAGATATCCATATTGCCGCGTTTGATTTGCTCCCACAGACCGGCTTGAGCGCGTCCGAATTCCACTACGGCGTCGAGCGTACGCAACATCCGGCGGATGCGCTGACGCAATTTTGAATCGTCAATGATTGCGCAGACCTGCAACAGCATCGGAATTCCCCTTCCGGTTTTAATATGTTACGGAATCATATTTCCGATTTTTATCGGAAGTCAAGTTCCATTATCTCCATTGATGGCGAATTGCGCCGAAGGGATCAGGCGCTTAACTAACGGGAATACAATCTTCTGCGCAAATACTGATTCACCTCCACGATTAGGCATAACGTTTGCTTATTTCATATGCCAAGCAGAAAGGGAAGTCCGTTGAGCGACTTCTATTTTTGATCAGCCCTCAGGGCAAGGAGAACTCCGATGAAAGAGAAACCAGGAACGCAGAAACCGAAAGAGGCTTCCAATCCCAAAGCAAAAGAGCAAAAGCCTCCGTGCAAGAACTGCACGACTCCAGCCGCGCCCCAGCAAGGAAGCAAGGCGCCGGTCAAAGACTTGAAACGATAGTTTTGCGCAATATCAATGGACCGGCCATCCGTGGAGCAGCGCTACTCGTCCCCGATTAAAGGGATCTGATCGCACAAAAACACAACAAAAAAGGGAGAAAAGGAAAATGCAGAAAACGTACAAGTTTTACGCCGGTTCGCTGGCGCTGATCGCGATAGTGATGTTGATGGCTAGCGCGACAATCAGCCGGGCTCAGGATGATGCTGAGCCGACCACAGTCACATTGACGGGCGTGATTTCAGTCGCCATGGATGAAGAAGGCGCCGTTACAGGTGTGACGCTCAAGACCGACACAGAGACATACAGCGTCGTCCAGGACGACGAGGGTAAAAAACTGGCCGAGCTCGATGGCAAGAAAGTCGAAGCCAAAGGCACAGTTGAGGAAAAAAACCTTACGGTAGTCAGTTTTACCGAGGTGATTGAGGAAGAAGTACAATAACATTCATTCCGTCGTCTGCGCAACGACGGCGATGAGTTCCATCGATGGCCATTTTTTTGTTACGAGGCGCCAAGAATCGGCGGCGGGATGACGCAATCATCCGGCCGCCGTTTTCTTATAAAATAACTTTCAAAACCGGCGCAGATCAGCGATGAACGCTGAAAATTTCTTGCCGAATTAATGGGCGCATCTTGATCAAGCTACCAAGCGTTCGCTCCAGATTTCGTCCCAGTCGTCGTTTCTTCGCGCGAGTTCGAGCAGCAACAGG
>JAFGJS010000042.1 GCA_016928995.1 Candidatus Sumerlaeota bacterium | reverse complement strand
TTTGGCTGTTCGCCAATTAAAGCGGTACGTGAGCTGGGTTCAGAACGTCGTGAGACAGTTCGGTCCCTATCTGTTGTGGGCGTAGGAAACTTGATGGAAGCTGTCCCTAGTACGAGAGGACCGGGACGGACCGACCTCTGGTGTTCCTGTTGTGCCGCCAGGCGCAGCGCAGGGTAGCTATGTCGGGACGGGATAACCGCTGAAAGCATCTAAGCGGGAAGCCCCTCCAAAGATAAGGTTTCCCCTGGCCTTCGGGCCACTGAAGGCGCGTGGAAGACTACCACGTTGATAGGCGGGAGGTGTAAGCATGGCGACATGTTTAGCTGACCCGTACTAATCCGCCGTGAGGCTTAATCATTACTTCACTCTCGCCCTTAAATCATTCGGCCTCGAGTCGAAAACGCCGCAAGGCGCTCTAAAATCCAAAGTGTTGCCAATCTGGGAAAGAACCCAACGATTTCCCGGTGATCTCAGCGCAGGGGCCACACCCGTCTCCATTCCGAACACGGCCGTTAAGCCCTGCAGCGTCGATGGTACTGCACATGTCTTGTGTGGGAGAGTAGAACGTCGCCGGGTCCTTACAGAGCCCCCGTCCGCTAAAACAGCGAACGGGGGTTTTTTGTTTTTCGCTTTACTTCCCTTTTCGGCTCAACGGAAAATTACAAATTTCATAGCAGTATAAGATATATCAATCCTCCGCGCCTCTGCGCCTTTGCGTGAAAAAAAAACTCGCATAAGGATCAGTGAGAATTGCCAATGTGCATTGATTCGCCAGATTTACCTCCTCAAAATAATCGACCGCATCTTGTGCTACTGGGTGCAGGTGCAAGTTATGCGGCATTCCCCAATGGCGATAGAAATGGTCGAAAGTTGCCGCTGATGATGAATTTTATCGAAACCATAGGCATGGAAGAATTGGCTAACCGCACCGGATTGAATTGGGAGGGGAGAAATTTCGAAAATTTTTATTCAGACCTATACGAAGATAATTCCAAATGTGATATTCGGCATGAGATCGAAAATTTCATCTTTGATTATTTCTTTAATCTTCAAATTCCCGATGAGCCAACTATATATGATTATCTGATTCTTTCGCTGAGGGACAAAGATGCGATTGCGACTTTCAACTGGGATACGTTTTTGATCTATGCCGCATGGCGTAATGCAAATGTTGTTGGACCTGAGCACATGCCGGCGATTTTCTTTCTTCATGGAAATACTGCGATCCGATACAAGTTCGAAGAAAATGGCGTATTGCAGAAGACCCTAGCCAATCCGGCAAATGATCGATGTCTGAAAAATGCAGGCTGGGAATCTCCACCTCTCTTGTATCCGGTTAAGCAAAAGGATTATCAAAATAATCCAATGATAAGGAAAGAGTGGGAGGGGATTATACGATACATGGAGGACGCATATCTATTCACAATATTTGGCTATGGCGCTCCATCCACGGATGTTGAGGCAATGAAATTGCTCAAGGAAGGATGGGGAGATGTACATCAAAGAAATTTGGAGCAAGTCGAAATTATTGACATTAAAGATGAACGCGAACTTGAAGCAACATGGAGTGAATTCATTCATTCGGGTCACTATCATATTTTAAATTCATACTTCGACAGCACGATGGCTCAAATGCCACGGCGATCATCTGAAGCATTTTTCGCAGCGACAATGGAGATGGAGCCAGCCAGGCCATGTCCGGCACCACAAAATTTGTCCCTTGCAGAACTTCAGGAATGGTTCCGGCCATTGATTGAAAAGGAGCAAGGGGCCTAATCGCTTGGGACTATGCCGAAGCGCAATTTCTCCTTGCGCAAGGCAGGGAAACATGATTGAAAGCGCTTCGTCTCTTTGAGACGGAGAGAGCAGGATTACGATTAAGATTAGGATTAAGAAGAATGACAATGACTCGGCCAGGGATTAATCCGCATCTTGAACAACTTGAGCCTTACGTTCCCGGCGAGCAGCCGAAGGGGCGGAAGTTCATCAAGCTCAACACGAACGAGTTTCCTTATCCGCCGTCGCCGCGGGTGATCGAAATGTTGCGCGCGCTGCCTGATGACAAGGCGCGCAAGTATCCCGATCCGGTCTGCGGCGAATTGCGCGCGGCCATCGGCGAACGATTCGGCTTTGCGCCGGAGCAGATCATCGCCGGCAACGGCTCGGACGAGCTGCTGCGGATGATCTGCCACGCCTTCGCGCAGGCCGGCGACACGATCGGCATGCTGAACCCGACGTATTCGCTGTATCCCGTGCTGGGGGCGATGTACGGCCTCAAGTCGCGCGGATTCGCCGTCGATTTCGACGGACGGCCGCAGGAAGAACTGGACCTTGCCGGGATCGCGATCTTCTTCTTCGCCAATCCCAATCCGCCTTACGGCTCGCTGTATGAGCCGCAGTTTGTGGCGGAACTGGTGCGCAAGCATCCCGCCACGCTGTTCGTGGTGGACGAGGCGTACGTGGAGTTCGCCGACTGGGATTGCCTCGCGCTGGCGCGGGAGTTCGAGAATGTGATGGTCACGCGGACGTTTTCCAAGTCGCACAGCCTGGCCGGGATGCGCGTGGGTTTCGCGCTGGGCGCCGAGTGGCTGATCGACGTGCTGAACCGCATCCGCGATTCGTACAACGTGAACGCCGCGAGCCAGGCGGCGGCGCTGGCGGCCTGGCAGGACCGGGAGTATTACGATGAGCGCGTCTTGCGCGTGAAACAGTCGCGCGTGCGGATTCGCGGCGAGCTGGCGCGCCTGGGTTGGCAGGTGGAGCGCAGTTTCGGCAATTTTTTATTTGCCCGTTGCGACAATGCGCCGCTAGTGTATGAACAGCTGCGCGAGCGGGGGATCCTGGTGCGCTATTTCAAGCAGCCGCCGCTGGACGGCGGTTTGCGCATCAGCATCGGCTCGGAGGAAGAGACGGATGCCTTATTGAAGGCCTGCGCGGAAATCGCGCAGGAGTGAAGAGGTTTTCAATGAGATTAAGATTAGGATTAAGATCAAGATTTTATTATGGAGATGCTGAAAAGTGAGCGGACGCATTGCGCACATCAAGCGTGAGACCAAGGAGACGCAGCTCGAAGCGACGCTGAACCTGGACGGCTCCGGCCGGTTCGAGGGCGGCATTGGCGTGCCCTTTTTGGAGCACATGCTGGACCTTTTCACCCGGCATGGCATGTTCGACCTGTCGATCTCCGGCCAGGGCGACACGCAGGTCGATGCGCATCATGCCACGGAGGATCTGGGCATTGTCCTGGGGCTGGCGTTTAATCAAGCGGCCGGCGACAAGCAGGGCATCGCGCGTTACGGCGTGTCGTACGTGCCGATGGACGAAGCGCTGGCGCGCGTCACGGTCGATCTCTCCGGGCGGTCCTTTTTCGTCTGGAAAGTGAATCTGGCCGGACATCACAAGGTGGGCGATTGGGACGTGGAACTGGCGCCGGAATTCTGGCAGGGTTTCGCGGCGAACGCGAAGTGCAATTTCCACGCGGAGTTGCTATACGGCTCGAACGCGCACCACAAGATCGAGGCGGTGTTCAAGGCCGCGGCGCGAGCGCTGGGCATGGCCGTGAAGATCGATCCGCGCATTGACGGTGTGCTGTCCACCAAAGGCACGCTTTAAAAAACGTTTATATTGTAGACGCAAAAAAAGAAACGCAAAGCAGATCATGCTTTGCGTTTCTTTTTTAATCCAGCTAATCATACCGCGCGCCGCAAGCGGTCATGCGTCGCAGCGTTCATCCTGTTCAATCTGATGGATGATGTCGATGCGCGTCTGGTGCCGGCCGCCTTCGAATTCCGTGCCCAGGAACGCGTCAATGATGTCGAGGTTGTTTTCCGGCGCCTGAAACCGTCCGCGCAGGGCGATGCAGTTGGCGTTGTTATGCGCGCGAGCCATGCGCGCGGCGTAGGTGTCGGAGCAAAGCGCGCAGCGGATGCCGTTCATTTTATTGGCGGCGATGGAAATGCCGATGCCAGTGCCGCAGATCACGACGGCCAGTTCGGCTTCGCCGTTCTGCACGGCCGTGCAGGCCTTGCGCGCCATTTCGGGATAGTGACAGGACTTGTTTTCAGCCGTGCCGAAATCCAGCACTTCATGCCCCAATTGACGCAGATGCTCAAGGACGGGATTGCGCATCTCGAGCGCGGCGTGATCGTTGGCCAGTGCGATTTTCATAGCAGCACACCTTCAGGAATTGGAAGTCGAGAACTGATCATGTTGAGCGTCAGCGTTTTTTCTTGGCGCTCTTGACGGTTTTTTTCGTGGTTTTCTTCGCCGCTTTCTCAACTGTCTTTTTCACCGCGGTTTTCTTTGTAGCCGCCTTTTTGACGGCGCTTTTCTTTTTCACGGTTGTTTTTTTCTTGATGTCTTTCGACGCCGTCTTTTTTGCCTTGGCAGCCTGCTTTTTCGCAGGCTTGACGGCGGTTTTTTTCACGCTCGTCTTGGGCGCCGCTTTTTTCTTGCCGGACGCGCTTTTTGCCGCAGGCTTTGCCGCAGTTTTGTCGCTTGCACTTTTGCTTTTAGGCGCGGTTTGCTTAGCGGCTTTCGCGGCCGGGGCTTTTTTCGCGATGGGTTTAGGCTTCTCTTCTTCCGGCACGTGCACCATGTCCTGGAACAATGGCTTTTTCACCAGCGCCTCGCACGCTTTCTTGACCAACTTGAAGCAATTTTTATACACCTCAAGCGTGCAGCCCATGGGATCGTTGATCTGGCTGTTTTTGCCTTCGGCGGTGCCGGCATATTCGCGCAAGAGAAACGTCTTGCCGCGGGCTTCTTCGCACATGCGCAGAGTCGTTTGCACATGGATGGGAGTCATGCCGAAAATGATATGCGCCTTGCGGATCATCTCAATCGTCAGCGGATGCGAACGGTGCGTCGTGTATTCAATATTGATCGACCGGAGCATATCGAGCGACTCCGGAGTGGCGAGCAAGCCGTTGACGGTCATCATGCCCGCCGTGCGGATCTCGATATCGCGAATATTATGATCCTTGCAGAGTTTCTTCAGATAACCGGCCACCATCGGGTTGCGGCAGGTGTCTCCAGTGCAGACTAGCAGGATGTAAATTCTGCGGCGCGCCAGCCCGAGTTTTCTTTTCAAAATACGCGATTGATTTTGCGTCATTGTTCATCAGCTTTATGTTATGGAATGGTAGTGGCGGAATGGGCATGATAACGCGTTTTTCCAATTTAGGAAGCGTTCCTGTCCCTCGTCACTTAAGCAAGATGGAGAGCTTAGTTGTCAATATTTTATGTGTCAAGGGGAATGGACGGGTTTTTAATACGGATTCCAGTAATTTTGATATGGCTGTTAAATGTTGATATGGCGTATCTTATCGGATTATAATTTCATTGTGGCGATTGCGCTGTTGCGTCATACAAAAAAAGATGTCAGTGTCAGTCGAGTTTTCCTGAGTGTTGTGGAAATAACCGTTGCATTATTTCATGATCGCCGCTCAATCTGCGTGACGCGCTGAAATGAAGCTGTCCGTTTAGCGCAAGATGAGCGGTTGGGGATTCATTGCGAGGTAAAACAATAACAGTCATGGGGAGATTGATGATGAGTGGCGCTTTAATGATGATCAAACGATACGGAGCCGTCGGCATGGCGTGTTTAATGCTGGCTTCGATCGCGACCGGCGCGGAGCCTGGGGATGAAAATCAATCGGCGGGAGAGGCGATTGTTCAGCGCGCGGTGGAATTGCGCGGCGATGCTCAGCTGCTGCTGTTTGACATCGGCGCGTTCGATCCAATTCAGGAGACTCCCTCCGCTCCAGCGGCGATGCGCGTGAGCCGCGCTGCGTCCAGCGAGCTCCAGGTTGCGCAGTTCGATCATGCCCCCGTGGCGAAGGATATCGAGGCGTTGCGCACGAGCGGCTGGGAGGTTCTCGAGGCGATCCCCAACAACGCCTATGGCGTGCGGCGCTTGCGGCAGGACGCCGCGGATCTGGCTGGCCTGCCGGGCGTGCGTTACGCTGGACCGTATCGTGGAGAGTATAAACTGGCGCGTGCGCTGGCGGATAGCGCGGAGCGGAAGGCAGGCGAGGAGATCGAAGTCGTGGTCACGTTGTGGCCTGGCGCCGCTCCGCGCCAGGCGTCGATTGCGCTGGAGGAATCCGGCGCCAGTGAAATGAAAATCCCTCGTTCCGGATACTACCCGCGTGTCATCTGCAAAATGAACGCGAGCGAGATCGGCGCCGCGCTAGGTTTGGACAGCGTGCGGCGGATCGAGCCCTATCTTGCCGTTGAACTTCGCAATAATTCGGCCACGGGCATTTTGCAATCGGGCGTCGATGGGGTGCGGAGTATCTGGGGCTACGGATTGCACGGCGAGGGACAGGTGATCGGACATATCGACGACGCGATCGATCTGGACAGCTGTTTCTTCCGGGATAACAGTAATAACACGCCGAGGCCGTCGCATCGCAAAGTCGTGGCTTATCATACCAGCGAATTGCCGGGCGATCACGGGACGCACACCGCCGGCACGGCGGCGGGATTGAACGTCAACGGCGACATCGACAACGCCGGCCATGCATACAATGCAAAGCTCACGCACACGTCTTCGTCGAGTGTCGATCTGGCTGTCGTGTTGCCACGCGCCCAGTCGGAAGGCGCGTATATTCATACGAACTCCTGGGGCAGCGACGATTCCCGGGCGTACAATTATTGGTGCGTGGACATCGATCAATACAGTTGGGCAAATGAAAATGGACTCGTGCTGTTTGCCGCGACGAACCTGGATGAACTCACGCATGTTCCCGAGAACGCGAAGAACTGCCTGGGCGTGGGTAATGCCGATCATGCGCCAAACCACATGAACCGGACGCCTTGGGGATGCGGATTCGGCCCCACGACGGACGGGCGCCGGAAGCCTGAGATTTTTGCGCCGGGCACGGATACGCTCAGCGCGCTGAATGGCTCGTCTTGCGGCACAGTGGAATATACCGGCACGAGTATGGCCACTCCGGCGCTGGCCGGCTCCACGGCGTTGATCCGGCAGTATTTCGTTGAAGGCTTTTACCCCACGGGAAACGCCCAGGCGAGCGACGCGCTGATTCCATCCGGACCGCTGATGAAGGCGATGCTGCTGAACAGCACGGTGGATATGACCGGAGTGACGGGCTATCCGTCGTATGAAGAGGGGTGGGGGCTGCCGAAATTGGACAATGCGCTGTATTTCACGGGCGACACGCGAAGGCTGTGGGCGCATGATGAACGCCGCGCGGATGGCGTTGGCATCGCTCAAGGCGAGAGCGACGCCTACACCGTGTCGGTCATTAACGCCTCGGAACCGCTCAAGGTCACATTGGTCTGGCACGATCCTCCAGGCGCGTTGAATTCCTCGGCGCCGGTGGTGAACAATCTGAATTTAATTGTGATTGAACCGGACTTGACGACGTTCTATCTCGGCAACGTTTTATCCGGCGGCCAATCCACAACCGGCGGCTCGCAGGATGTGCTGAACAATGTGGAAATGGTGTTGCTTAATACGCCGTCCGTCGGAGATTACGTCGTCCGCGTGGACGGCACGACAGTGAATGCGCTGTACGGAAATCAAGGTTACGCTGTCGTCGCCACTGGCGGACTGGCCTATCCCTCGAAGGGATCGATCTCCCTGGATGCTTCGAGGTATGACTGCGCCTCTCTTGTCACGTTAACCGTGCTGGACGGCAACGCTACAGGCGGTTCCGTCTCCGCGACGTTGACAACGCTGTCGGGAGATTCGGAGGCCGTGACGCTGACCGGATCTGCGACCAGCGGCTTCACCGGCTCCATTCCGATTCTATCCTCCTCGGTCTCTGCCGGCAACGGCGTGCTGGAAGGCAGCTCGGGGCAATTATTCACCGCGACATATTATGACGCGAACACCGGCGGTGCTCCTGTCACGGCCAATGTCAGCGCGACGGCGATGCTCGATTGCCTCCCGCCAGTGATTGAAGAAGTGACCATTCTGGAGATTGACAATTCCAGCGCGTCGATCTTTTTCCGCGCCGACGAAGAAGTTTTCGGCACGGCGGAAGCCGGGACGGTATGCGGCGCTCCTTCGTTTTCCTTCGCCATCTCCCAATTCTCCGGTCAGACATATGTAGCGTATTTGACCGGCTTGGAGCCACAGGAGCATTATTATGTTTACCTGGAAGTGGAAGACTCGCTCTCGCACCCTCTCACGGATGACAACGGCGGCGCTTGCTACCACTTTGTGACGGGAGTCGAAACCCTCGTCTCGCTATACGATTTTGAACCAGGCACAGATGGATTTACGACGATACAAACGTCGGGCACGGGCGGCTGGGTTTGGACCTCCACCGGCTATGTGCACAGTGCGAGCCATAGTTTCTATTGTCAGGATTACGACAGCGTCAATGATCTCAGCCTGCGATCAGTTCCCATCGTCGTGCCATCCGCGCACCCCATGTTGAAGTTTTGGCATACCTACTCCTTTGAGTCGGATATCTTTGGGGATTACGACGGAGGCGTGCTGGAGATTTCCACGAATGGCGGCTCATCATGGACGGATCTGGGCGACGCGATCGTGAGCGGCGGCTATACCGGCGTGCTGAGCGACTATTATGATAATCCTCTGGGTGGACGCCAGGCCTGGACTGACGGCGACCTGGGAACGCTGACGGAGGCGACAGTGGATTTGCAGGAATACGCCGGTGAAAGCGTGCTGATACGCTGGCGTTTCGGCTCGGATTCGAGCTTTGGCGACGACGGCTGGTACGTGGACGATGTGAGCATCGTGAGCCAGACTCCCGGCATGACGTTTAAAGAGCACCCCGTGACGATGTCGCGCGATTGGAGCATACTGA
Organism: Candidatus Sumerlaeota bacterium; assembly: GCA_016928995.1. GTDB lineage: Bacteria > Sumerlaeota > Sumerlaeia > JAFGJS01 > JAFGJS01 > JAFGJS01. Next base: position 93,011 of record JAFGJS010000042.1, on the reverse strand, counting down.
AATAAGGCCGGGGAGGCCGCTCGCACGAGCAGGCAGAAAAAGATTGAATTCCCGGCGGCGATAAGAGACAATAATTCAATCGCGTCAGGTTCTGGCGTGAGCATCGACGATGCCGCTTGCGCAGCTGCCGCAAGCAGAGGATGAGGGTACGATGGCGAAATTCAATTATGAAGCGCTGGATACCGGCGGCCGGACCGTGCGAGGCCAGATCGACGCCGGCAGCGAGGACATGATCATTGAGAAGCTGCGCGGCATGGGCTACTACCCGCTCAAGGTGGTGCGCGAGAAAAAGAAAGTCGGTGATGTGGACTTGCTCGCGCTGCCAGGCCTGCGCAACATTTTTCACCGCGTGAAAATCAAACATCTAACCGTTTTTACGCGCCAGCTGGCCACGCTGATCGACGCCGGTCTGCCGATCATGCGCAGCCTGCATATTCTCGAAGAGCAGGTCGAGTCGGTCGTTTTTAAAGAGAAAATCGGATTGATGGCCAAATCCATCGAGGAAGGCTCCACGCTCTCCGACGCGATGTCGAAGCACCGCAAAGTTTTCGACAATCTCTTTGTGAACATGATCCGCGCGGGAGAGATCGGCGGTGTGCTTGAAGTCGTGTTGAATAAGCTCGCCGACTACCTGGAAAAACGTCAGGCCCTGGTCTCCAAAGTCCGCTCCGCGCTGATGTATCCCATGGTCGTGCTCGTTTTGGCGACGATCATCGTCGGCGTGATTCTGATCATGATTATTCCGAAATTCGATGATATTTTCTCCGGCTTGGGCGCGGAACTGCCCTGGATGACTCAGCAGCTCGTAACGGCGAGCAATATCCTGCAGCATCAATTTCCGCTGGTGATTGCGGGTCTTATCATTTTATACATCATTTACCGGCAAATCAACAAAACACGCGAGGGCAAGTACGTGTTTGACCGGGTCAAACTCAAATTACCGGTGTTTGGCAGTCTGATCTTGAAAGCCTCCATCGCCCGTTTTGCCAGCACGCTGTCCACATTGATCACGGCAGGCGTGCCGATTCTGCAGGCGATTGACATCGTGCGCGACACCTCGGGCAACGAAGTGGTCGCGCGCGCGATGGAAAAGATTCATAGCAGCGTGAAGGAAGGCGAATCGATCCACGAGCCGATGCGGGAAGTGACCGTCTTTCCGCCATTGGTCGTGCATATGGTCGCCGTTGGGGAAGAAACCGGCGCCATCGATCACATGTTGCAGAAAGTCGCGGAAGCCTATCAGCGCGACGTGGACGACACCGTGGACGCCCTGACGTCGATCATGGAGCCCTTGCTGATGGTGTTCCTCGGCGTGATCATCGGCGCCATCGTCATCGCGCTGTATCTGCCGTTGTTCACGCTGCCGTCGCTGATTCCCAGTTCGTGACGAGACACGACGCCAAGTCGCGTGATGACAGTGTTTTAATAACATTACAACGCCGAAGGGGCTTGATGCGTCCCTTCGGCGTCTTTCATGCAATATTGAAAAATATATGATTGTACGCGGGATGCCGTTCCGGATCAAGGGCCGGCGTAGCGGGATTTTTGAAGTGCGTTTAGCCATATATCAGGATTCATTTGAAGCTGGATAATATGATATTCTGCAGATCGGCGCAAAATGGCGGTTGACGTTTTTGAGGCGGGATTGATTCAAATCTGGAGTTGTCTGATTGGTTTGGAAATATGCGAGATTGCATGATTGTTTCGTTGACGCAGGCCTCCTACGGGTATATATAAATCATGTAGTAATATGGCGCTACGCATCGGCTGGACCAATACGCGGGCGCCGGATAAGCGCCACGTGCGACTGTTTTGCATCGTACCATCGCAGTTGCGATGCGCAACCGCAGCTCGCAATTATTGGCGCGAATTCATCATTTTGATTCTGAGAGTGACTGTCCGTGCAAGGATTGGGCCTCCCGAAAAAAACAGCTTCACACGGTTTGACGTTCACGGAAGTGGCCGTGGTGTTGCTGATCATTTCGATCATGTCCACCATGGGCGTGCTGGTTTACCGGGAGACGCGCATTCAATTGCGGTTGCATGAAGGGGCGCAAAATCTGAAACAATCGATGGATCTGGCGCGGACGCTGGCGATGCGCCGGGGTAATTTTTTCGCCGTCCGGATACACCTTGCCACAGGAACCTTCTGGCTGGATGAATATCAGCTGGATACAACGAGCGGAACGCCGCAGCTCGCGCTATACAAACCGCACGTCGTGACGGAAAAAACACTGCCTGTCCTGGTGCGTGTGGAGGATGCAAGCGTCCAGCGGCTTTTTGATTCCACCCTGGGCGACGGCCGGACCACCGATTACGCCTATCCTTACTCGGACGAGATGATCGACATTTTTTTCAATCCAAGCGGCACGAGCGATTACGCAGTCTTGCATTTGATCCAAAACACAAAGGATCCGTTGACGGACACGAATATATACACCGTGAAGCTCTATTCATCGACCGCCCGCGCCCATGTGTTTGAAAAAGAACGGCGTTAGAGCGAAAGGAACGCAGACGCGACCCATGCAGCGCATGAACAAGACATTTCAGCAGGGGAAAAAGAACCCGGCGGACCGCCTGCGATGGATGCAGAGGCGCGGAACAGCCGGATTCTCCCTTTTGGAGGTGCTGGTGAGTTTGATGGCGCTGCTGGCGGGCGTGCTGATGATCGCCATATACTTCCCGCGCGCCGTCGAACAGAAATACGAGGCGATGTATCGCACCAAGGCCGTGGCGCTGGCGCAGTTGAAAGCGGAGGAAATCCGGCTGTACGATGATCTCGGTCACACCAAGCTCGAAGAAATTCGCGCATTGACAAGGCCAACAAGACCGCTGCCCTTTCCCGATGAGCCGAAACTGTCTTATCAGTTCAGCGGCGTGTCGCTGCTCGATCCCATTGATGATTCCGGCGATCCGCGCGACGACATCGGAGTGGCGCGAGTGATTGTTCGATATTCGACCGATTTTCGTCCGTCTCGGGACGTTTTATATGAGTTGCGATTTGGCGAATGACATAGATTGATGAGGAGATGCCGGTGTCGAGGAACAATCCGGCGGATGCAGAGCGACAATGCTGAGAACGCGCGGAACATGGCGGGGCATGACAGTGGTGGAATTGCTGGTGGCGATTCTGATGTCGCTGACGTTTCTTTCGGCGACGACGGCCGCCTTCGTCCAGATCACCCGCGCCACGGACGTCGCCGAACGGCGGGTTCGCGCAATCAATAACGCCCGCGCGGCGCTGCAAAGCATGGCGGCTGAAATGCGCGCCGCGAAAATCAACCTGCTGGACGTCGACAAGAGCTTCTACGCAGTCAATCAGACCTTGACGTGGGGCGACGGCGTGGATAACGACGGCGACGGCCATGCCGACGAGGAGCTGCGCAACGGCGCGGATGAGGACGGCGACTGGATCGACCGCCATATTGCGATCTGGTTCGAATACGAGCGCGAGCTGTTTCTGGGTCAGGTGGATATGAGCGACGAGAGAGTGGATGAGGATTGTTTGTTTGGCGAAGACCGCGTGAGGTTTTACTCCTCGTCCGACGCTAATCCCGGCAATGATAATTTCGACCGGGAGATCACGTATTTCATCGGTTCTTTTGACGATCAGGACCATGTGCTGCTCAAGACCAGCGACTACAATGTCGGCCGGAATCCACAGCCTCTGATCATTACGGAGCCGATGGCTTTCGATGTGCTTTCCTTCAATATGCTGTTTTTCGATGGGAACGTCCTGGAAGAAGGAGGCGGTCGTCCCGCTTCGAATTGGCCGCCGCACTGGGTGGAGGATTGGGATTCCAACGGCTATGCCAGTCTCAATTATCCACATTTTCCTCTGCCGGCCGCCGTGCGGTTCGACCTGGAGATTTACGTCGGCGTCAAACCGCTGGAGGATATCGACCTGAGTCTGGCGTCGCCGATTGAAACAATGAGGCTTTCGACCATGGTGACGATCGAACAGATCACCAATACGACCGGTTACGATCAGCTTCGATCGATGTATCCATAAGACCGGTGCTTTGAAGTCGCGAGAAAAGATGGGAGCAATGTTGACACGAAGCAGACATGACCGGCGGCAAGGACGGCGCGGCGCGACGTTTATCATCGTGCTGGCGATCCTGAGCGTATTGTTCCTTGTCGCCTCTGTGCTCACGTACACATCCCAGCTTGATCTCATCGCGGCGGATGAATATGGCAAGTCCACGCAGGATCAAGCCGCTTCAGTGTCGGGCGCGGCCGTGGCGGCGCCCTTGATTTCGCGCATGGATGTCGTGGCCGACACGCAGCTCTGGAGCCAGCTCAAGCCGCTTCCGCTGCAGCTCAGCAGCGCCAGCGCAGCCACGAAAACCAGCCGTATGACGGCGCTTGATTACAGCGCTTCGACGCAAACCGATTCTCTTCGCTCCGCGCAATTCAGCATGCCTTCGTCCAGTCCGACGCGGGCGCAGCTGATGGAGGAAAGCTTCCGCGAAGCGCCCTGTGTGATTTACGAAGTGGAGGATGAAAGCGGCAAGTTCGACCTGAATACGCTGGGCATGTGGTCCGATTTCAGCGAAAACCGCCAGGATGGCATTTTGTATCAGAAGCCTCGGGTGCGCCTTACGGACGCTCTGGATCAAGCCCTTAAAGCCGAAGGGATTGACAACTCTGCTTTGGCCAAGGCGCTGGCGCGCCGCATCTTGGCGTTCCGCTACGGCCCGGACGGGCAGCCTGGCAAGGCTGGAGTGGACGACGACGGCGACGGCTCCAGCCAGGGAACCAGCCTGATCGCTAATGCTGCCGGCGACGACCTTGACGGCCGCGCAGACAACCCGGGAGAAATCCTGTTTTCGATGCGCAACGACGGCCTGGATCAGAATATGGACGGCAATGCCGATGACGCGGATGAAAGCCTGGAAAGCAACTGGATCGACGATAACTGCAACGGCAAAGTCGATGAAGACGGCGAGAGCGTGGATGAGGCGGATGAGGCGGCCTTCGATCCGCGCTCACAGCCACGCGGCGACGATCGTCTGTTCCTCACAATTGAGGAATTGCGCGACATTGAAGGCGTGACGCCGGAAATCTATAAAGCGCTGGAGAAGCATTTCACGGTGCATAGCACCGGCAGGCTGATCGCGAAAACCTATGACGGACAAACTCCGGAGCGAATCTCGCCGGTGTCGCTGAATTACTCAACCGCGGATGAAATCCTCGAGGCGATTCGCCGGGCGCAGCCGGACAAGGATGAAGCCCTGCTGGTTCAATGGACCGCGAATTTAATCGACTGGCGCGATCCCGACCATGTTCCCACTCAACTGCCCAATCCGAATAATACGGGGCAGCCGATCCTTGGGGTGGAGATCAATCCCGTGATCAACGAAATCTACTCCGATGCGACAACGAGCGATGAACTCGGCGATCGGGGCGAATATGTCGAAATCTACAATCCATATGCCGTTTCGCTCGACTTGACGGGCATCTGGCTGGACACTGGCTCCGGCCGCTATCCGCTGCGCGGCACATTGCCGCCGCAAGGCTTCCTGATCGTGACGGACAATTACGAGGAATCGGACGACGCCGAGGAAGATGATGATCCGACTGCGGGAAGTTTTTACGACATCACGGGCATGGTGCGCAGCGGAATAGAACGCCAACTGATCGAATTCGAGGCGCTTACGATCCCCAACGACACCGGAGCCGTAGCGCTTTACGATACAGAAGGCCATTTGCTGGATTACGCGCCGTATTCCAACGGCGCCTTCGACGGCGCCAGCCGCAGCCTGCAACGCGGCGATCCCCGTTTGCAATATCTCTCGCGTCTGCCGATCACGCCGTTCGAGGTGAATTACGTGGATCAGGACAGCGACGATTTTCAAAACCAGGACGCCTTTGAAGTCAATCCCTTGCGCGACCGCCCATTCACCTCGCCTGCGGACGCGCTGCTGGTGTATTGCGGCTATATCAGCGATGAAGATCTGCCGCTCGGATGGCGCTATCCAACGATTGAGAATGACAGCGCCAATCGCATCGATTCGCGCATTATCGACATTTTCACGCTGGAAGAACTGCCCAAATTGCAAGCTGTGACAGCTGCGGGGGCGTCCGTCGAAACGGCAGCGGAATGGGCGCGCCTGGCAATTACGCCGCAAGATGTGGAGAACATCCGTGAAAGCCTCGGTGAATATCCGCAAACGCACGGCCGGATCAACATCAACACCTGCGGCGAAGCGCAACTGCTGGCGCTGCCGGACATGACTCCGCGTCATGCCCGGCGTATCATGCAATATCGCCAGAATTGCCGTGACGCATCCGCCAAACTCTGGGCGCAGGGAAATTACGATGAAACAGTGATCCCCTTCGAGCAACTGGGGGACTTGTTGCGGCTGGAAGGCATCTGGGACGCCGATGAGCCGGAAGTGACGCGAATTGAGCGCTTTGCAAGTTGGATGCCATGCATCTCCGTGCATTCCGAGGTGTTTTCTCTGGAATTCGGACCCAAGGTTTCCAGCGAAAACGCATCCCAGCGACGGCGTCTGCAATGGAGACAGCAGGCCCTCATCGCAGTGGATGGCAAGGCGCAACGTGTGATCCAGCAACGCAGGATTTACTAAATTGGCAGTGAATCGAGGAGTCGGCAGGGCGTATTTTAAGATTTTGTTTCTGCTCATTGATCGCCGAACTGTGCTTGACAGATTTGAATTTGTGGAATATACACACATTTGACAGGGATAAAACGATGCTGAGAATGGGACACGTCATGTCGCGCAGGCGCCAAGCAGGATTTTCGCTGATTGAAATCCTCGTGGTCGCGTTGTTGTTGTCGATCTTCGCCGGTTTGGCGGCGATCAGCATCTCCACAGTCTGGCGGGAGAATCAGATGAAGGCGGTCGTCGCGGAGTTGCACAATTACCGCGAAGCTGCCGCCTTCGCCCAGCAGGATTTGAGTATCATCCCCAAACTGAACTTTTTACAACAACCTATGATCGGCATTATCGATCCGAATACAGGTTTCGGCTCCATCCCGCCCGCGGCGACCAGTGATTTCCATATTTACGGTTACGACCTTGGTCTTGCGCGCCGCGAGATCATCGCGACGCGATGGGGCGGACCCTACATCGCCGGTGGCCGGCCGCTGAACACCAACCGGGCCACGGCGATCGGCAAAAGCGGATACGCCCGCATGTTGATTCAATCTCAGGTGCTGACGCCGGCCAATCCGGACGATGCACGGGTAGTATCCTGGCCGGTTGATCTTTGGGGGCAGCCGTATGTTGTTTATGCCATGAAAGTGGATATGGATCTTTTCCGTCCGGCTTTCATCCAAACCGCATACGAAGTGGCCGATTATACCGTTGATTTCGTCAGTTACGGTCCGGACAATTTACCAGGCGGCTATATCAATCCATTATCGAAGACGACCGCCGAGACCACGCGCAAAGAGGCCCAGCGTCTGTACGCCGTCGCGCCCGTGGGAAGCGGCAGGGAATTTGACTGGCCGACTGAAACCGAATTTCAGACGCCTAATGACGAGGTCTTTGTTCAGGGATACTCCGAGCAGCAGTTCGGTAGCACGGCATATATTGGCTCGATTGATGCAGGCTCGGATGATTTGCATATTAAATTGCAATAGACCAATAAGTAGGAATAAAGCGGGAGAATAAAAGCCGATGAAACGGAATCAGGGCGCAAATGGAAGAGGCGGAAACCGCCGGAATGAAGCGCTGGGCTTTTCGGCCATCGAAGTGACAATGGTCGCGACGGTGATCGCCATCCTGGCGTTGGTCGCGCTGCCGGTCTATATGAAAAAAATGGAAGAAGCGCGGCTGAACTCAACCATCGACGAGATGAAAGAACTTTCCACAGCGCTCGTGATGGCTAAAGCGGACACCAGCGAATATCCGCGTCTGCAGGATTTGGACAACACAACGGGCTTTGTTGACGCCAATGGCGACAACGTGCCGGACAACAACCTCGAAGATCCGGAATATGCCCATGTGTATGTGCCGAGCGCGTACTGGAACGATCTGTTTTTCAACGACGGCGGCTCGGAGCGCGCTATCCTCGCGTTACGCTGGAAAGGTCCGTATGTGACTTACCAGCAAAGCCGCTCCATCGCGATCTATGATATCCGGTATAGCGAGGTGTTTAGGGAATTATTATCCAATCCTTCGGGCGGACCGGTGCCATATCACGGCATTTGGCGGCCGTCCGATGATCTGGACCGTTATCCCGTGGACGCATGGGGCACGCCGTATATCTTCTTTGGCACGGGCCCGACCATCTATGACTCCCCTTCGGAGACCGGTTTTCTGGTGGCGCGGATCTTCAGCTGCGGCCCCGACGGATTGCCTGGCGATGGTGGTGCGTTCGACGCAGCGAATTTGCGGCCGTGGGAAATCGACGGAACCGGCGGACTGCTGGGCGAACCGGACAGCGACGATATTATCCGCCATGTGGAATAAACACAGGGGATGATAAGGAGCGCCGCGTTATGACGTTAAACGAAGACTCCAGGGAATACGAAAGCTAATATAGAAAGTGGAGACGCGCGAATGAAACTCAGAACACAAAGCGGCTTTTCGATCATCGAGCTGCTGATCGCGTTGGTCATCATCGGAATTCTCACTTCGGTGGCCATTTCGCGCATTGCGAACCGCGCCGAGGAAGCCCGGCAGAAGGCCGCCATGTCGGACCTTAAGGAACTGGCGCGCGCTCAGGAGCACGTGTCCATCGACACCGGCTTCCTTTTCCGGTTGCATGTGCTCAACGACAGCAACGGCGGCGATGCCACGGCGTATGATCCGGACGACCCATCGGACTTGCATGATGGAATTCTCCGGGAACGGTATCAAACGCTGGTGGGCAATCCTTTACGGATTTTCATCGACGCCGAGGACGGCACGCAGCTCTCTACGCCCGAAGCGGCGCTGCAATTCGATCTGCTATCGAGCAACGAGACGAACTTTTCATGGAAAGGTCCGTACATCAACTGGCAGGTCGTCGATATCGAAACGAAACTTTTTCCCGCCGATCCGTGGGGTACGCCCTACCTGCTTTTCACGGATGCGGGGATGATGGTGGAGCCGGCGGGCCGTATGGAAGACGGCACGAGTTTCGCCGGGATTTTCGCCCAGCTTTCAACCGCCTCGTGGGGCGGCACGGAGGGCAATAAATTCGACAGGCCGACGCTGGTGTCGCTGGGGCGCGATGGGCTTCCCGGAGACAACGGCGCCTCCGCAGTGGGCACGGGCGACGATTTGACGTATCAGTTCTGATTCAATAGCGCGGGCAGCGCCAAAACAGGAGATTGAGATGGTCAAGAGCAATCATTCACAGGCGGTGACGCTGACAGAATTGCTGGTGGTGATGGCGATCGTCGGAATACTGGCCACGCTCGCCGTGCCGGCTTACATCAACCGCATGGAAACCGCCCGCGAGGCCGCGGCGCGCTCGGAAGTCAAGGACATCGCCCAGTCGCTGCAGACCTGTCTGGCGGTGCATTCGTTTTACGTGCCGCTTCAGGTGTTGGACGATATTGCGCCCGATGCCATCGGCAGCACATCGCGCGACGACTCATTGGACAACGAAGCCGTGTTCTTTCTGATCGATCCGAATGTGGCGGATTTGCAAAACACAGTCCAACTGGACTTGTCCGACCGGGATGAGTCGCCGCGGGTTGGCAGGCTTTATTACGGCTGGCAAGGTCCGTTTCTGAATCCCAAGCGTGTTTTCATCGCCGGAGCGCAATCGGACGATCCGGACGATTTGATCGCGGAAAGCAGCACCCTGATTCAACGCGATTATCCGCTGGATCCCTGGGGGCAGCCGTATCGCTTTTATTCTCCGATCGGTTTGATCGGTCTGACCGCAGACAACGTGGAGGCTTCGTCCTGGCTGACGGCGAGCTTTAGCGACGGCCGGATCACAACGAACGACGACCGGTTTGACCGTTATGCCATCGTCAGTTATGGCCGGAACAACGAATCCGACGCCGATAACGACGGCGACGATGACATCTTTTACATGTTCGGACGAGTCATGACGGAAACGACGCTGAACACATTCTAATAGCAGAGGGCGCCTTGGATGAATTGGATGCATGAAGATCAATGCGGCGAAAACCGGCGCCGGCACGGCGTCACGATGCTGGAATTGCTGGTGGTGGTGCTGATCATCAGCATTCTGGCGATCATGGCGGCCGGCGTTTACGAATCACAAATCCGGCGCGCGCGTTACAGCGTGGCGCGCAGCGAAATCCGCGAGCTTTGTGTCGCATGTTATCGCTATGAGATCGACATGGGAGAATTCCCGCCGTCGAGTTCGGGAACCGGCGGAGGCGGCGCCAGCCTGTACTACATCCGCAGATACGCGGGCAACGGCTTTATGTATATGGCGTTGCAGCGCAGCATGAGCAATAACCCTTTGAATCCGTACTCTCCGCGCTGGCAAGGGCCGTATCTGAACATGACGGATCGCCGTGTGCAGGAATACACCGTCACTGCGACAAATCCGATGGGTATATCAAGCGCGACTCAAGTCATGCTATTGGATCCTTGGGGCGGGCCATATACTTATTGTCGTGGAGGCGAGATCGTCAGCGGCGTTCCGTATGACTACGAAGTCTATTACGGCACGAAATATCCCGTCGAACATCCATATGCGGACCTAGAGACGTTTTTCAATCCGCTGACATTTCAAATCTTTTCCTGCGGTGAAAATGGCATAACGCTTGAGACTTCCCTCCAAGGACTGGACAGCGACGATGTGACCAATTTCGAAGGTCGTGCCGTGACGCAGGAGACATACATCTTATAATTACGCGCGGCATCGCGGCGTTGATATCCTGATGAGACTGGCGACTAAATGGAAAGACTAAAACAAAGCTCAGGCTGGCGCGGCGTGACGCTGCTCGAACTGCTGGTTGTGGTGCTGATCATCAGCATCCTCACGGCGATGGCGGTGAACATTTACATCGACCAGACTGAGCGCGCGCGCTTTGCGGCGTGCAAGAGCCTGTTCGGCCACCTCGCGATGGGCATTGAGCGCTACCGCATCGACACCGGCGAATACCCCCTGAGCAGTTCGGGCACCATCCTGGCGCCCAGCGCGCCGAATCCCACGCGGCCTTTCGTCGGATGCGGCTACATGTATATCTCGCTCACGCAAAGTTTGAATGGCAGTCGCTATGCGCCGCTGGGCAGCCGATGGGCCGGGCCGTACTTCGACGCCGGCGAGGCGAAAGTCGGAACGCTTGATGGTCAGTTGGGTTATGCCAGCAATACGGATCTGCCGGAAATTCAAATTCTCGATCCATGGGATCATCCGGTGTATTACGTGCGGTCAGGGATCAGTGAAACGCCGTTTAATTATCCCTACGAATACGAATTGATGGGCGCGACGGAATATCCAGGAGAACATCCGCTGGCCAGTTCGGAAACCTGGTTCAACGCCTCGACATATCAGCTGATCAGCGGCGGTCCCGACGGCGTGATGCTTTCCGCGCCCGTGCGCGGATTGGGCGACGACGATGTCACGAATTTCGACGGCGCCAAGAAGTCGCTCCGGGGTTATGAAGGAGTCGATACCTTCGAATTCTAAGCGAAACAAGCGGTGCGATAAAATCACGACGGGCGGCGGGCTTATTGCCTTGCCGCCCGTTTTGCTTTGCGCTATGAAGTGCCTATTGGAGTGCAAGCGCAATGGAACGGGACGGGATGGAACCGCTTAACACTGCAACGCGACAGCCGCATGAATTGCCCGATGCGCAAGCGCGCGAATGGGCCGAGTCGCGCCTGGATCAATCGTTTTTCGTGGAAGCGGCGGCCGGAGCGGGCAAGACCACCGTGCTGACGCGGCGCGTCGTGCGGCTGATTTGTTCCGGCTTGGCGGCGGTGGATCAAATCGCCGCCATCACATTCACCGAAAAAGCGGCCGCGGAACTCAAGGATCGCGTGCGCATGGAACTGGAGCGCCGGGCGCGCGCAGGCGAGGCGGAGGATCAACGCGAAAATTGCCGGAAGGCGCTGGAAGGTTTGGACGCGGCGGCGTTCAGCACGATCCACGGTTTTTGCGCGAGCATCCTGCGCGAATTTCCCGTTGAAGCTGGACTGCCGCCTGAGTTTGAAATCAGCGGAGAAGCCGTGGACGAACCGCTGCGCGCACAGAACCTGTGGCTCGAATGGCTCGAGAAGCAGCCGGAGTCCGCGGCCGGGCCGTTGGTCGATGCGTTGCGCGCCGGAGCGGATTGGCGCCGTGTGCGCGATGTGGCGGAGTTGCTTGGCCGGCGTTGGGAGTTGGCGGAACGGATGGCTTCACAGGAACTGCACTTGGATGATGCGCTTCGTGAAGCGAGACGGCTGGCGGATGAACTTGCCGCGTTGATCGCGGAGCAATGCGCCAATCGCGCTGACACCTTATGCGTGATCGCCGAACAGTATGCCGCTGAGGTGCAAAGAATCATCGAAGGCGAGAGCGCGGAAGAGGCGCTGGCGCGTATCGCTGCGTTGAAAAAACCGCGCGGAAACCTGGGCGCGAAAGCGCATTGGAACGGAGATGAGGCTAAGGCCCGCGTCCACGAGCTGATCGGCGAGATCCGGCCGTTAACGCTTGCGGCGGGGCACGTAAAGATTGCGCGGTTGTATGAATGGGCGGCGAGCTATCCGCGGTTTTGCGCCGAGCTGCGCCGGCGGACGGCTCGATTGAACTTTGAAGACCTTTTACGGCTCACGCGCGACCTGGCGCGGGACGATCTTGATGCGCGCGATCAACTGCGCCGGCGTTATCGCTATCTGCTTGTCGATGAGTTTCAGGACACCGATCCCTTGCAGGCGGAGATCGTCTGGCTCCTGGCGAGCGATGACGAAGGGGCGGACTGGCGCGCCATGCAGCCGCGCGATGGAGCGCTGTTCGTGGTGGGCGATCCGAAACAGTCGATCTATCGTTTCCGCAACGCTGACATCGAGATTTACGAACAGGCGCGGCGTTTCTTTCCGCCGGAACGGCGCTTGCAGCTCACGACGAATTTCCGCAGCGCGCCGCCCGTGACGGACTGGATCAATGCAGCGTTCAGCAAGCTGATCCACAGACCGGCGGACGGTGGGAATTATCAACCGGACTATGCGCCGTTGCATCCGTTTCGCTCGGACAGGGAACACAGCCGGACGCTCTATCTGCTTCCGCGCCGCGAATCGCTCGAAACGCTCAATGCGAAGAGCGCGGATGCGTGCCGTGCGCTGGAGGCGGAAATCATCGGCGATTGGCTGCGGCGGACGCTGGATGCGCGGAGTCTGCTTGTGCTGGATCGGGAAACGAACGCCCAGCGTCTCGTAGAACCGGGCGATGTGGCGCTGCTGTTTCGCGGCATGTCAAACGCCGATCTGTTCGAAGATGTCTTGCGCTCATTCGGCGTCTCCTGTCATGTGCTTTCCGGACGGACATTTTTTAACACGCCAGAAGTGCGGTTGCTCACGCATCTTGTGCGCGCGGTCGATCAGCCGCACGCGCTATGGGATTTTGTCGCCGCCTTGCGGTCGCCGGTGTTCGCCTGCGAGGATGAGCGCATCTTTCTCTGCAAGGAGCGGCACGGATTGCTGCAGCCGCAACTGCTGAAACTCGATCCGGACGAGGCCGACGAGGAATCGCGGTCCGTGATCGAAGCGGCGCATTTGCTTGAGCGTTGGCGCAACGCGGCGCGCGAGCAGCCTCCGGGCGCGATGATTGAGCGCATCATCGACGAAGCGCAATTGGAATTGATTTTCACCTTGCGCCGGAATCCCGAGCGGCATCTGGCGAATCTGCGGAAACTGCGCGAGATCGCGCGGAAACTCGAGGCGGCGGGTTACTCCACCTTGCGCGGCGCGGCGGACTATCTCGATCAATGCCGCTCCGTGCAGCAGCGGGAGGAGGAGTCGCCGTCCGATGACGAGACCGGCGGCGCCGTGAAATTGCTTACGATCCATTCGGCCAAGGGCTTGGAATTTCCCGTGGTCGTGCTGGCCGATTTGGTTTCGGATGTGCGTGGCGGAACGGATGCGGCGTTGTTTGACGCCTCCCGCGGCCAAGTTGATCTGCGGTTGAACGACGCCCTGATGACGATGGGGTATGCTGAAGCGAAGTCGCATGACATCGCCTGCGCCGAGGCGGAGGAGACGCGATTGCTCTATGTGGCGGCGACGCGCGCGCGCGACTGTCTTGTCGTGCCGTGGATTTTTTCGCCGCAGGCGTTCGGCAATCTGCGCGGCGGACGGCAGAAAGCGCGCCTGATCGAGGCGGCGGGATTGAATCCACTCAGCGACAGCGTCACGCAAAATTGGGAAGAATCGTTGCAGGTTCCCGGCGGCGGATGTGTGGCGCGCATTAATGGCGCCGAAACGCGCATCTGGCAGCAACCGGAGCAACCGCAGACGCGGGCGGAGGACATGCGTTTGCTCTCGGAATTAGTCAACGCAGAGGGCGCCTTGAACGCCAAGACTCGTCAGGCGCTCGATGTGCGTGAGAACTGGCTGATCGAGCGCGAGCGCTTGGCGCTGGAATCGCTGCATTGCCGCGCAATCAGCACGCCTTCATCGCTGGCGCATGAAGACGACTTCCGGCGGATTGTCGCAGATGCGAGCGATGAAAAAATCACGCAGCCGCCTTCGATGCTATTGCGCGCCGCGGCGATGCGTTTTGGCGCCGCGGCGCATCGTGTGCTTGAGCGGATCGATTTGCCGGTATGCCGTGAATGGGAAGCGGTGTTGAGCGCGGCGGAGGATGAATTCGATTTGGACGCGGAGGAGCGCGAACGCTTGGCGCAGCTCATACGTCGTACGCTGCTCAGCGAGGCGTTTCAGCGCATCGCCCGCGCGAAAGAAACGCATCGGGAGATTCCCTTTTGCGTGCGCACGGAGCGCGGCTTGCTCGAAGGACAGATCGATTGCCTTTTCCGCGAAGATGACGGGTGGGTCGTGGTCGATTACAAGACGGATGCGATTCCATCCGGCGGACCGGCGCCGCTCGCGGAACGCTACCGTCCGCAATGCCGGGCATACGCTCAAGCGATCCGCCAAGCGGCCGGCGAAACGCCCAAGGAAACGGCGTTGCTTCTGCTGCAAAACGATCCGCCAATCTTGTTGACGGTTGCATTAGGCGAGGATCAAAGTTGATCAATTCATCGGAATGTAAAAGGAGAAGCGACGGCATGGCTTCAAAAATAGATCTGGCGGCTAAAAGCTACGCGGCGCGGCGGCGGCTCGTTTTCAACCTGGCGGGCAAGAAGGAAAAAATCGGCGCGTTCGCCGTGACTAGCGCGACGGACGTGCGTTATCTCACCGGCATGGTCGAAGGATGCCCGTTGCTGCTGCTGGGCAAGGATTGGGAGATGATCTTTACGCACAGCATGTATCGCGGTCGTCCGCCGGTGGAGTGCCCCGGATGCGAATATCGGGTGATGGAAAAAGGCCTGTGGGACGAAATGCGCGACTTGCTGAAGCGGCGCCGCGTGAAGCGCGTCGGCTTTCAAAAGGGAAACGTGACTTTCGCTTTTCATGAAGGGATGAGCAAGGGGCTGAAGGGCGTACGCCTGATCCCGATGGACAATATCGTGACCGACGCGCGGATCGTGAAAAGCGGCGAAGAGATCCGGCTGCTGCAAAAGGCGACGATCATCGCGGAAAAGGCGATGCGCGGATTGATCAAGGGCGGCGCGAGCGGCTTGATCGGCCGCACGGAATTGGAGCTCGCGGCGGAACTGGAGCAGCGCATGCGCGAGTATGGCGCGCTGCGGCAGGGTTTTCCCGGCGGACTGATCGTGGCATCCGGACCCAACAGCGCGAGCTGCCATCACGTGCCCACGCAACGCAAGATCAAGGAAGGCGACGTGCTGTTGATTGATTGGGGCGCCGAACTGCACGAGGGCTACCGCAGCGACACGACGCGCACGATGTTCATTCGCCGGGCGCCTGAGCGGCTGGCGAAGATTTACGAAATCGTGCGCGCCGCGAATGAAGCGGCGGCGGATAAACTCAAACCCGGCGTGACGAGCGGCGCCGTGGACTTGGCGGCGCGCGGCCTCATTGATAAGGCCGGCTACGGCAAGGAATTCTGCCACGGCCTGGGGCATGGCGTGGGATTCGACATCCACGAAGCGCCGGGGCTGGCGCGCGGCTCCAAGGCTCGGTTGAGAAAGAACATGATTGTGACCATCGAACCGGGGATTTATTTCAACGGTGAAGGCGGCGTGCGGCTGGAGGACATGCTTTACATCACCAGCGACGGCTCGAAGAACTTCAACTCGCTCACGAAAGATTTGAAAAAGATGATCTTAATATAATTACGCATTTCACCACGGAGACACAGACACGAGGGAAACAATTTGGATGGCTGGTTGACAATCGATTATTAGGAGCCTTTATAAATTGTGATTCTCGCACAGAGTGCACAGAGATTAAAATGATTATTTTTCATAGTATATAAAATCGGTTCTTTGTGTCTTCGTGTCTTTGTGGTGAATATATCGAGGTTGCCTATCGTTAATTGTGCATTGCAACGGCTGAAATCAGCCTGGCTTGCGTTGTTTAAGACTTAAACAAGACGGATGGATAGAATGGACCAAAAATTGTTGGATGCGATTGAGAAAGTCATGCACGAGTGCCTGGATGCGGCGGGCGAGGTGCAGCGAAAATATTTCGCCGCGAAGCGCGAAGGACGCGGCATCGAAGCCAAGGGCGCGTCGTTCGATCTGGTCACCGAAGCGGACAAGGAATCGGAGCGCGTGATCATTGATCGTGTGAGCGCGGCGTTTCCGAATCACAGCATCGTGGCCGAGGAATCCGGCAGCCACGAGCGTCCGAATGCGCCCGCGACGTGGTACATCGATCCGCTGGACGGCACGACGAATTTCGCGCACGGCCTGCCGATCTTCAGCATCTCCATCGGCGTGTCCGTGGGCGATGAACCGGCGCTTGGCGCGGTGTATAATCCCGTGCGTGAGGATCTGTTTCTCGGCCGCGCGGGACGCGGCGCCACGCTGAACGGCGCGCCGATCCACGTCTCCGATTCCGCCACGCTGGAAACGAGTCTGCTGGTCACCGGCTTTCCGTACGACCGCCGCGAGCGCGCCGATCATTACCTCGGGCAGTACAAGGCTTTCATGATGTGTACGCGCGGTGTGCTGCGTCTTGGCTCCGCCGCGCTTGATCTCTGCCAGGTCGCCAGCGGCCGGCTCGACGGGTATTATGAAGAGAGTCTGCACCATTACGACTGGGCGGCCGGCATACTGATCGTGCGCGAAGCCGGCGGCCGCGTGAGCGACTACATCGGCGGAGACGCCATGCTTGCCCGTAAAGAGGTCTGCGCGAGCAACGGCAGAATCCATCCGGCGATGCTCGAAATTCTCAAACTTGATGCAATTAAGGCTTAGGCAGGCAGGCGGCGATTCAATAAAAAGACGAGCGCCCGGAATTGATTTTCCGGGCGCTATCTTTTGAATTCAAATGTCACATGAGCATCTATGGATAGAGCAAGTTTGCGGTCCATAGCGGCTTTTCGGCGGTGTGTTATTGCCGAAAAAGAATCCCGTCTGATTTCCACCGGTTGTCAAAGAGAAGATCATATTTTATTTTTCCGTCTAAAGGCCGAAGTTCAAAGGTGGAGGGGCAATCTTTGCCGTTTTTGGTGATATTGCCAGGGCCGCGCGCATAAACGCCATTTTCATCCGCTCCAAGAGTCAGGATGAAGCGGCAATTCGTGTATTTATCCCGGCTTTCCACGGCGAAGCGGACTTGAAACAGGTCTTCTTTGTGTTTGGAGATTTCGAGTTGCGTAAGGCGATTTCCATACTGCCCTGTGCTTTCGGCCTCCCATGTTCCGCCGGAGAGCAGCAATTCAACCAAAGCCTTGCGCTGCTCAATATTTTCCGCTTCCCGCAGTTCGTTAACCTGTTTTTCCATTTGTTCCTTTTTCGCGTTCTCGGCTTCAAAGGCATCGACAACCTTCTTCAGGTTGGCCTGAATCGTCGTTTGACGTTCGGCATATCGCGCCATGGCTTTTTGGGCATCCTCGCTGTCTGGAACCAGGAAATCCTGCGCAAAAGAAGCTCGCGGTTTTCCAATGGTTTCATAGCCCGATTCGATGACAGGCTCGGTCATCTTCCATGTATCCACCATGTGCTTTGCGGTGACATGCCCATAAAGCACGCATTCTTGTCCTTGTTTTTGGGCTAGATTGAGTTCCTTGAACATCGGCTCGTTCGCGTATTCCGCAAGGAGTTTGTTGATCTCAACGGCATATGGGCTTCGCATGATGGCTTCCGGCAGTTTGCTGCGCAGCACGGCGGCATCTTCGATGCTGGCATCGCCTGTGATTTTGCTGATCGGAACGCTCTGCGCATCTTCTCGTGTGTCGTATAGATCCTCTTTGGCAGTGACGGTCGCCTTCCAATTGACGAGATATGTGTTCTCATCTTGCTTGATTTTTTCGGGCACGACGGATTTTACACTGATATAGGCTGGCATGAACGACGCTATCCCTTGCGAGATCGCGGTGTCTGGCGGCTCCTGTTTCTTTCCACAACCAATAAGAGCAATGGCGCCCAGCGTCAGAGCCATGATCGGCAAGAATCGGCAACCACGCAATGTTTGCATCGCGCTCATCGTGAGTTATCCTTCCATCGTTGATTTTTTATTGATGTGATTTGAATGAAAAACAGCATAAAGGCCGGTTTTCTGTCAATTCATTACTGCTTGCGAAGAACGCCTGGGGTGCGTCTCCCGGATCCGGGAGACACACCCGCCATGAGGCATGATTTTGCTTTTGGTTTGCAATGATCGCCGCGCGGGCGTAGCATGGAAGGATCATGAGTATGGGAACTCTACATCCTTATTCGGGGCGCTGGTGGGAGGCGGCGGACGAGGGGCGGATTCGATGCGTGCTTTGTCCGCGTGAGTGCTTGTTACGCGAGGGACAGGCTGGATTCTGCTATGTGCGGCAGAACACCGGTGGAGTGATGCGGTTGCTCGCGTACGGCCGGCCAAGCGCGTTGCAGGTCGATCCGATCGAGAAGAAGCCGCTGAACCACTTCATGCCCGGGACGAATATCCTGAGCATCGGGACGCCGGGGTGCAACCTGGGTTGCCGTTTTTGTCAGAATCACGACCTGAGCAAGGCCCGAGCGGACGAACGGCGTTCGCGCGAACTCTCTCCGCGGCAGGCCGTGGAACTGGCACTGGCCGAAGGCTGCCATTCGCTGGCGTTTACGTATAACGAGCCGACGATCTGGGCGGAGTACGCCATCGACATCGCGCAGGAGGCGCATCGCGAGGGGCTGAAGACCGTGGCGGTGACGTCGGGCTATATCGGCGACGCGGCATTCGACGAATTTTACGCGCACATGGATGCGGCGAACGTAGACATCAAGGCGTTCACGCCGGAGTTTTACCGCAAGCTGACGCTGAGCGATCTGGGGCCGGTGAAGTGGACGATTCAACGGTTGCGCAAAGAGACGAAGGTCTGGTTTGAATTGACGAACCTGATCATTCCCACGAAGAATGACAGCGAAGCCGAGACGCGCGAGCTGTGCAAATGGATCACAGGCGAACTGGGACCGGACGTGCCGCTGCATTTCACGGCGTTCCACCCGGCGTTCAAGATGATGGACTTGCCACGCACGCCGGTGAAGACGCTGTCGCATGCGCGTGAGATCGCGCTGGATGAGGGCTTGCACTATGTGTACGTGGGCAACGTGCATGACAGCGACGGTCAGACGACGTGGTGCCCGAACTGCGGCAAGGCCGTGATCCGCCGCGACTGGCACGCGCTGGACGCCTATGCGTTGAAGGGCGGTTGTTGCCAATACTGCGGCCAGCAGATCGCGGGATATTTTCCTGATGACATCCAGCGTGACAGCTCGGGATGGGTTCGGCCGTTGCCAATTTAATGGTGGAAGGCGCATCCATGCTTTTCTACTATCGATGCCATATGCGAGGTTCCGAAACAGGCAAGCGATATGATTGATAAAATTATAAATAACGAAAATTGGTATATTGCAGAGATTGTTGAACGTGCAGAGAATGTTGGCTCTGACAAGAGCAATCCAAACAGACGTTGTACTGTGTGGGTGAACGCTGTGCTAGTAAAGGCAAAGTCGCCTGAGCAGGCGTATGAGAAGGCAGTCAGCATTGGCAAAGAGAAATATGGTCCATCGCGATATAAAGCCGCTGCGGGAAATACTGTTCAATGGCGATTTCTCGGCATCAAAGATATTATTCCAATTTATGAGAATATCGAGCATGGATCGGAAATATTTTGGGAGAAATGGGATCCGATTTCTGTAAAAAAATCGGAGAGAATGATTAAAAGCAAAAAAGATTTGATTCGTGGCGCTCAGCGTCCGTGAATCGATTGTTAGTGTCGCCCTCTATAAGCATACGATGATTTCAACGTTATTTAGCAAGTAGCTCTACATGCTCAATCGACTTTCATTTCCATCATTGCTGGCAGTTATTGTGCTGTTAAGCCTGGTGTTGCTTTGCCCTGTTCAATCCTTTAGTTCTGATGACCCGGTTGAGGAGATCGTTGGCGATGCGGCGCGCGCCTTGTTGTTGCGGGACGACGGCAAGTTGCGCGAGGCGGAGCGGCAGATTAGACTGTACGATGCGCGTCAACGCAACCTGGAGGAGCCGCCATCGGGCTTGCGCGACAATTTGCTTTGGCTGCAAGCGCTGCCGGAATGGGGCGAGCCGGGTGTGACGGAATTCTCGGCGCGCGGAGTTTTGCGTTCGGGCGCCGATCCAATGCTCCGTGCGCAGGCGTGTGATTCGTTGCGCAAGAACCCGTTTTGGCGCGAAGCGCAATTGATGCGCCAGGCTGCGCTGGATCACGCCGTGACTCCGCTCAACTCGCTGTTCCGCGCCGCCACGGGATTGCTGCAAGGCAAACTCGAACCGGCGTTGCGTTTCGGTGTCGATCTTGTGTTTTATGTTCCGGGTTTTTTTCAATATAGCCGTCAGGATGGAGAACGCTATGGCGTCATTTCGCCCTGGCTCAGTTCGCCGGATTTGCCGCGCCGTTCCCGGTTTCAGTTGGAGCGGCGGCATGCGGCGCTGGAGCCGAAAATCATCGCCAGGCAGACGCGGATCTATACGCAACAGGCCCAGGCGTTGCTGGAAGAACGGCGCTATGAGCGTGCGCGAATGATGGCCGAAGCGGCGCTGGAACTTCAACCCTCCTCTAAAAAGGCGGCCGCGTTGAAACGCAAGGCCTGGCGCCTGGAAGATCAAAACAAGCGTTGGATCCGTGAGAGCAATTTTGTGCAGGCGAATCAGGAAGAACAATGGACTGCTGGCGTTGTGGAAGAATACACAGCGGCGATGCGTGCAATGCTGCTTGGTGACGTTGCGGCGATGCGGGAGACGGCCGGGAAACTGCGACGCCCGCTGGCGGCGGGAGAATTGCGCGCCACGCCGGACTACTTGCGCGCCGTTGCGGCGGACATCGAACGCGATCGTCCGCGAGCCTTGCGGCGTTTGAATGAAGGCGCGCTGGCCGGCGCCGGCACGCATTTAGGCGCGAAGGCAAAGGCCTGGACGCATTCGCCGGACTACAATACGCCGATGCTGTATGAACAGTTAAAATCGCAACGGCGCCGGGACACCTGGATGTATGTTTTACTCGGACGGCGTTCCTCGCGCGACCGGCTGTATATCCTCAGCCAGACGGCGGTCGTGCCAAGCACCGCGGCGGCGAACATGGGCATATTCGCTTTTATCGACGCTGCGATTCGCGGCGTTCAGGTTTCGGTGAACAATCCGATATCCACAGACCCGATGCGCGATGCGGGCTTTCGCGTGCTGGAATCCGGTCAGTTTGAAACCGACGAGCAACTGATGGATCAGTTGACGCGGAACATGTTGCGGATGGCCGCCACGCCTGGCGAAATCGAACCGCTGGAACGGCGGCTGCCGCCGAACGATGCTCAGTTGCGAGAGAAACTCCGCCAGGTCGAAGCGAATGAGGCGAAGCGCATTCTGCGTCAGGCGCGTCAGCATCGCGATATTGAGGCGCGGCGCGCGCTTTGCGAATATCTGCTCGAAAAATATCCGCATTCATCCGAGGCGCTGAAGGCGAAGGCGCTGCTGGTGAAACTGCCGCCTGAGGATACGGGCGAATCGGCGCGGATTAACCGGGCTTTGGTGCGACGCGAGGTTCGGTACTGGCGCGCGATTGGTCTGAATATCCCCGAGGATTGGATCGATGGATTGCAGTCGAACGGCGAGCTGCAGAAAGATCCGGCGGTGACGATGCGCGCGGATCAGCTGGATCGCGTGACGTACCACCTGCGGAATGACCGTTACGTGGAAGACGTCATCGAAAATGGCAAGGGACGGCGGATTTATGCCTCGATGCGGCTGTATCAAATGCGCGAGGACGGCATGGAAGGATTCGACCGTATGTTGGATTACGACCGGCGTCCGTTTGAGTTGCAAGGCTCCATCGGCTCGCGCGGCATCGATTTCTCTCCACGCATTGGCCGCGCTGGAGAGCGCGCGCGCGAACTTGAAGGAAAATAAGCGAGCGAAAATTCCGCCGCGCCATGCTTCCCCTTAATCCGCGCGGATGATCAACGTGTTAAAACTGAGCGATTCGATATTCAGCGTGATTGCGCTGTCATCGGGAACTACAGGCGGACATTGAATGTAGTCGTATGCTGCGGTCGTGCGCCAATATTCAACTGAGCGGATGGTTTGATCCGCGACGTTGATCCTGACCGGTTGTTTCAAGCCGCCGTTGCGCAGATGGAAAGTGATGACGCCGTCCTTTTCAAACGCGACGCAATCCCAATCTCTTGGCGTATGACCGGTGAGCGCGACATCGACTCTGACGGAGCCGACAGGCGTCAGATTCGCCCATTGCCGCCAACTGTGAAAGGTTTTGCCATACTCCGGCGGCCATCCCCAGGGCGTATGGATGACGCCCGCAATGGTGTTTTCCGGATGTCCCAGTTCGAACCACCAGTATGAATTCACTCCGCCGTTAAACGCCGTGATCATGGCGTGGGTCTGCTCCATCACCTCAATGATCGGCAGATCGATGTCGCCGTTGTTCGCGCTGTGCCATTCGCTCATGATGAATGGCTTGCCTTCGATGTTTTGTTCGATTTCCCTGAAGCGGTCCAGCGTGGAATTGGTGTATTGATGCGTGCTGATCCAGTCCACGTTGTCCCAAGCTTCGCTGTCAGCCTTTAACGCATTGATGTACTCATTCGTCTTTTTCAGGTCGATTGTGGAAGGCGCGATGATTTTCGGCATCGTCACGCCGGCGGTGTTTTGCGAGCCGTCGATGAGCTCGCGAAGGTGATGCACTGTGCGCTTGTGCAGCTCGCGCAGTTGCTCGGGCGTGTAACTCGCGTCTTCATGCGTCAACTCGAAGTCCGGCTCATTCGTCAGCATCAGCGCATCGAACGCGACGCCCTGCTCCTTGAAGAGCAGCATATAGGCAAAGACGAATTCGCCGAACTCATCATATGCGTTTTGCACCGATGTGTCGAGCGAGCCGCCGCCGTAGATAGACTTATTCGTTTTCAGCCAGGCGGGCGGAGAGTAAACCGTGGCGATCAGCTTGATATCGGGCTGTCGCTGCCGCGCCTGGTTGATTACTTCCACATATTCATCGACGTTCGTGCGGCGATGGGTAAACGCATCCAGGTTCAGTTCGGACGGATCGTCATTGTCATTCATCTCCTCGTTCGGGCGAAACCAGATCATCAAGTATTCCATGGGGATGTCGGAAAACAGATGGTCATAAGTTTGCTCGCGCAATCCGGAGGGCACGCCGCGCACCAGGTGTCCTTGATAAAAGATGCATCCCGAGCCGAGACCCAGATAAGTCCGTCCGCGCGCATCGGGACTGATGGTGATTTCAAGCGACTGCGTCTGAGCGAAGGCGATGAAACTGGACATTGTAAGCACTGCTACAACGAGCCAGCGCGAAATTGGAAAGTCAAACCGTTGTAACATCGGCATCCTTTTCGGTGTATGATTTTGTCTGGATGATAATTCGACGACCGGGCAATATCAATAATTATGCTCAAACCGATCGGGAAAGGCATGGATGACAATCAGCCTTTCATGGATGGAGTCCGGTCAATATTTAGCGCTTGCTTGGAGCTGCTCATATTGATTAGATTCAACCGCCAGAGATTATGATGGAGTTGAATCGCGCTCGTGGAAACAAGAACGCAAAAGGAGAATAACGATGGCATACGGTGATTTTTCCGGCGGGCAGTCCGGGCTTCAGGGCGTTTTTCTGCATGACAGTTATCTGGTGCGCAGGAAAATCTTCAAGATTTTCGGCGCGGCGTTCCACATTTATGATCCCAATGGCGAAGTGGCGTTTTACTCCAAGCTGAAGGCGTTCAAATTAAAAGAGGACATCCGGGTATACACCAGCGAGGACATGCGGACGGAGGTTCTAACGATCCAGGCTCGAAACATCATCGATTTTTCTGCTGCGTATGACGTCGTCGATCCCCTCTACAATACCAAGGTGGGAGCGCTGAAGCGCAAGGGAATGAAGTCGATCTTGAAGGATGAATGGATCATTCTGGATCCAGAGGATCGTGAGATCGGATTGATCAAAGAGGACAGCACCGCGCTGGCTTTGGTTCGCCGTTTTCTGACCAACCTGATTCCACAGTCTTTCAGCGGGGAGATCGAAGGACGGCAGATTTGCGAGTTCAGACAGAACTTCAATCCATTCGTGATGAAGATCAATCTCGATTTTTCCATGGATACGGAAGGGCTGCTGGACCGCCGTCTCGGCATCGCCGCCGCAATCCTGCTTTGCGCCATCGAAGGCAGGCAGCAGTGATGATCGTTTGACGGCAGGATAAGCTGCGGCCGATTAAACGCCGATACTAAAAAACCGGGCTTCCGGAAAAACACGGAAGCCCGGTTTGGATTTTCAACCGCTTTGAATGCGATCAGGCGAGTTGCTTGCGGATTTCCTCCACGACGCTCGGGTCGGCCAGCGTCGTGGTGTCGCCGAGTTCGCGTCCCTCGGCGATGTCGCGCAGCAAGCGGCGCATGATCTTGCCCGAACGCGTCTTGGGCAGATCGTGCGACACGTAAATCTCATCCGGACGCGCGATAGCGCCGATCTTGTCCGCGACGAACTTTTTCAGTTCGGCGATGTCGGCTTCGGAAACATGGCTCACGTCGCCCTTGTACGACACGTAAGCCACGATGGCCTGTCCCTTGATCTCGTGTTGTTTGCCGACAACCGCGGCCTCGGCCACTTTGGGATGCTCAACGAGCACGGACTCGATTTCCATCGTGCCGATGCGGTGGCCCGATACGTTCAGCACGTCGTCCACGCGGCCCAGCACCATGATGTAGCCGTCTTCGTCGCGCGTGGCTCCGTCGCCCGCGAAATAGGTTTGAATGTCCCATTTGCTGAAGTACGTGTCGATGAGACGCTGATCATCGCCCCAGATCGTCCGCAGCATGGACGGCCATGGTTTCTTGATGACCAGCAGGCCGCTGCCAGTCGCGAGCGGATTGCACTGATCGTCCACAATCTCGATGCAGACGCCGGGCAGCGCAAGCCCCGCTTTGCCCGGTTTCATGCCATTGACGCCGGGCAGGTTGGACATCAAGATCGAGCCGGTTTCAGTCTGCCACCACGTGTCCACGATCGGGCAGCCCTCGCGGCCGATATAGGTATGATACCAGATCCACGCTTCGGGATTGATCGGCTCTCCCACCGATCCCAACAAGCGCAGACTGGAAAGGTCGAATTTTTGCGGAATTTCTTCGCCCCATTTCATGAAGGCGCGGATCGCCGTGGGCGCCGTATAGAAAATCGTCACACGATATTTTTCGATGACTTCCCAGAAACGTCCGTTGTGCGGATGGTTCGGCACGCCCTCGAACATGATCTGTGTCACGCCGTTCATCAGAGGGCCATAAGCAATATATGTATGCCCGGTGACCCAACCGACGTCCGCCGTGCACCAGAAAATATCCGTGTCTTTCATGTCGAAAACGTATTTGCACGTCGAGTGCGCGCCGACGGCATAGCCGCCTGTCGTGTGAACGACGCCCTTGGGCTTGCCGGTGGTGCCGGAGGTGTAAAGGATGAACAGTGGATCTTCGGCGTCCATTTCCTCGCAGGGGCAGTCCGTATCGGCTTTGGCCATCAGATCATGATACCACAGGTCGCGGCCTTCTTTCATGGTGCATTGATACGGATCGCCGTACGGGCGTTTGACGACGACGACTTTTTTTATGCATGGCGTCTCTTCCAGAGCCTTGTCGGCGGTATCTTTGAGCAGCAACGCTTTGCCGCGGCGGGTGCTGCCGTCTTCGGTCACGAGCACCTTGGCCTCGCAGTCGTTGATGCGGTCGCGCAGGGATTCCGGCGCAAAGCCGCCGAAGACGACGCTGTGAATCGCGCCGATGCGCGCGCAGGCCAGCATGGCCACGGCCGCTTCGACGACCATCGGCAGATAGATCGCGACGCGGTCGCCCTTCTTGACTCCCAATCCCTTCAAGACATTGGCAAACTGACAGACTTCACGGTGCAGCTGCAAGTAGGTCAGCGTGCGCGTGTCGTAGTTTTCGCCCTCCCAGATTATCGCTGCTTTATTCCGGCGTGGTCCATCCAGGTGCCGGTCCAGAGCGTTGTGGCAGATATTCAATTTGCCGCCCTCAAACCATTTGCAATGCGGCGGCTCCCAGGTTAACACCGTGTTCCACGGTTGGAACCATTCCAACTCACGAGCACGATCCTCCCAATACCCTTCAAAGTCTTCATCGGCGCGTTCGTAAAGCGAGTTGTCGTTTACGTTCGCCTGCGCCTTGAACGCCTCGGAGGGTTCGAACATTCGGGATTCCTGCAACAGATTAGCGAATTCCGCTTTTTCCGTCATAACGGCCTTTCCTTTCTTGCTTATGATTTTGATAACGAAAAACGTGCTTGATTTTTCTTTGATCCGTAAAAACGAAAATCAAAAAAGATCACGATACTTCGGGACACTTTTCTCCCGAAAGTCACTATCGAGAGTTGCCTTTTCACTGTCAAGCCCCTTTCAACCTAAATCCCCGCTTTGTGAACGATTTCGGAAATTGCATGCCTTTTGAGATCAAAAAGACTCGAAAATAAAGGGTTGTCTTCGGGGCAATATCATGTGATCTCGTGGTCTATATGGAAAACACGCGACGACGATATGAGTATATCGGCGATGTGATTTTCTTTGCGCCGTCGTTCTTTTTGATTACAATGACTGACGGAAGAGTTGAATTTTTTTGCAACATATTGATTGTTTCAGCGTCTAAACATTGATTCGCAGGATGCTTGTTGAATGATATGTCTTTATTCTCAATATACATGAGGGGGCATCGATGAGAACGCTTCACTTTACGGTTTGCTTGTTTGTTGTCATTGCGCTGACCTTCGCCGCGTGCGATTCCGGCAAAGAGGCGGCGCCGCTGACGCAGGTAAAGTCCGCTGTTGAAAACACCGTTGCCGTCGATGACGCAGCTTCCACCGGCACAGTTTCAAACAACATTTCATCAGAAGAGCAAAGTGTTATCGAGCCGGCGACGCAAGAGCAGCAGCCAGGTGTGGAAGCTTCGGAAAAACCGACATCAACAGCCTTGGAGATCCGCTCCATCCTGGATGGCTGGATCGAAGCCGAGTCCTATGATCCGGGAGGCGAAGGCTTCGGCTTCCACGATATGACCGCGAACAATGAAGGCGGCAAAGGCGATCGCAACGACGCCGTGGATATTGTCAATCACAAGCCGGGGCTGTTTTGCGTCGGCTACATCCGAACAGGCGAGTGGCTGGCGTACACCTTGCGCGTGCCGGAAACGGGCTTCTATCAGGCGGACGTCAAGATCAGCACGCCGCTGGATGATCGCCGGTTTCACCTTGAAGCCGGCGGGAAAACCGTCGCCAGGGGGAAGGTCGCCAACACCGGCGCATGGGATGAGCCTTCCACGCTGACTCTCAGCAGTTTCGAGCTCAGCAGCGGAACGCATACCTTCAAGCTCGTTTTCGAATCCGACCGGATGGATTTTGACAAATTCCGTATTGTGCGCGTCAGCAAGGGATGGGAAAAGGACGCGGAATCCGTGACGGCGAAAGCGCAATGGGAGCATTCTCGCGCTGGAGCCGCCGGAACGACGATCACGCTCAGCGGCATGCTGGATGACGGACGATGGAGCAGCACAATGCTCACCGGCGCGGACGGCGCAGCTGAGATCATGATTCCCAGGCAAGCGGCTTCGATTCAACTCTTGGCGGATCATGAGGACGCTGAAAAGCCCGTTGAACTGAGCCTGACGCCCGGTGATTTTCCGGCGACGATCTCCCTTATACGACGCGGCGCCATTTATGGCACGGTGACCTACGCTGACGATCCGCAACGCAACGGCGCCGGGGCGCAGGTGCGTTCGCTGAAAGGCGATCTGGAAACCACGGCGGACGATGAGGGGAGCTTCCGCATTGGGCTTAAGGATCAAAAAGAAGTCCAGCTGATCGCCATTCTGGGCGTTCACTCTTCATTCACGGATGAAAAGGACATCGAGAACATTGTCATCGTTCCGCATGAGGACAACGGTCCGATCCGCCTGACGCTGAAAGACGGATCGTTGATCGAAGGCTTGATTCTCGATGAATCCACTCAAGCGGGCATTCCGGACGCGAAAATTAACGGCAGGGATTCCATCCGGCGCATCGACGCGGCGTCTGACGCGGACGGGCATTATTACATCGCCGGTTTGATCGGCTCGGACTTAAGGCTGGATGTGTCGAAAGACGGATATGTATCGCAGGAGTTGACGCTCAACACCGCCCTGAACAAGCGCAGCCAGGTCAACATCGAATTGGAGCCGGGCGGCTCAGTTGCGGCTTGCGTGATCGACGAAAACCAAACTCCGGTCGAGGGGGCGCACATTCAATACATCATTCAACAGGGCAGATCCCAGTCGTGGCACAGCACGAACGAAACAACCGGTCCGGATGGAACGGCCGTTGTGAAGAATGTCAGCCGCAAAAATCCCCCGCTGATTCTGGCCCAAAAAAGCGGCTACAAGCAATCGGAACGCGTGTTGGCGCAGTTTGGCGAGGAGGAGATGTCCACGTCCGTCACTCTCGTTCTCTTGCCTTCAGACTCGACGGCGGATGACAACAAGGAGCAGAAACTTGGATGGTTCACCGGCACGGTGACCGACAAAGCCAGCGGCGGCCCCATTGCTAATGCAACCGTCGCCTGGGGCCGCGAATATCAAATTCAACGTTTGGATAACAATGTCGATAAAACCCAGACCGACGAGCAGGGACATTATGAATTACAATGCGATACGCGAGATATATATCGCTATCTGGTTTGCATCGCCGAGGGCAAGGGCCGTGTGCTCAAGAGCCAGGTTCGTCCAGGCGTTGAGGAAGATCCGGCCATCGTCGATTTTCAATTGGAAGACTCCCACTGGCTGGAAATAAAAGTCGTCGATGAGGAAGAGCAGCCAGTCGCCGATTGCCGTTTGTCAATCATGCAACCGGCTACGTCGCCTTATGGCCATATAAGCGGAGTTGACATCTCTACCGAGAAGAGCCTGGTCACCGACGCTTCGGGCATGCTTTACGTGGACGATCTGCCCGGACCTACGGTGCGCGTCTCCGTCTTGATTCAACAAAGTCCCGGCACATACCGCAGCGACCAAACGGAAACTTATTCTGTTGATCAATCGATCACGATCAAACTGAATCCCACTGGAGTCCTGCTTGGCCGCGTGATTGACGATGAAACCGAAAAGCCCGTGGAGAAGTTCTATGTCAAAACCTCGTATTCTTCGAACAATGAACAAATGATCATCGACGCCGATGGGCGCTTCAAGCTGACGTCGTTGAAATTGAGCAACCAGGAGACCGTCATCATCCGCGCCGAAGGCTACGCCCCCCTCTCGAATGCCGCTTTGACGCCTCAGCGTGAAGAGAATGCGGAGGAAGTCGTTTTCCGCCTGAAGAAAACCTCTCAGATCAGCGTCCAGTTGCTGGATGCAGCGGCTGCGACGCCCATCGCCGGAGCCGCGGTCGTCTCCGCCCGTATGCGCAGCGACTATCAGCAACATTTTAACAATGTCAACGGCATCAATCTTGACTGGGATCGGATTAAGAATCTGGATTTTTATTACTTCGAGGATTACAAGCGCCACATGACGGATGCGGAAGGACGCTTTGAGTTTGAGCATGGGAAAACCATTTTTATCTGTGTTCCCGATTATGTCCGGCTGTATCTGGACTCGGCCCGGCAGGCTCAATACAAGCAGGACGACGGAGAATTGCGCATCATGCTTCAGCGCGGCGGGAGCATCGCCGGACGTTTCGCTCTCAGCGTCGTCCCGCAGCCGAATATTGATTTCAGCCTGCGTCTTTCTCCACCGCAAGGATATGGCCAGAGCATGGGCTCCACGCGCAGCGACAGCCAGGGCGAGTTTATCTTCACCGGTCTTGATGCGGGCAGATATTCAATCAATTTTTCCCGCACGCTGATTGACGGCTATTATAACGGCTACACCATATCCACCGAATTGGGAGAGGGTGAGGATCAATATATCGATCTTGAGCCGAAGTTCGGTTACCTTGCGCTCACGGGCAATGTCTGGCTCGGTGATCGCCGGATAGGAAGCGATGTAGGGATCAGCCTGACGCGCAAGGACGATTCGAATTTCACTTTCCAGGGAAGAACGAACAGCCGCAGCGAGTATCGCATCGAAGACCTGCCGCCGGGTGAATATACGGCGAGATGCTCCTATTATGATCAGAGCATCCGGAAACATTACAACGATGAGAAAGAGATCTCCCTGAGCGGCAATGAGCAGTTGGATTTTCAATTCGAACCGGTGCATAGCATTCGCGCGCGTTTAATTTTCCCGTCGGACATGTCCGAGGAGACGCGGAACAAATATCACTCCCCGCAGCTCCAGTGGGATCACAATTCCGGCGCGCAGCCCAGTGGGAACAACATCGATAGTTATGCGCATAATGGGACGCTGGACGCCGGCCAGCTTGAAATCAAAGGGCGCTTCAAAGGGAAATACCGGCTTATGCTCAGTTACCGCACAGCGACCAACATGTCTCAAACCAAAACAATGCCCGGCGTATATGAGTTGGACAATCTGGAGCAGGATCAGGATCTGGGCGACATTGAGCTGCCCTCATCCGGCGAGGTGAAATTGCGGTTGACCTTCGCGCGCGGCGAAGACCGGGCGCGCGTTTCAAGCGTGCAACTGGTTGGCACGGCCTACAACCAGGCGGCTCAGGAGAGCGGCATCGAATATTCCGTCTCCGGCGCCATGAACGCGGATGGAGAAGTCGTCTTTCAAGGCAGAATGCAGGGCGATTACCGGATTCAACTGAGCGGAACCTATCTAAGTTTACGCTTGCCGCAACGGATTTACATGGCCAATCCCGATGATAGCATCGACGGCGGCGAGGTGCAGGTTCCGCCGATTTATAAAATATCCTTCAACCTCTCGGCCAAAGATCCCTCGGTCTTTCAATCGTATCGCAGCCTCACGCTCAATCTGAAACCGGATGAAGGAGTCAACATCAATGACAGCTCCTACGCCCTCACGAACAGCGCGTCGATCCAGCCCTTTGCGCAGGGCCGGATCGAGTACTATGGCCTTTTTCTGGGCTCTTACCGCATCCAATTGTATGGCAATAGTGGAAACCTGCAATTCCCCAACCTGATTGACATCGACAATCGCTACGGCGATCAGGATTTGGGCGAGATCAAGCTGGAAGGTCTGGGCAACATCAAAGTGACATTCAATAACTATGATCCGGATCATGCTCCGCAATACATCATGGTCATGCTGGGGGATCCGAATAAACTCGATGAGGTAGGAAGTCAGCAGCAACTTATGATCAACGGCAATTCAGGCGCGATTTCCGGCGTCATGGTTGGAGATTATATCTTGCGCTTCTTTTCTCCTGGATTCCGCATCACTCCGATGGAGCTCTCCATCTCGGTTGTGGAAAACGAAACACTGGAGCTTCAGGTCTCGATTGAGCCTGAGGTTTTGTTGACCGTGATGATCATGAATGACGCCGCGACAACTTCCACGATGCCCGTAAGGCAGATCCGTATGACCGGTCAGGGCCAGGATCTATCGCTTGTTCCCGAAGTGGTGACGACGGAGTCGGCCGCATTTTTCAGCATGATTTACCAATCCACGCAAAGCGCCGCGATCAGTATGCAAGGCCAGGGCACATTCGCCATTTTCCGCAACATTCCGGCGGGGGATTATAACGTTGAGATTCAGGCGGATGGATTCGAAACGTGGACCGGCGTGCGCACCGCCATTTCAGGGCAAGAGGCGATGACACAGATGTACAGTCAGCGGATTCAACTGACACGATTGCCCTAGCGTTGATTGATCACCACGGCGAGTGAAATTGCATTCGTCGAATGCTTCAATCCGAGTTTTCTTGCTCTTGCTCCTGCTCTTGCTCGAAAAACAGCGTGTTGTCCATCCCAAAGAGCAGGAGCAAGGGCAGGAGCGATCATTTTACATACATTCAATATGCGAAGTTTGTCAGGATACATCCTCATAAAAAAATCCCTTGATTTCGTAAAGGGAAGCCAGATTAAACTTACATAGGAATAATCGAAAGCGGTTCAAACCATGCTGACGCAAGAAACAATCACGAAGGCTTTGCAAAAAGATCGCGCTTATCTGTCTTCCACGTATGGCGTGGCAAGAATCGGCCTGTTCGGGTCATACGCCAACGGCACACCCACCAAGGAAAGCGATGTTGATCTCGTCGTGGAATTTAACCGGCCTATCGGGCTGCGTTTTGTCGAGTTTGCCGAGTATCTGGAGCGTCTGCTTGGCGCCAATGTCGATGTCCTTACCCCTGCAGGCATTCAGAACATCCGCAACAAGCGCATCGCCCAAAGCATCCTGAAAAGTATTGTCTATGTCTGAAAGAATGGATGAAAAAAATGAATCAGAAGACAATATCTGAGCGGGCATTTGAGGTGTATCTTGCAGATCGCGGTATTACCAAATACAAATACGAAGAAGATCTAAGCCACATAGGTATTACAAAGCCTGTCGACTACAGTTTTGAAATAGGTGGAAAGACAGCACGTTTTGAGGTGAAAGAATGGGAGCCACAAAACCCACAACCAGGGTTTAGTGGTTTTGATCCTTACAGTCCTATACGAGATAAAATTGATGGAGCACGCGAAAAGTTTCAACAATATAAAAAGAGAAATGAACCGTGTATATTGGTGTTATGTCATTATGGCTCTCAACCCATCCTTCTAGGTCCAGCGATCATATATGCGGCTATGCGTGGGGATTTTGGTTGGAGAGTACCTGTTAATATTAAAACAGGTGCTTGTGGTGAGCCGGAAGAAGACTTTTTAAAAGGCGGAAAGATGTGGGATGGCCAGAGTCGGGCTTGGAATACTACGATTAGCGCCATTGCAGTAATAAAATCGATTGATCCTAATAAACATCGACGCAATATAAAGTTTCGTAGTGATACGCTGGCGCATGAGAAGGAAATAGGCAGAGAATTATCGTCATTAGATAAAGATGACTTTGATGTCTTATATAAATTAAGCGTCAATTCGCATAATAAATTTCCCGTGCAATGCATACTACGTTTGCTTATTTGCGATAATGTTGACGCTTCAATAAACTTGCCTGCTGAATTTCCGTCGGGTCCATACGATGAGAGATATGGTTTAGATGGCGACTGGTTAAGGCGTATTTATATTGGTCCAGAACTCCTCAAAATTGAACAAGAGAAAAAGAATGCCGGAATCGAAGAAAATCTCTTTTTTTAGTTGCAGCAATTCAACGGTTTGCTTCGTTATGCAAATCGGCCAATAAATTAAGGGCTTGCAGCGGCGTCAATTGTTGCACATCGAGTCGTTTTAGTTTTTCGACGACGGGATGATCGACTGCGTCGAAGAAGGTGAGTTGGTAGTCGTGAGCCGGGGCGGGGGAGGATGTGTTTGCTGTTTCGCCGTTGGCTTGGACTTCGACGGCGTTGCCGGATTGGAGCTCCTGCAATATATCGTTCGCGCGTTCGACCACCTGCGGCGGCACTCCGGCAAGCTGCGCGGCGTAAATGCCGTACGAGCGGTCCGTGGCGCCGCGCTCGATCTTGTAGAGGAAAATCACCCGGTCTTTTTCTTCCAGCACAGCGACATTATAATTTTTCAGTCGCGGCATGAATTCCTCGAGCTGGATCAGCTCGTGGTAATGCGTGGCGAAGAGCGTGAGCGGCCGGCATTTCGCGTGGTTGTGCAGGTATTCGATCACGCTCCACGCGATGCTGAGTCCGTCGTAGGTGCTGGTGCCGCGGCCGATTTCGTCGAGGATCACGAGGCTGTCGCTCGTGGCGTTGTTCAGGATGTTCGCGGTCTCGCTCATCTCCACGAGGAACGTGCTTTGTCCCTTGGCGATGCGGTCCATCGCGCCGACGCGCGTGAAGATGCGGTCCACCAGCCCGATGCGGGCCTGACGCGCGGGCACGAAGCCGCCCATATGCGCCATCAGCGTGATTAACGCAACCTGCCGGATGTAGGTTGATTTGCCGGCCATGTTCGGCCCGGTGATCAGCATGATCTGATGATCCGCCGCGGAAAGATACGTGTGGTTCGGCACGAACGGCGGATCGGCCTGCACGGCTTCGAGCACGGGATGGCGTCCGTCCTGGATTTCGATGATCGGGCCGTCAGGCGCGGTCGAATCGGATTGAGGAGATTCACATCGGCAGGATGCCGATGCCACGACATTCGGGCGGCAGTAGTTTCCGGCGACGGCGGCCTCGGCGAGTGAGTAGAGGCAGTCGATTTCAGCCAGGCACTGCGCCACGTTCTGCAACGGCTGCGTGCAGGCGCGCACTTCGTTGCGAACCTGTTCGAATAAATCATACTCAAGGCTGTTGAGCTTGTCCTCGGCGTTGAGGATGATCTCTTCCTTTTCCTTTAATTCCGGCGTGATGTAGCGTTCAGCGTTCACGAGCGTCTGTTTGCGGATGTAGTGCTCCGGCACGTTCGCGGCCTGTCCGCGGCTGACCTCGATGAAGTAGCCGAAGACTTTGTTGTATTTGATTTTCAGCGTTTGAATGCCGGTCGCCTCAACCTCCTGCTTCCGCATTTTCGCGATCCACGATTTGCTGTCGCGCGAGATATTGCGCAGTTCGTCGGCCTTGGCGTCGTAACCGTCGCGGATCATCCCGCCTTCGCGCACGGTGATCGGAGGATCGTCGGCCAGCGCGCGATGCAGCAGGTCGCGTAGCTCCGGCTTGGGATCGATGCGCGCCGCATGCCGTCGGAGCGTGGCGCATGCCGCCTGTGACAGACGCTCCTTAAGCTTCGGCAGTTGATCCATCGATTGCCGTAGCGACACCAGATCGCGCGCGTTGGCGCTGCCGAGTCCGACGCGGCTGAGGATGCGTTCGATGTCGTGGATTTCGCGCAAACTTTCGCGCAGGCTGTCGCGCAATGTGAAATTTTGATGCAGTTCCTCGACCGCGTCCTGCCGTTCGCGGATGGCGCTTAATTCCTTCAGCGGTTGCAGTATCCACTGTCGCAATTGCCGCCCGCCCATCGAAGTCAGCGTATGATCGAGGATGCGCAGCAGGGTGCCCTCCTTGCCGCCGTGGATGCCTTCCACGAGTTCCAGGCTGCGCTGCGTGGTGGAGTCGAGCACCATGTAATCGCGCACGCTGTAGACACGGAGCGCGTTGACGTGCCGCAGCAGCGTCTTTTGCGTTTCGCGCAGATACTCCAGCACAGCGCCGGCCGCGCTGATCGAGGCTGTGCAGTCCTCCGCGCCGAAGCCGCTCAGGTTGTTCACGCCGAGCTGCTCGCAGACCACGCCGCGCGCGACGGACACGCGGAAGTGCGAATCGGGCCGGATGGTGATATGCGGGGAGAGTTCCGGATCGATCAATGGCCGCAGTTCAAGCTCCTGTCCGTCGGCGAAGAGGATTTCGCTGGGATGCAGCCGCCATATTTCCGAGCGGATCGCCTCCTCCGCGTGGCTGCGCGGGAACTCAGTGATTTCGAAGCGCCCGGTGGAGAGGTCGGTGGCGGCCAGGCCGTACACATCTTTCAACACACAAAGCGCAATCATGAAGTTGTTTTGCTTGTCTTCGAGGATCGAGTCTTCGACCACGGTGCCGGGGGAGATGATGCGCGTCACTTCGCGCTTGACGATCCCCTTGGCCAGCTTGGGATCTTCCACCTGTTCGCAAATGGCGACTTTCTTGCCTGCCTTAATCAGTTTGCGCAGATAGTTGTCCAGCGCGTGATACGGAATGCCGGCCAGCGGCCAGGCCTCCTGCTCGCCGCCGCCGTGCGCGCCGCTCACGGGACGTTTGGTCAGCGTGATCCCCAGGATTTCCGAGGCCGTTTTGGCGTCTTCGTTGAACGTCTCGTAGAAATCGCCCATGCGGAACAGCAGCAAATGCTCCGGGTGTTGCGCCCGGATCGTGAGGTACTGCCGCACCATCGGCGTCAATTCTGTTTTCTTCGCCGCCATCGACAGCCTTTCGGCAAAGGTTGGGATCAATCCATTTCAGGCGAATCGCGGACATCCGCATCTGATCGCGACATCCTCCAGATCCGCATTGAACAATCAACCATCAATTTGGGGCTGTGCGAGGGATTAATCCCATGGCTGCTTGCTCCAATATTCATACCAGCTGGGGTTCAATTCACGCACGCGTTCGAAGAAGACTTCGGCTTTCTCTGTCTCGCCAAGCCGCTCGTGACAAAGCCCCAACTTATAAAGCGCCGGTGGTTGATCTGGATTTTGTCGGTTATAATCTTCCAGGAGCCGGATGGCTTCCCGATAGCAGCCGAATTTCAGCAATCTCCGCGCCATTTCCGCCTCTCTGGCGAGCATGGCCGGATTCAACGGCGCCAACTTCAGCATCAATTCGACAGCCGTGTCATATTCCTTCGTTTGCAGCAAAGTAAAGGCGAGCAGCGCTTCCACATTCGCATCTCCCGGACTCAACTCAAGCGATCGCCGAAACGCCGAGGCCGCTTCCGCGTAATTCTCATTTTCCAGCAATCCGATTCCTAGTTTGTCATAGAGATACGTGTTGGTTTGATTATAACGCAGGTTATGCCGGAAGAGCGTCTCATTATCAGTAAAATACGACGTCTGGACGAACGTCTTCGCCCCCAGCGCCAGCAGCAAGCCCAGCGCCGGGATCCAGAGCATACGCCGTTGCGGCGTTGGGATTTTCGCCGCGCCAACTGCACATGCGCCGCTCAACAGCGCCATTGGTCCGATGCCGGCCAGGTATTGGAAACGGTCGGCGACGAAGGAATACGCCATCAGGGGATAATCGATGAATCCCAGCAGCATCCCCAGTGTGACGCCAAAATATAGCGCAGCGATAAGCGGTCCGCGTCCGATGCGTTTGCGCATGGTATAAAATGCGGTCAGTGTGATGAGAATTCCAATCAGCGGCAACCATTGCAGTGGATCAGCGGCGTCGATTGCCCAGCGCGGATAAATCGGCATCAAAGGATGCGGCCAGAGCAGTTTGCCGAGGTAAAACCATAAGGCGCGCGATGCGATCAGGCAGCGGTCGATGAAGGAAAGTTCATAGGGGTATTCGTAAAAACCATAGGTGGCGCTGAGTCCGATGATGGCGATCCCGGCGGCGATGGTGACAAATGGCAGCAGCCGCAACGCGTCCTGGCGTGTGAAACGGCCATTCCGCCACCACAGCGCCAATCCGAGCGCGATTGGCAGCGTGAGCGTGATCGACTTGCTCAGCATGGCGCAGGCGCTCAACGCCAGCGAGGCATAGTAGTCCCGGCGGTTCCGGGTTTCAGCGCAGCGCAGAAAAAGCAGCGCCGCCAGCAGGTAGAAGAATCCCGAGAGCAGATCCTTGCGCTCCGTGATCCACGCCGCGGATTCCACCTTGAGCGGATGCAGCGCAAAGAGCGCCGCGCAGAACAAGGCGCCAGGGATGCGCAGGTTTCGCAGCACGCGCCAAAGCACGACCGCATTCAAGCCATGCAACAGCACATTGACGAAATGGTATCCCCAGGCGTTCAGACCCCATAGCCGGTATTCCAGCCAGAAAGACGTATAGGTCAGCGGATAGTAATGCCCCATTGGATTCATCGCTGGATTCGTCCATAATTCCCAAAGTCCGCTCAGCGATCGAATCTGCGGACACTTGGTCAGCGATATATTGTCATCCCAGATGAATCCAGCGTTCAATGCCGGAGCATACGCCAGAAGGACCAGCGGCAACAGCCCCCATGCCATGAGCCATTCCAGGCGGGACGCCGACGGCTGTTCCGTCGCGCTGAGCGCATCGTCGACAGTGGCCTGGGATTGAATAATGCCGTTTGTGGCCGATGGAGTCATATGCGGTTTCATGGTGAATCTCTATGCTGGGCGCATCATGTTGCTGCCCGGTATTCAGTCATTTGTCCGGTTACGAAAAAGCGATGCTGATTTAATTTATACATAAAATAAAGAGGCGGATGTCATCAATAGATTATTGAAATGAGAAATTTCATTTGTTATTATCGCAGCGGCTCATAAATAAGGCGAGCGGAATGATCCATTTTTGAACGATGCGTCGCGCCGATGCAATGAAAGGAACGGGAAATGAAGAGGAGACAGGCATTTACTTTGATCGAGTTGCTGATTGTAGTGTTGATTATCGCGATTCTGGCGGCGATTGCAGTGCCGAATTTTCTTGAGTTTCAGACACGGGCCAAAATATCCCGCGTCAAGGCTGATTTACGCGCCATCGCCACGGCGCTTGAAGCCTATTACGGCGATAATGACACATATTACGCGGAACTTGATCCGCGCGTGACGTATTGGGCCTTCTGGCTCAGACCTCTCACGACCCCAGTCGCCTATATGTCTTCGGTGCCCGACATTGATCCGTTTGGTTCCCATAAATATATGGGTGATTATCGTGAAGGATACCTGGAAGTCGGCATGGGCAAAGCTGGCGAATACACAAGCATCGATAATCTTCCGAGCGGAACGACGTTCCGATTTTCCGCGGACACTTGGATTGTCTCTTCCGTCGGTCCGGACAAGGATGATAACACCGCTCCCGGCACGCCTAATCTCCGAACCGGTTTATATCCTTGGGAGTATCTGACCAATTCGGACAGGGATGCTGTAATCAATATCATATATGATCCAACTAATGGCACTGTCAGCGGCGGAGACATCATGCGTTTTGGCGGCAGCATTCCCGGTTTTTCAGAGGCGCATCAAACATGGGCGAAAGCAGTCTCGCAATAAGCGCTCATGATAAACTGAATGATCCATGTGGCTAAAATCATCAAGCAGCGGGAGCGAAATGTTCCCGCTGCTTTTGTGTTTTGGGATAATCAGTTCGATGGATATACCATGCCACTCGTCATCTCGCAGAATGATCGGCGTTGTCTTCAGCGGGAGATTGATCCTTCTTCGGATCGGTTTCATGCGGCTGGCGCCCTCGCAACAGATAGCCCATCGTCAGACCGGCCGGGATCATCAGCGCCAGGTTGAGCGCCATGCCTGCCACGCTCGACAAGCCGAAGTGATCCATGATTGCGTTATATATGAACCAGAGCGCGATAAACAGCGGCCCAGCTGCGCTCAATGTTAGAACGAATCGCCGTTGATCGTCGCTTGCCCTCCATTGCGCCCATGCGACGCAAGCCGTCAGCCATAGCGCGCCGGCGGCCAGCACAAGCCATTGAAAATTTCCCCGCTGAATCAGCCGGTCAAAAATCGATTCGTTCATGGACACCCTCTCCGCATTTGGGAAATTCACGGCCGCTCAACCGTTGCATTCAGGCTTCATGCTGCCTTGAACCCGTTGCGCGGGGCAAGCAATTTATCTTGACAAAATTTGCTAACCCGATGTTAAGATAGCTGTTGTTCTCTTAAATTCGATCTTTGAAATCCGCGTCTGCGCTTTTTTTCCGGTCCGGCAAGCGTTTTATGCCGGCGGCTGGCTTGCGCCGCAAAGGTCTTTTTTTATTCCAGGCAAACACCGACTCGCATTATCGCTCATGCTCTAACGAACCTTCATGTGGAAAGCAATATCTTATCTTATTCGTTCGCTTTCCCTGCTGATATTCCCGCTGCAAAGGAGAAATTACCGTGGAACAACTCTATTCAATCCGACAAGTATGTGAAAAGACCGGGCTGGAAGAAAGCGACATCCGTTTTTACGAAACAGCCTTCAAGGAATTCCTGTCGTTCACCGAACTGGCGCACGGCAAAAGGGAGTTCACGTCCGACCATATCGCGCTGCTTCAGCGCATCAAGGAACTAATCAATAAACGCGGATTTTCCGTCATTGAAGTCAAGAAACACCTGCGCAGCCTGACCCATCATACCAACGATACGATGGAGAAGGGCTTCGTCATGCCTGCCAAGGCGGGCGAATTCGCTCGCGTCATCGCCGTCACCAGCGGCAAGGGC
The DNA here is from genome assembly GCA_016928995.1 of Candidatus Sumerlaeota bacterium. Lineage (GTDB taxonomy): Bacteria > Sumerlaeota > Sumerlaeia > JAFGJS01 > JAFGJS01 > JAFGJS01. The sequence continues at coordinate 52,536 of JAFGJS010000042.1, read as the reverse complement.
GGCGTAGGCAAGACCAATCTCACCGTCAGCCTGGCGATGCTGCTGGCCAAGCGTCAGCGCAAGGTGGCGATTTTCGACGCCGACCTCGGCCTGTCGAACGTCCACATTCTCGCCGGCGTCAAACCGCGCTACAACCTGAGCCATGTGGTGGAGGACGGCTTCGATTTCGAAGACGCCATCGTCGAAGGTCCGCTGGGCGTGAAGATCATCTCCGGCGGGCAGGGCCTGCGCGAAATGGCCAACCTGACCGACGATCAGCGCCGCTTCATCCTGCGCCAGATGGACAAACTGGAGCGCGAGGTGGACGTGCTGCTCGTGGACACCGGCGCCGGCATCAGCGACAACGTGCTGCGCTTCGCCGCGTTCGCCGACGAGGTGATCTGCGTCGCTACGCCCAACATCGCCTCGGCCTCCGACGCCTTTTCCATCATTAAAATTCTGCTGCAGATGGATCCCAACGCGAAGATCGGCCTGCTGGCCAACATGGCGCCGAGCATGTATCACGCCAAGAATGTGTATAACCGCATCAACACCGCCACGGAAAATTGCATGCATTACACGTTGGGTTATCTGGGATACGTCATGGAAGACGAGCACATCCAGGTGGCGAATCAGCATCGCAAGCCCTTCGCGCTGGCCTTCCCGAATTGCGAAGCGACGAAAAACCTGGAGCTCGTGGTGGACACGATTCTAAACAAGCGCATTTTCCAAAATGACAAGAAGGATTCGGCCTTCGGCGATCTGATTGGCGCGATCAAACGCTCCATGGCCGGCGCGGCGTGATGCAGCACAGGCGTTTTGCCTGAGAAATCGGTGAATTCAGAGCACGAGTTCCATAACGGAGGAATACAATGAATCATAACGCCGAACCGGAATTCTCGATCGTTGATTTGGTCGATGAATCGCATGAAGAGGGAGCGAAGATCGAAGTCGTCAACTCCGCCCTGCCGGTGCAATATTACAAGTTGGAGACGCATCCCTTCCTCGACAACGTCAATCCGGACTTTTTCTTTCGCACGGAGGCGCACGAAGAGGCCTACCTGAAGATGAAGCAGTGCATCGAGGATCACATCTCGATCGGCCTGACCACCGCGATCAGCGGCACGGGCAAGACGCTCCTGACGCAGATTCTGCTCAATGAATTGCAGGAGCAGCCGGAGCGCTATCTTCCCGTGGTGGCGCTGGTGTATCCTTCGATTTCGCCCACGGCGCTGCTGAAGGACATCGCCCGCGAACTCAAGCTCGAAGGTATGCCGAAGCGCGGCCGCGTCGATGATCTGGTGTCCGCGATTCAGGAAGAGATCATGCGCCAGCACGAGCGGGGCGTGAAGATCGTGCTGATCATCGACGAGGTGCATTTCCTCAAAGCCGAGGCGCTGCACACGCTGCGCACGCTGAGCAACATCGAAACGCCGACGCGAAAGCTGATCACGATCCTGCTGTTCGGCGAGGAGACGTTCCTCAATCGCATGGCGCTCCCTGGCTATCGTGCGTTGTTCAGCCGCATGTTCGTCCGCACGCATCTGCGGCCGTTGCACGAAAAGGAAACGGAGCAATACATCAAGTTCCGCCTGCTGATGGCCGGCGCACAGTCCGACTTGTTCGACACGGATGCGCTTGACGCGGCGCACAACGTGACGAACGGGATTCCGCGCGAGATCAACCGCCTTTGCCATAACGCGCTGGTGCTTGCCGCGCAAGCCGGGCAGCGTTACGTCACGGCGCAATGCATTTTGCGCGCGGCGCGAGGGCGCTAAGGAGATTTGTTCGACGAGTTTAATTGCGAGTGACATCGCAATGGCGCCGCAGGGCGCAATTTTACAACCCATTAACCGCATGGCGCTCCGGCTGTTGGAGTCAGCCGGAGCTTTTTTTTCACGCGGATAAGGAGGTTGATCCATGAAACCGCAGGACGAAAAAAAGTCCCGTTCGCAGACCAAGACGGAAATCCGCCTCGGCCGCGCCTCGGCCGAAAAATCCAATGATGACGCCGAGGCTTCGAAGGATCGCCATGAACCATTGGCCGACGCGGAAGATATCCTTTTCGCCGCTGACCGTGAGCTTCAATAGCGATGCTTTGAGCGGAGCGATTAAACCTTTGCGTCGAATGAACTGAGATTAGCTTAGGGTTTGAATTTGGCGCGGAAGCGGCCCCAGCGCTTTTCGAAGATCATCTGCACCGGCGCAGGATGGCCGTCTTTGTTTTGCATGCCCATGCCGACGATATCCATGTCGCCGTCTTCATTGCTGTCACCCAGGAACCATTCATCCAGATGCTGAAGCGCCTGATACTCATCGGATTTTGGGGATAGTTTCAGGTTCTGGGAATCGAACTCAATCTGAAACGGCTTGGTGCGCGGGTCGATCACGAGGAAGCGGCGTCCGTCATCGCCGGGTTTTTGCGGCAACGCGATGCCCACAACCGCCGTCGATTTCTTTTTATTCACGAACTTTTGAAACTCCAGCCGGCCGTCGCTGAGATTCAGCTCGGCGCCTTGCAGGAAATAGGTGTTGGTTTGCGGAATGATGATCTGTTGCCCGACGCGCAACTCGTTCGGATGAGCCATGTCGTTGATCGTCAAGAGCAACGTATAATTGAGGAACGATCGCAACTGCCGTTCCGCGATGCCGCCCAAGGTGTCGCCGTGCTGCACGGTGTAGAGCGCATAATCCCCTCGATCCACGAGCGCATCGGACTTTGTTTCAGCTGGCTTTTCGGCGGTTTTTGGCGGCAGCGGAACCAAGGCTGTTGTTTTCGGTTCCGGTTTCTCACCGGGCGGCAATACTGTAACGCCGTCTGGCTTCGTTTCCGGTTCCGGCGCGCTTTCTGGCTCCGGTTCAGCGGCGCGTTCCATTTCGAGCGGCGCTTTGATTTCCACTTCCACGATGGGCTGAGCCTCTGCTTCGCGGGCAGGAGTTTGCTTTTGCTCTGGAAGGATTGGAGTCTTATCTTCCATCGCAATTTGCTTCTCCGGTTTTGCCGCAGCGATGGTTTCTTGATCCACTGACGCTTCGGATTCCAATTCCGCTTGGACTTGGGTTTCCGATGCTTCAGGCGTTTGGGGCTTTTCTTCCACCGGCGGCTGAGCTTCTTGTTCCGCCATCGGCGGCGTTTCCGGTTTCGCCTCAGGATGCTTGAGGTAAAACAGATTTTTCCAAGCCGCAACCTTGGCTGCGAGGCGTTTGCCGTTCACTTCGGGCGGCTCATAGACGAACACAAGGCTGTTGTCGTTTGGATCGCGATAGTGGTTTTCGAAGGCGACTGAGGTATTCTTCACGATAAGGTATGGTTCATAGACGCCGTCCGTCTGTTGATGAAACACGTAATGCGTCACGGTCGTCGTGCCTGCGTCGCGTCCCAGCACATCCAGCCCCTCGTCGCCGTCCAGGTCGATGAAACTATACCCCGTCAAATTCGACAGGTCCGGCATGTCGGGATGCGCATCCAGCAGTTTTTCCGAATCGAACACCGCCTTATAATCCAATCCGGTGATGTCGATGATGATGAAGCGGCGGCTGTCGGGATGCGCGATGTCCTGGCGCGGCGTATGAATGCCGATATACAGCCGGCCGTCGCTGGTCTCCTTGCGATAAAAACCGCGGTCCGTGCTCGACGCATCCTTCACGCCGGCTTTGTCCAGAAAGTAATTATTCGTCGGCGTCAGCAGCGTGCGTTCCACCGGCAGCTGAGTCACGTTCGCGATGCCGTTCACCTTCTGGATGATGTCCGAATGCACGGGCGTGCCGTAGTAATCCTTGGAAATCTGAGACAGGTTTTCGCCGGATTTCACCAAGTGAAGGAAATACTTCTGCGACCAGTCCAGTTCCTCGGCGCCCAGCGCGATGGCGGCCAGCGTCAGTGCAAACAAAATTTGTGTGGTCAGCCGTTTCATCATCAAGTTCTTCTGTGTTTTTGCTGAAGTTCAGAATTCGGATGCCGGATTGTCATGTTGTCGGTATCTCTTTTATGAAATTCTAAATCCGAAATCCGAAACACATTCAAAATTAAAAATACAAAAAATCCATTGATATCATCGATTACGGAACCCGGAACCCGGAACCCGGCAGTTCATTTTTTCTGGCTGATCAGGCTGAGCTGTTTGCCCGTCATCACCCAGCGCAGCAGACCGCGAGGATGCTCTGGCGGCAATCCGTCAATGTCGATCCGCGCAATCCCGGCTTTTTTCAGCGGCACACACACCTCACGGCTTCCTGAAGTCAGGAATCCCGTCAGATCGCCAAGGGTGGGTTCATGTCCCACCAGGCAGACAATCTTGTTTTCCATCCCGCGGCATGCCTCGAAAATGTCTTCGAAGTCGCCTTCCCACAACGCGGGACATTCGCGCACGCGATCTTCGAGGTTCATCTCCTTTGCGGCGATTTTCGCCGTTTGCAGCGCGCGCGGCGCCGGACTGCTCAGGATCGTGTCAAATTTGACGCCGAGGCGGTTTAGCGCTGCTCCCGCCAGCCGGGCCTGCTTGCGCCCCACATCGGTCAGTTCGCGGTCGAAATCGCGCAATCCGCCGGCTTCGTCGCGCTCAACGGCTTGCGCATGACGGAAAATGTAAAGTTCCATTGTTCCGCTTTCTTTGATCAAATGCCTCGCAGCTCGATTTTATTGCACTCCTTAACTATGCGCGAATTTCAAGGCGCGGTCAAGCGTGGAATCCGGCGAGGATCGCGTTTCATGGAAAATCAAACACGGATGTTGTCGATCAAGCGGGTTTGGCCCATCCAGGCGGCGAGCGCGATCAGCGTGGCGCCTGGCTCAACATGGGCGAGCGGCTGGAGCGTTTCGAGATTGACGATCGCGATGTAGTCGATGCGGAAGCGGCTTTCGGAGAGGATGCTTTGCTCCATGCGTCGTTTGAGCGCCGTGGCGAGTATGCCGGGCTGGTCTTTCACGATTTGTTCGGCGAGCAGCAGCGCGCGCTGCAGCGCGGGCGCCTCGCGGCGTTCGTCTTCGGAGAGATACACGTTGCGCGAGCTCATCGCCAACCCGTCCGGCTCGCGCACGATTTCCGCGCCGATCATCTCTACCGGCAAATTCAGATCGTTCACCATGCGCCGCAGCAGGAGGAATTGTTGCGCGTCCTTCCAGCCGAACACCGCGCAGTCCGGCTGCACAATGGCAAATAGTTTCGTGACGATGGTGGCTACGCCGCGGAAATGTGTCGGGCGGCTTTGGCCTTCCAGCGCGCTGTCCAACTGTGACACATGCACCCAGGTCAAGCATCCCGGTGGATACATCATCGCATCGTCCGGGCAGAAAATGGCGTCCACACCCAGTTCCTCGCAGCGGCGCCGGTCTTCTTCGAATGTGCGCGGGTAGTGGTCCAGATCTTCGTGGGCCGCGAATTGGGTCGGATTGACGTAGATCGACACGACGACTTTAGGGGCGCGCTCCCGCGCGATGCGGATCAGGCTCAGATGCCCTTCATGCAACGCGCCCATCGTCGGGACCAAGCCGACATGCTCCGGCCGGGCCGCCTCGCGCCATGCGCGCATCGATTGGATGTCACGGATAATTTCCATATCCACTCTTGCTCTTGCTCTTAATCTTGCCCGGAATCGAAAGGCAGCCTTGCCTCAAATTACTGTAGAACAAGAGGCAAAGTCACAACAAAAGCAAGCAAAATCATTCATGCATCGCCGGCATGGCTTCGCGGCGGAAGGATTCCAGCTTGTGCCGCAGGCGTTCCGGCAGGATCACATCAAGCCATACATCCTCCGCGCCGTGCCGCTCTTCGAAGATTTGCCCCTCGCGATGCGCCAGCGACACCAGGTCCCAGCGTGACGCGGGAATCCGCAGGATCATCCGCCGCGTTTTGTCCGGATTGAGCTTCGCCAGCAGCTCCAGCAGCCTGTCCAGTCCTTCGCCGGTCATCGCCGAGATGCTTACGGCGTGCTCCGCGCCGGCCGCGAGCGATATCGTCGCGTGCATGTCTTCCATCCGGTCGATTTTATTCAGCGCCAGAATTGTAGGCTTGCCTTTGGCGCCCAGCTCATCCAGCACATTCAGCGTCGCCGCGATCTGCGCCTCCGCGTTCGGATGCGATGCGTCCACTACATGCACCAGGATATCCGCCTGCGTCGCCTCTTCCAGCGTCGCCTTGAACGACTCCACCAGGTCATGCGGCAGCTTGCGGATGAAACCGACCGTGTCGCTGAGCAGGATTTCCTGGTTGTCCGGCAACGTCACACGCCGCGTCGTCGGATCGAGCGTGGCGAAAAGTTTGTCCTCCACCAGCACTCCGGCGCGTGTGAGCCGGTTGAGCAGCGAGGACTTGCCCGCGTTGGTGTAGCCCACGATTGCCGCCACTGGCGTAGGCCGCTCATTGCGTTTCTTGCGCTGCGTCTCGCGGTTGCCGCGCACGTCGCGCAGTTCGCGCTTGATCCGGCCGATGCGCTCGCGCACGAGCCGCCGGTCGATCTCGATCTGCATCTCGCCCATGCCGCCGCGTCCGCCGGCCGCGTTGCGCTGGCGCTCCAGGTGCGTCCAGGCCCGTTTCAGGCGCGGCAGTGAATATTCCAGCTTCGCCAGTTGAATTTGCAGACGCGCCTCGCGTGTCTGCGCGCGCTGAGCGAAGATGTCCAGAATCACCTCTTGCCGGTCGATCACGCAGACATCTTCCAGTTTCTTCTCCCAGTTGCGTTGCTGGGATGGGGAGAGCGGTTCGTCGAAGATCAGGCAGTCTGCGTCGAGCCGCTCGAGCTCCGCCTGGATCCAGTCTACTTTGCCCGCGCCGATCAGATAGCGTGGATGCGGCGATTGCAGGGACGCGATCTCGCAGCCCACGACAGGCACGCCCATCGTGCTCACCAGCTCGCTCAGCTCCGCGAGGTGATCTTCCGCATCCGCGGCCGATTCGCCGTTCAAGCGCACACCGAGCAAATACGCCCGCTCGACAATCATCGAATCTTTTTGAACATCAAACATAAGGCGATAATACCGGCCCAAATCAGAAATGGATAGCAGAATTTTCGGGGATTTTTTATTCGCTTTTTGATGGGTGAGAATGAAGAGTTACGTCTTGGGCTCTGCGTTTCATCCGTAGGAGTTTTCATGTTGGAATTTTTCTTTCACGCAGAGGCGCGGAGACGCAGAGATTTGATATTCATGTGTTCCTCCGCGCCCCTGCGTCTCTGCGCGAAAGATATTTTTGATCAGGATGCGCTCTGCGCATCTGGCTCATCTTCACGCTTCTTTTTTCTGCGAAATCCAAGCGGCAGCATTGAAGCAAAAAGAAGCAATACCAGCGTAACACGAAGCGGTATAACGATTGCGGAAATGATCGACGATGTCACAACAACAACCCATAGCACGAGCTGCAACTTTTCCAATGGATACGTCAACGCGCTCTTTGAGGATATTGATCGGAACTTTCGCACAGCCGACGCCAGCAACAACAGTCCGGGCAGGAAATAAACAGCCAGCATCGCATAGCAAATCGGGGGGATATGACCGCCGGTTTTTGATGAAAGCCCCGGAGCCGGCGAACGAGTCAGATTGTAAAGAATCGCCGCTTCGCCAAGATACGGAGCTTCGACTGAATTGGAGAGAAAGCGCGGAATGGCCAGAGTGCCATCAGGCAACGGCCAGCTGAAGGCGATCACCTCACAGATCAGCGGAAAAGAATGATCGAACCGGCCATTGATCAGCGCAGCGCCAACGCCAAAGGCGTCGGCGGCGAAGCCGTGTCCGGCGATTACGGGGCCTGCGTCAACATCGAAGTACCAGTCGCCGGTTTTTTCCGCTTTGGCAAATTCACGAAATCCGACCGCTCCCCATTTGCTTTGCCAGAAATGTTGCTCATAAAGATCATACCACTTTTTCGCCTGCTCCGGCCAGAGTTCCGGCGCGGAAAGACAGACATACGAATTGCCGCAGCCGCGCGAGGGGCCATAAGGGAAGCCGCTGTTAACATCGGCGGCGTAGGGAACCATGCCGTAATCATCCAACCGATCGCCTTGAAATCCCCGAATGGATCTCTGGATAAACTCTTTGTCGTCTTTTCCCAGAATACGGTTCGCGCGCCGGATGGCGGCGATGGCGGTCAACACGTCAGCCGGATAGCATTCATAGGGATAATCTTCCAGCAATCCATGAGGCGATGCGTCAATATCTTTGACCAGTTCATCCACCTCCGTTTGCATCGTGGGCAGGTCGTCCTTGCTTTGCGTCAAATGATAATGCGACACGAGGGCTGAAATACGCAACATCCTGTAAAAGGCGTTTTCTTCGATCAGATAGTCGTCGCCCCAATGCTGCCGGACCCATCCGGCATGGTTGGGGTCCATCACCAGTTCATACGCGGATTCAACGGCTTCGCCGGCATAGCGGGAAGGATCAACATCCAGTTGTCCCTGTGTGTATTGCTCTTGCAGCGCTTGCGTCGCCCAGAGATAAAACACCGATCCGAACAACGGCCATTCCGTCCCGGAAATATCCAAAATCGATAAATCCGCCGCGGCGCCGGATTTAATGCGTTGACGCGCCCAGGCGTCATATTGAGGCGTCAATGATCGATGAAGCCTGACCGCCCAGCGCGGTGTTTTTCCCGAGCGAATCGATACATCCATCAATCGCCAGGAAACCGTGCAGCCGGGCAGCAGCAGAAAATATATCGCAATGCTGATCTGAATCAAACCGCCGCACGCAAGACAAAAGTTACGGTATTTCAACATGATTGAATGAGACTCAAATCCAGTCACTCAGGCTAAATAGCTGCAACAGTAATCGGTGACTTTAATGATCTTCAATTTGAAGCTGGAATTAGCCGGCGCTTCAAATGACTCACCCGGTGCTATCTTTCTCCAATCTTCTCCAATCAACTGTATTTCAAGATCGCCAGAGAGGATCTCCATCAGTTCCTTTGCTTCAGTGTTGAACTCATAATCGCCAGGCAACATGATGCCGAGGGTCTTCTTCGTGCCATCGGGGAAGTGTATCGATCGGCTTGTGACCTTTCCGTCAAAGTAGATGTTTGCTTCTCGGGTGACTGACACATCGTTGAATTGTGACATCGTTCAAACTCTCCGATTGAATTGAAATGATAAAGTCTGAAATTCTGCTGTTCATTTGTAGCGGTTTTTTGGTTGAACTTATCTCTCACAGAGGTGCGGAGCGGAGAGATTTTGGTCTGATGTTAATCCCTATTGTGTTTTTTCCAATGCATAATCCGTCGAATCTTCCGATAGCTGCGCCACGGTTGTTTCATGATTTGCTTGAAATATTTTGGTTTCAGGTAACTTTTCAGACCCGTCGGTTGATGTTCAAAGGCCAAAGCGATGCCTAGTTTGCGTGCATGATCGATCAGATCGTTCATGCGCTGCTGACGGAGTTCATAGGTGTTTTCTGCGCCAATCCGCCAGGTTAAAACTTGATCCGGATCTTCAATGCCGAATTCCTTGTAGCGTCTGCGCAAAGGCGAATTGGGCAACACCGCGCAGGCGTGGATCACCTTGATAACATCAATATATGCGGCGTTTTCCGATAGAAATTGTTTCGTGGCTCTGTGATCCTCTTCCATTTCACCCGGAAATCCCGTGATCAGATTGACTTCGCATACGATGCCGGCGTTGTGAGTGTTCCGGATGTTTTCCCGAGCCATTTGTGTGGTAAAACCTTTTTTCATCAGTCTTAAAATTTTATCTGAACCGCACTCCAATCCGTACTCGACATGTGTAATGCCTGCCTGACGAGCTTTGCGCAACAGTTCAGGCGTCATTCGCCGGTCGATAATCATCTCTGTCACGATTTCCCAGTTCATCCGCTTTTCAATGAGTTTGTCGCAAAACTCTTCAAACCAGACCGGATTGAAGTTCAGCAGAGAGGACGTGATATAAAACGTTTCGGACAGCCTCTTCTTAGCGTGATATTCCATCTCTTGAATAACGTGATCCGCGCTGCGAGTGCGAAAAGTGCACCATTGAGCATGATCCGAGCAAAACGTGCAGCGGCGAATGCAGCCGCGGGATGCGCTGATGCAGACATTGGGAAACAGGTAACGTGACAAATCGGCTTCCTGGAACGTGGGGAAAGGAAACCGGTCCAAATCTTCAGGCATCTGTCGAGGAGTGAAGGCAGACAATTCATTCCGTTCATTTTTGCAAATCAGCCCATCGATTCCCGTCAGCGGCATATTTTGATGATGATGCTCAATCAGCTCCAATAGTGTTTCTTCGCCTTCGCCAATCACAAACACATCCGCCTCGTCACGATAACGCTCCGCTGACTCAGGAAGGATGAACTCGCTGCCGCCAAAAACCGTCAGCCGTTGCGGATCCAATCGACGCACCCGGCGAGCAACTTCCAATGTCCATTTTACATTGGTGCTGGAAACAGTATAACCGACAATGGGCGCATCGAGATCGGCAATGGCTTGCGCCTGCTGGTCCATCAAGCCGCGATATTTTTCCCGCAACGGCGCAAACAATTCCTCGCTATACCATGTGTTGTCATTATCCAGCCGGTAGATCTCGCGATTGTCGCATAAATGAAAGAAATCAATATTCTGATCCAGCATTTTAACCTGATAGTCATGCAAGCGAAGATACTCACATAAGTAGCCCAGTCCGGTCGACGGCCAGAAATGAACCATCATCGGGCATTGAACCAGCACAATATCATATTTCATTGGCACTCAATCCAATTCATTTTGAGTTTCTATCATTCACGCGACAAGCGCAACGAATCATCACACTTGTGGCTTTATAAGTTATTTTAGGTTCTTCGGATTCTTCTCGCTTGGCCTCGGATTATAGCGTTGCAGTGCTGTCTAATGTCTATTGACTCACGCTTGAAATTCTGCTGTTTATCCACAGCAGTTTTCTTGTTGGAACTTTATTTCACGCAGAGGCGCGGAGGCGCAGAGATTTGATATTCGTGCGTTCCTCCGCGTCCCTGCGTCTCTGCGCGAAAAATAACGTATAAGCTTACATTGCCTTGGGCGACTACCAAGAATTAAGTTTGGCGTCCCAATTTTTACAATTTTTGATTCGTCTTCATTGCACACGCCAAAGTCTCTTCCATTCCCTGAATCCAAGCTCTCCTGTGAAAATCAAGATGACAAAGAGAGGAATCGCGATAGCCAGCCGCCATCCTTGCGGTACAATCAATACCGCCAAGACTATAGGAGCGATGATAAAAAGCAGCCAATATGTCACTAGACATAACGTCCCCATCATCTCTTCATGATCTCCAGTGCTAAAAGGATTATTCGTCGCTGGACTCAGGCGCCTCATGTCCTTCGCGTTCTTGCCGGTCTTGCTGCATCGCTTCGCGAGAGGCTTGCTGTGCGTAAAAGCTGACCAGACGAGTCATGGCGGAAAGTTCTTCGTGGGCGGGGTCCAGTTTGCGTTCCACGGCCGCGATTTCCTTGTCATGCTGCGCCTTTTCGATCGCTCCGGCCTCCAGCAGCGCGGCGTACTCCTGCTTGCGCGCATCGAGCTCCGTCACGCGCAATTCAGCGGCGGCCTTGTCCACCAGCGACTTGGCGTATTCCTTGTCCAGCTGCGCCTGCAGCTTGTTGCGATGAAACACGAGGTCGGCCAGTTCCCCGTCGTATTTGCGTCGCAGGTTCTCATACACCTCGTCGGAGATTTTCTCACGCGTTCGTTCCAGCGCCTCGATCTGCTGCTCTTTTTTGCGCAGCTGCTCTTTGACTTCGAGCAGTTCGTCGATGATCTTCGGCTTTCCCTGCAGCCGCTCGTTGATCTCCCGCGCGGAATCCATCAATCTCTGCGCGCTGGCTTCGAGTCCGAGCTTGCGCAATGTTCCTTTAGCCGCGCCGGCCAGGTTCGGTTTTTCTTCGCCGGCTTGGAAGGGGAGCAGGCGTTCCTTGAGCGATTTCTTCTTTTCCGTCTCCGGCGGCGGGGGTGTTTCAATGACCGGCTCAGGCTGCGCTGCCGTCGATTGCTCCGCTAATTCTTGCTCCGCATCTTGATGAAAGCGCCGCCGGATAAAGATCGCCAGCGTGAGGATCGCCAGCGCCGCGCCCACGCCGATCGTCAGCGCTCCCGCGCGAAACGGCAGGCTAAAATCCTCGTCCAGTTCCAGCCACTCCAACGATTTGCTGGAGAGCGCAAGCGTCAGGGACATGAGCAGGAAGAAAACCAGCAGATTCGGCAGCAGCCAGCTGATCAGCGCGCCGTAAAATCCCATGATGCGGCGCCAGCGCATTTGCGTCTTGCAGGCGATGAAGATCATCGCGCCCGCCAGCAGCAGCGTCACGCAAACAGTCAGGTCGATGATCGCCGGATAATTAATGAATGGCGTGTTGGCCGGATCCGCCGGATCGATGTAAGCGATGGTGGAATACGCGTTGCGGTGGATCAGATACGCCGACAAGGTCAACACGATGACCGGCGTGACCATTTCGCGCGCCGTGGCCTGGCAGACCGTGATGATGTCTTTGACCAGTTCCACCAGCGTGGCGGCCATGTAGCGCGCCATGCTTTCCACCGCCGCCACGAAGCGCTTGATCATCACCACCAGTTGCAGCGCCGACTTGGTCAGTCCGCTGGCGCGTTTGAGTTCCTCCGCGTCCCGCGGCGATTTATAGCGCCGCGTGTTGGCGTAGCCCTTGACCGCGGAAAAGACGAAAACCTCGAACAGGAAAAATTGGAACAACCGCACGGCCACAAGCGTGAGCCAACGCGTGTACGCAGGCTTGTCTTCGGCGATGATGGACCCCAGGTTTTCCTGAATGGCGGGGAGCAACTGTTTCTGATAGCAAAAATCGAGCAGTTGCAGGGTGCCGATTAGAAGCACGGTGAAGATCAACACCGTCAACAGCGTCACGCGATAGGCGTTCACCCAGCCATAGAGCCGCGTCCAGCGCAAATACAGCGGCACGCAGATGGCGAGCAGAACTCCGGCCACAACGGGCAGCACGGCCAGCGGCTGCTCCTGCGCGATCACACGCAGTTCCGTCACGGCGCTGAAATAAAAATCCTTGCCGAAGGTATCCAGATGCAGAAAGTGGAAGAAGGCGAGAAATCCGCCGAAAAACAACAGGCACCAGATCACGATGCGCGACCATTGGAAGAAGCGCCCCTGGGATACGATGCTGGTGAAATGCGTGAAGAAAACGGCGTATAAGATATACAGCGGCCATGGCCACGGCATGTAGTCTTCCCGCAGGATTTCGTTGCCGTTCAGCAGGAACGCGCCGAGGAAACAGACAAGCACGAACATCACATAGCTCGTGACGCGAAAGCGGCCCAGCTTCGCGCGCGGCGAGCCGCACTCCTCGCAGAACACAAAGGGAAGCTCGTTCAAATGCCCGCAGCTGCGGCAGGGCTTGCCGATCGCCTCTCGGCGCGGCGTCTTCTGCGCTGCGTCTTCGTTGATGAATTCCTGTCCGGATGATGCGTCAGTCATAAGCGTGCGAATGTTTCGTCAATGGAATTCACTGCCGCGAAAGCGGAAAAAAACAGAACCTCAACCTCAATTGGTCCAACATCTCAAAACTGCATACGAAAGCGGCTTCTGGTCAAGCAAATATTCCCTCAAGCGCCGTTCTAATTTCCAGGGAGACATCCTGATGTTGAAGCAACCTTCATCTTTAATCCGATACAATCTTTACAGACTCTATACTGAATATCGAGCTTGCATGTTCGATCGCGAAAGCCAAAATGAGAATCTTCCAGCGCATCAGTATAAGTTGAGAAATCCGAATTGTTTCGCATCATAGCTGACGCTGCCGGCTGTGTGCCGTTTTTCATGTGGAAAATTGTGCATAAGCCGCTAAATTCTGCTTGACATAGTGCATGCACACTGTTGAAATTCGCCTTCTTGTTCACTGGAAAAGCAAGTGGCAAGCGACCTAAGTTTTTTATTTTCAGCGATTTGCTTGCAAAGCGCTAGGCATGAATGCGCTTTGCAGGCGTTGGTGTGTGCGGGGGAATCCTGAGAATGAGACCGGTGATTTGCAATTGGTTCATTTCACACTGTCTCAGGCGTCTCAAACCGCCGTATGCAGGTCAGTAGCTCAATTGGCAGAGCACCGGTCTCCAAAACCGGGGGTTGGGGGTTCGATTCCCTCCTGACCTGCCAGCTTTCAATCCGCTTCGTTTTCTCGTAAAGCAAGCGGAATCTCATTCAGGCGGCAATGATTATGTTTCGAAGATGGACGGAAAGCACAGTGCGCTTCTTCAAAGAAGTGCGGGTAGAGATGGAGAAGGTTTCCTGGCCCAACAAGAACCAGATCGTGTCCGACACATATGCGGTGCTGATTGCCACGATCTTAGTCTCCATGTTCATCTGGCTGGTTGACATCGGCCTGAATAAAACCTTGATCGAAATGGTGCTGGGCATCAAGTAAACCTGCCGGGACGAACGGATTCATGGATAACATGCAGTGGTTTGCATTACATACGTACTCTGGGTTTGAAAATAAAGTTCAAACCACAGTGGATCACCTTGTCACGGTGGAAGGCTACCGCGACCGGTTCGACCAGCTTTTCATCCCGATGGAAAACGTGGTCGAGATCAAAAAAGGGAAGAAAGAAATCCGGCAGAAAATCATGATGCCCGGTTACGTGCTGGTGCATATGGAGCCCGATGACGATCTGTTCAACCTGATCACCAAGGTGCCCGGCGTCGCCGGTTTTGTCGGAGACGGCACGATTCCAATCCCGCTGAATCAGGCGGAGGTGGATCAGATCCTCAACCGGCAGCAAGCCGAAGAGGAGAAGCCGAAGGCTGAAATCAGCTACAACGTCGGCGAGCAGGTCAAGGTCGTCGACGGGCCATTCGTCAACTTCACCGGCACCGTGCAGGAAGTGGATGCGGAAAAGCAGCGGTTGAAAGTGATGGTGAACATCCTGGGCCGCAGCACGGCCGTGGAGCTTGATGTCTTGCAAGTCGAAGGCGTTTGATTTCGAAGAAAGAAAATAAAGAATCCTAAAAATAACCGCAGGAACTACGAATCATGGCGAAAAAAGAAGTGGCCAAAGTCAAACTGCAATGCCCGGGGGGACAGGCTAATCCGGCCCCTCCGGTCGGTCCGGCGCTCGGCGCGCACGGCATCAACATCATGGAGTTCTGCAAGGCGTTCAACTCCAAGACGCAGGACAAGCCGGGTCTGATCATCCCCGCGATCGTGACGATTTACAGCGACCGCTCGTTCACGTTCGAACTCAAAAGCCCTCCGGCCTCCGTGCTGATCAAACGCGCGATCAAGCTGGACAAAGGCTCTCCGCAGTCGAACAAGCAAAAGGTCGGCACAATCAGCAAAAGCCAACTGGCGGAGATCGCCAAGATGAAGCTGCCTGATCTGAATGCCCACAAGCTGGAGTCGCAGATCAGCATGCTGGCCGGCACGGCGCGCAGCATGGGCGTCACTGTGAAGGACTAAGCAAACCGGAATTTATGATTCAGAGCTAGAAACGTCAGAAAAACTGAACGTTGCTTTCTGATTCTGATCTCTAAACTCTAAACTCTTTAAAACCGTGGGAGGCTCGGATACCCGGCCGCATGAACCACGTGGAGGCAAAAAATGGGTCATCATGGCAAGAATTACCGCAAAGCCGCGGAAGCCGTTGATCGAAACGCCACTTACTCCTTGCTTGACGCGGCGACGAAGATCAAAGAAATCCGCTACGCAAAATTCAACGAAAGCATCGACCTCGCCGTTCGTCTGAATGTCGATCCGCGCCATGCGGATCAGCAGATCCGCGGCACCGTCGCCCTGCCGCATGGCACGGGAAAAGATGTGCGCGTGCTGGTTTTCGCCAAGGGCGAAGCCGCCAAAGAGGCGGAGCAGGCCGGCGCGGACTTCGTGGGCGACGACGAATTGGCGGACAAGATTCAGAAAGAGGGTTGGCTGGAATTCGACGCTTGCGTAGCCACGCCGGACATGATGCGCGTCGTCGGCCGTCTGGGCAAGGTGCTCGGTCCGCGCGGCCTGATGCCGAACCCCAAGACCGGCACCGTGACGCCGAACGTCGCTGAAGCGGTGCAGAACCTGAAATCCGGCCAGATTCAGTTCCGCGTCGAGCGCAAGGGCATCGTGCAATGTGCCATCGGCAAGGTGGAGTTCACCGCCGAGCAAATCGCGGAAAACGCCAAGGCGCTGATTGACGAATTGATGCGCAAGCGTCCGTCGAGCGTGAAGGGCGGCTATGTGAAAAGCATCGCGATCAGCTCGACCATGGGACCGGGCTTCCGGATCGCGGCGGAATAAGTTTTAAGTTCGAGATTGGATTTTAATTCGGGGCTATGGTTCAGAAAAAATGATTGCCGGACATGTCGGACGAGTCTGACCGGTCCGGCGATGCTGAACACTGAACTCTAAACTCTGAAATCTAAAATAAACGCCACAACTCGCTTGAGTCTGAAGACAGCAGGTCCGGCCTTTCGCCGTCAAAGCCCGCGTAAGCGGAGCGCCTGCCGAGGGTCTTGAGTTCCGAGGTTGTCGTTTTGTTTTGAACGGCGGCGATCCACTGGACGCCGTCAGAAGCATGCGGCGCCGTTGAACATGGCTCGGGCGGCTATTTTGAGAAGGGGGGTGAAGCGGGTGCCCAATCCTAAGAAAGCGCAAGTCGTCAAAGAACTGACCGAAATGGTCGATGGTTCTCAGGTGATGGTGCTGGCCGATTATCGCGGCATGACCGTGGCCGATATGGATGATCTGCGCAAACGGCTGCGTCAGGAAAACGCCGAGTTCCACGTCGTCAAGAACCGCCTGATGAAGATCGCCCTGGGCGATAATCCAGCGGCGAATAATCTGGGTCTGAAGATCAAAGGCCCGACAGGCGTGGCGTTCGGATTCGAAGATCCTGTCGCGCTGGCCAAGACGGTGCTGAAATACGCCGATGACAACAAGAAGTTCGAACTGAAGGGCGCGATCCTGGGTTCGGAAGTCCTTGAAGCCGACGGTGTGAAAGCCCTGTCGAAAATGCCCGGGCTGCGCGAATTGCGCGGTCAGCTGGCCGGCTCGATGTTGCAGCCCTTGCGGCAGGTCGCGTATATGATGACCGCTCCGCAACGCGAAGTCGCCTGCATGCTGGAGAATTCGCGCCGCAAAATGCTCAACGCATTCCAGAACTACGCCGCCAAGCTGGAAGAAGCGTAAAAACGGCGGTCGCCGCTGAGCGGCGTCAACGAACGACTTAAAAAATTCAAAACAAAACACAATCCTAAGGAGATAGAAAAATGGCTTTGACCCCGACTGAAGTTTTGGACGCAGTGTCCGAATGGAACCTGGTCCAGGTAAAAGAATTCGTGGACGCGTTCTGCGAAAAATTCGACGTGGAAGCCTCCGCGCCCGCCGGCGGCATGATGATGGCCGCCATGCCCGGCGCCGCCGCCGCAGCTCCTGCGGAAGCCGCCGCCGAGCAAACCGAATTCACGGTGCACATGAAATCCTTCGGCCCTGAGAAGATCAAGGTCATCAAGGAAATCCGCGCCATCACCGGCCAGGGCTTGAAAGAAGCCAAGGACCTGGTGGAAAGCGCTCCGTGCGACGTGATGAAAGACGTCCCGAAAGAAGAGGCCGAGAAAGTGGCCAAGCAGCTGAAGGACGCCGGCGCAGAGGTTGAAGTTAAGTAAGTACTTTCAAGTCAGTTGTTTATCCTGATCGAAGCCGTCGCGTTTTGACGGCTTCGGTCAGGGATTTCGCCCTTGCATTTCGCAGGGCGTTTTGATCAAATAGTAACTTCCCGCATGCGGAAAAACGACGAATAGGCGTGCGGAGAAAAATCGGACAAGAATTTGTTTCGATTCGGCGCAAGTGCAAAAAAGACGGCATAGTGAATGGTCCTTAGACCCCCATCAGTTGCCGCTCGTATCCTTGGAATTGAGAGGAACAGCGAGTCAACTGAATTGGGGCTTTTTGTGCTTATGATCGCTATGCGTTCAACAAAAGGCGGCAGGGCCATGGCAGGATGCGCCGCCGGCTGAAAGAGCCTGCTCCCTTTTGTTTAACGCACGCCAAACCACCAGGAGGTTCCTCTCCATGCCCCAGAACAACGGAGCGCATAGCCGCCATACCTTCGCTCGAATCACCGACGCGATGGAGATGCCCTATCTGCTTGAAACGCAGAAGGAATCTTACCGGATCTTTCTTCAGGACGAGACTCCCGCGGATGAACGCGAGGACATCGGCCTGCAGGAAGCGTTCAAGAGCATTTTCCCCATCAGCACGCACGGGAATCCCTCGACGCTGGAGTTTGTCGACTACAGCTTCGGTCTGCCGAAATACAGCGTCAAGGAATGCATCGAACGCGGCATGACCTTCGCCGCTCCGCTGAAAGTCAAGCTTCAGCTCATCGTGCGCGAGACCGACGAGGAAACCGGCGAGACGGAGATCAAGGACATCAAGGAGCAAGAGTGCTACATGGGCGAAATTCCGCTCATGACCGACAACGGCACCTTCATCATCAACGGCGCCGAGCGCGTCGTCGTCAGCCAACTGCACCGCAGCCCCGGCGTCTCCTTCGCCTCGGCGATCCATCCGAACGGCAAGCCGACCTACAGCGCGCGCATCATCCCGTACCGCGGCGCCTGGGTTGAGTTTGAGATCGACATTTACAACGTCTGCTCGGTCATGATCGACCGCAAGCGCAAGATTCCGGTCACCACCTTCCTGCGCGCCTTCGGCTTCGAATTGGACGAGGAAATCGCCGCCGCCTTCTTCAATCGCGAATCGATTACCCTGAAGAATATCGGCCGGGGCGAGACGAAAATCGGCGATCTGGAGAAGTACCTCGGTGAAGAGTTCATGGAGGACATCTTCGACGCCAAAGGCCAAAAGCGGCTGGTGGAAAAAGGCGCGAAAGTCACGAAGAAAGTCATCGAACTGCTCAAGAACAACAAGATCAAAGACGCCCTGCTCAGCGCCTCCGAAAGCTACAGCAGCATGCTTGGCCGCATTCTCGGCGCGGACGTGATCGATTGGGAAACGGGCGAAGTTCTGGGCGAATGCTGGGATCGCATCACCACCGATTTCCTGCGCATGGCCGTGGACGCCGGCATCAAGGAGATCGTCGCGCTTGAGGTGGACGAGGAAGAGACCGACATCATTCTCAGCACGCTCTCCAAGGACAAGGTGAAGACCTACGAAGAGGCGCTGGTCGAAATCTTCAAGCGCCTGCGTCCCGGCAACCCGGTTTCCGTCCAGAGTGGCAAGCGGCTGCTGGAGGAGATGTTCTTCAGCGAGAAACGTTACGATTTAGGCAATGTCGGCCGCTATAAAATCAATCGCCGTTTCAAACGCGAACCAGACGAAACCCCGGACCGCATTCTCTATTTGCAGGATATCGTAGACGTCGTCGGCCACCTCATCCGTCTCGCCAAGGAGCAGGTGGACGTGGACGACATCGACCATCTGGGCAATCGCCGCGTGCGTTCCGTGGGCGAGCTGCTGCAAAACCAGATCCGCATGGGACTGGCGGAGATGGAAAAGACCGCGCGCGACCGCATGGCCATCGTGGACCTGGAGAACCTGCTGCCGCACAATCTGATCAACGCCAAGCCCGTGGCCACGGCGATCAAGGATTTCTTCGGCCGCAGCCAGCTGAGCCAGTTCATGGATCAGACCAACCCGCTTTCCGAACTGACGCACAAACGGCGTCTTTCGGCGCTTGGACCCGGCGGCTTGAGCCGCGATCGCGCGGGCTTCGAGGTGCGCGACGTGCATCACTCGCACTACGGCCGCATCTGCCCGATTGAAACGCCGGAAGGCCCGAACATCGGCCTGATTTCATCGCTCTCCACATTTGCGCGCATCAATGAATACGGCTTCATCGAAACGCCGTATGTGCGGTGCGACAACGCGACCGTGACCGGGGATATCGAGTATCTGACGGCGGATGTGGAGGACGAATACACCATCGCCCAGGCCAACGCCCCGGTGGAGAATAAGAAATTCCGCAATCCGCTGGTGTTCGTCCGTAAAGCGGGCGATTTCCAGCAGATCGACCGCAAAATTCCGCAATACATGGACATCTCGCCCAAACAGCTTGTGTCTGTCTCGGCGGCGTTGATTCCATTTTTGGAGCATGACGACGCGAACCGCGCGCTGATGGGTTCGAACATGCAGCGTCAGGCCGTGCCGCTGATTTTCACCAACGCGCCTTATGTCGGCACGGGCATGGAATTCAAGGCGGCGCAGGACAGCGGCGTATGCGTTATCGCCCCGGCCGACGGCACAGTCGAGTATTCCACATCAAACGAGATCCGCGTGAAACGCAGCCGTTCGGATCAAGCCGACGTGTTCAAACTCCTCAAGTTCAAACGCTCCAATCAGAACACGTGCATCAATCAAAAGCCGCTGGTGACCCTTGGTGAAAAAGTGAGAAAAGGACAAGTGCTCGCTGACGGACCAGCCTGCGAACAAGGCGAACTCGCACTCGGCCGCAACGTGCTGGTCGCCTTCATGCCATGGGGCGGTTACAACTACGAGGACGCGATTCTCATCAGCGAAAACCTTGTGAAGCACGACGTTTTCACCTCGATCCACATCGAGGAGTTCGAAATCGACGCTCGCGACACCAAACTGGGCAAGGAAGAAATCACTCAGGACATCCCCAACGTCAGCGAAGAGGCGTTGGCCAAACTCGACGAGGACGGCATCGTTTACATCGGCGCCGAAATCAAACCCGGCGATATTCTTGTCGGCAAAGTCTCCCCGAAAGGCGAGACGGAGCTCACCAGCGAGGAGAAACTCCTGCGGGCGATCTTCGGCGAAAAAGCCGGCGACGTGCGCGACGCCTCGCTCAAAGTGCCGCCCGGCGTTCAGGGCATCGTGGTGGACACCAAAGTCTTCAGCCGCAAAGAACGGGCCGGCCGCACGGATCGCGAAGACAAGAAACGCATCGGTGATATCGAGGCGGAGCGCGACGAAGCCTTGAAGCTCATCGAAGCCGACTTTTCCGCGGGCTTGAAGGAAATCCTTCAGGAACTCGACCGCGAAATTATCAACTTCGAAACCGGCAAGGTGGAGATGAAACCCGGCAGCCGGGTGACGGAAGCCAACATTGAATTCATGAAACGCACCTTGCGCACCGGCATGCTGCCGGTGGACGGCAAGATCGGCGCGCGGATCAAGCAGCTGTTCCAGGAAACCTCGCGTCGCGAACGCGATGTTGTAGAGACATCGAAGAATAAAATCGACCGCATCAAGACCGGCGACGAGTTGCCGCCAGGCGTGAATAAAATGGTGAAGGTTTACGTGGCTACGAAGCGCAAACTGAGCGTGGGCGACAAGATGGCCGGACGTCATGGCAACAAGGGCGTTATCTCCAAGGTGCTTCCCGTGGAAGACATGCCCTACCTGGCGGATGGCACGCCAGTGGACATTTGCCTCAATCCTCTCGGCGTCCCCTCGCGCATGAACGTGGGTCAGATTCTGGAGACGCACTTGGGCTGGGCTGCGCATTTCCTCAACATGCGCTATGCCACGCCCGTTTTCGACGGCGCAAAGGAATGGGAAATCCGCGACTTCCTGGTCCGCGGACGCGAGGAAAAGGACGGAACTCCATACGAAGAGATGCTGCGCAAAGATCGCCGCAAGGGCGAAAAGAAATCGCCTTACGAATGTTATGAAACTGACGTAAAGCAGAAAAAACTGAGCAACGAGGAACGCATTAATTGGTTCATCAGCCGTACTCGTGAAGATTGGGATATCAGCAGTTTGTTCAAGACGATCAACCACACCGGACAGGCGCATCTTTATGACGGCCTGACGGGCAACCGCTTCGACAATCCCGTCACGGTGGGCTTTATTTACATGCTCAAGCTCGACCACCTGGTGGACGACAAGATGCACGCCCGCTCCATCGGCCCCTACTCGCTCGTCACCCAGCAACCCTTGGGCGGCAAGGCGCAGTTCGGCGGCCAGCGCTTCGGCGAAATGGAAGTCTGGGCGCTTGAGGCCTACGGCGCGGCGCATACGCTGCAGGAGATGCTGACCGTCAAGTCCGACGACATCCAGGGCCGCACGAAGATCTACGAATCCATCGTCAAGGGCGAAAACACTCTCGACGCCGGGATTCCGGAATCCTTCAACGTGCTGGTCAAGGAACTGCAAAGCCTCGGACTCAACCTTGAACTGCTCACGGCCAAGCAACTGCAAGCCGAAGAAGATGCGGCGAAGGAAGAAGAGGAAATCTCCTTCGACACCTTCATCTCGCCCGACGAAGAAGACATCTTCGAAATGGACGAGGAGTTCGTGGAAGACGA
The DNA here is from genome assembly GCA_016928995.1 of Candidatus Sumerlaeota bacterium. Taxonomy (GTDB): domain Bacteria; phylum Sumerlaeota; class Sumerlaeia; order JAFGJS01; family JAFGJS01; genus JAFGJS01. The sequence goes on along the minus strand of JAFGJS010000042.1, from coordinate 30,344 downwards.
GATTTAAATCGGCAAGCCGGCTTAGAGAATCAATTAAGTTTATTTCATGCGATTAAGAAAATATAACCATACACGGGGGTTCCACACATGGCCACGGCCCGTATGAACCAGACGCCCATCGGCGGTTCGATCCTGCAGCAGCTGGAACGTGATTCCAACGCGGAGGTGAACCTGCAGGGCATGAACGCGCTAAGCCGCATCTCCATCGCCTCGCCCGCCCAGATTCTGAACTGGTCGCGCCGCTATTGCCGCCAGATCGACCGGCGCGGCGTATGCAAATGCGGCAAGACCGGCGACGACATCGACAACTGCGCGTTTGGCGAGGTCAAGAAACCGGAGACGATCAACTACCGCACCTTCAAGCCGGAAAAAGACGGCTTGTTTTGCGAGCGCATCTTCGGCCCAGTGAAAGACTGGGAGTGCGCCTGCGGAAAATACAAACGCATCAAGTACAAAGGCATCGTCTGCGACCGTTGCGGCGTCGAAGTGATCGAATCCAAGGTGCGCCGCCATCGCATGGGCCATATCAAGCTCGCCGCGCCCGTCTGCCACATCTGGTTCTACAAAGGGACCACCAGCCGCATCGCCACCCTGGTGGACGTCAGTGTGCGCGATTTGCAGAAGGTGATTTACTTTCAGGAATACATCGTGGTGGACGCCGGCGACGACACGCCGTTGAAAACGCGCCAGCTGCTTTCCGAGGAAGAAGCCCGCAAGTACATTGAGATCTACGGCGACAAAGTCAAGATCATGATCGGCGCCGAGGCCGTGCGCGAGCTCCTGAAGAAAATCGACATCGCGACGCTGAGCAGCGAACTGGCCATGGAAATGCGCAAGGCCACCTCGACCCAGAAACGCACCAAAGTCATCAAGCGCCTCAAGGTCGTTTCCGCCTTCATGGAATCGAACAACTCGCCGGAATGGATGGTGCTTTCCGTGCTGCCGGTGATTCCGCCGGATTTGCGTCCGCTCGTGCACCTCGACGGCGGCCGTTTCGCCACGTCGGACCTCAACGACCTGTATCGCCGCGTAATCAATCGCAACAACCGGCTGAAACGCTTGATGGAACTCAAGGCGCCGGACGTGATCCTGCGCAACGAAAAACGCATGCTGCAGGAAGCCGTGGACGCGCTGTTCGACAACAGCCGCCGCAGCCGCCCGACCAAAGGCCACAATAATCGACCGTTGAAATCTCTCAGCGACATGCTGAAAGGCAAGCAGGGCCGCTTCCGTCAGAACCTGCTGGGCAAGCGAGTGGACTATTCCGGCCGCTCGGTCATCGTCGTTGGGCCGGAGCTGCGCTTCAATGAATGCGGCCTGCCGAAGAAAATGGCGCTCGAACTTTTCGATCCGTTCATCATTCACGAACTGGAACGGCGCGGCTTTGTGAACACGATCAAAGCCGCCAAAAAGATGATGGAGCGCGAAGAGCCCGTTGTCTACGACATCCTCGACGACATCATCGTCGGGCATCCGGTGATGTTGAACCGCGCGCCCACGCTGCACCGTCTTGGCATCCAGGCCTTTCTGCCCAAATTGGTCGAAGGCAAGGCCATCCGTCTGCACCCGTTGGCCTGCAAAGCCTTCAACGCTGACTTCGACGGCGACCAGATGGCCGTGCATGTTCCGCTTTCCACGGAGGCCAAACTCGAAGCCCAGATGATCATGCTGGCGGAGAACAACATTCTCTCTCCGTCGAGCGGCAAACCCGTGGCCACGCCTTCGCAGGACATCGTGCTGGGTCTCTTTTACCTGACCAAAATGCTCAAAGACCAGAAGGGCGAGGGGATGAAGTTTTCTTCGCCTCAGGAATGCATCTCGGCCTATAATCAGGAAATTGTTGGACTGCACGCTGAAGTCCAGGTGCGTCTCGATGGCGAACTGGTGAAGACATCGCCCGGGCGCATCATCTTCTCGCGCATCCTGCCGTCGGATGTGTCGTATTTCGACGATAACAACGCATTCGCCGGCGAAGTGCTGACCAGCAAGATCATCGGACAGATCGTGCACGTGATTCACAAACGGCATGGCAGCAAGACCACCGCCGCCGTGCTCGACAACATGAAAAATCTTGGTTTCGAATACGCCAAACGCGGCGGCATTTCGATCTGCGTCGGGGATATGCTGATTCCGGAAAACAAGAGCAGTATCATCGGCAGCGCTCGCGATGAGGCGTTGAAAGTCGTGCAGCAATGGGAGCGCGGCGTGCTGACTGCCGGCGAGCGTTACAACAAGATCATCGATATCTGGACGCACGCCACCGAGACCATGGCGCACGAAATGATGAGCCGCCTGAAAGCCGACCGTCACGGCATGAATCCGATTCTGATCATGTCCGTCTCCGGCGCGCGCGGCAACGAACAGCAAATCCGCCAGCTCGCGGGCATGCGCGGCCTGATGCAGAAACCGACCAAGAAAATCTCGGGCGGCGTCGGCGAAATCATTGAAACGCCGATCGTCTCCAACTTCCGCGAAGGCCTTACCGTGCTGGAATACTTCATCTCCACCCACGGCGCGCGCAAAGGTTTGGCTGACACCGCGCTGAAGACCTCCGATGCCGGTTACCTGACGCGGCGTCTGGTGGACGTTGTGCAGGATTTGATCATCACCGAGGACGACTGTCAGACATACAACGGCATCACGCTGACCGCCATCAAGGAAGTCACCACGCAGGGCGAGCGCACGCTGGAAAGCTTGGGCGACCGCCTGCTGGGCCGCGTGCCGGTGAACGACGTTGTGAACCCAAACACCGGCGAAGTGATCTGCAAGCGCAACGAGATGATCACGGAGCAACTCGCCCGTGAGATCGAGGATTCCGGCGTTGAGGAAGTGCTGATTCGCAGCGTGCTGACCTGCGAAACGCGCCGCGGCATCTGCTGCCGTTGCTATGGTCAGAACATGGCTACCGGCCGCATGGTTCAACTCGGCGAATCCGTCGGCGTTGTCGCTGCGCAGTCCATCGGCGAGCCGGGCACGCAGCTGACCTTGCGCACCTTCCACATCGGCGGCACGGCGAGCGTGTTGCTGGAAGGCTGGTATCAATCCAACAGCGACGGCTATGTCAAACTGAAGGGCGTGAAATACATCGAACGCAAGAATGAGCAGACCGGTCAGAAGGAATTGATCGTGATCAACCGCACGGGCAACGTGCACGTGCAGGACGAAAACGGAACGACTGTCCAGGTTCTGCCGAACATTCCCTACGGCTCCACCATCATGCGCATGGAGAACGATGCCGTGCGCGAAGGCGACGTCTTCATCCGCTGGAGCCCGCAAGTCATGCCGATTCTCGCCGAAGTCAGCGGCACTGTGAAGTTCCATGACATCGTGAGCGGCATCACGCTCCGCGAGGAAGTGGATCCCGCCACCGAGGCTGTGCAGAAACTGATCAGCGAGCACCGCGAGGAACTGCATCCGCAGATTCATATCGTGGATGAAAACGGCGATGTGATCAGTCAGCACACCCTTTCCGCCGGCACGATTCTGAGCCCCGGTCTGGCCGACGGCTCCCAGGTGATCGCCGGCGACGTGCTGGCGCGTATTCCGCGCACAGTCACCAAATCGCGCGACATCACCGGCGGTTTGCCTCGCGTGGACGAGCTGTTTGAAGCCCGCAAGCCCAAGGATCAGGCGCTCATCGCCGACATCGACGGGATCGTGCAATTCCGCGGCATCAGCAAGGGCGCCCGTAAAATCGCCGTGGTCGCGGAAAACGGCGAAGAAGACCTCTACACCGTGCCGCACGCCCGCCACATCCTTGTGCGCGACGGCGAACGCGTGCGCGCCGGAGATCAACTCACCGACGGTTCGATCAGCCCGCACGACATCCTGCGCGTCAAAGGCGAAAAAGCCGTGCAGGAGTTCCTGCTGCAAGAGATTCAAAAAGTCTACCGGCTGCAGGGCGTGTCGATTAACGACAAGCACATCGAGGCGATCATCCGCCAGATGCTGAAGAAGGTCGTGATCGAGGAAGTCGGCAACACCTCCTTCCTTTACGGCCAACAGGTGGATCGCTTCGCCTTCCAGGAAGAAAACGAAAGCGCGATCTCCAAGGGCGGCGAGCCAGCCAGGGCCAAGCCCAAACTGCTGGGACTCACAAAAGCCTCGCTGGAGACCGACTCATTCATCTCCGCCGCGTCGTTCCAGGAAACGACGCGCGTGTTGACGGATGCCGCCGTGCGCGGCCGCGTTGATCACCTGCGCGGCTTGAAGGAGAACGTCATCATGGGTCTGCTGATTCCGGCTGGAACCGGACTGCCGATCCATCATAACATCGAAGTCGGCGTTGCCGGAGAAGAACGCAGCGTGGAAGAAGAGCTCGAGGAAGAGACACAGCCGGATAAAGCCATTGTGACAAGCAAGCCGTCTCATTCATTCGCTGACGTTGAACTCGACGACGAAGACGAAAACGAGCCTGAAGACATGGATGATGACGACGATATGGAAACTGAAGACGACGAAGAGTAAGTTCATGCTCATCGCATACTTATTAACGAAAAGCGCGGGGAATTTTTTCCCCGCGCTTTTTTTTATCAAGCGCCGCATGTGATCTTCGCAGTATTGCAGAACGCCGTTGAAAGATGCTCTGACATTACCTCGCCGGATTGAAAATCAAACCCTTGTCCTGCAGCATGCCTTTAATCAGGTTTAGATTCGCTTCCAGGCCTTCATTCCAATCGACGCCTTCATTCCAGGCGACGCGCAGGCTGATTTCGATGTCTGTCTTGACCGCGTCGCCAACCCAGATCACCTCGATCAAATCCGGATCGATGGTGGCGCGGATGATCTCCAAGTCGTCCTCGGTCAGATTCACGGCCGTCACGATCAGAATGCATCCTGCGTCGAGCATCAAATGCGCCACTTCGGCGAGACGCCGCAGATGCTCCTTGTGATGCTCGTCGCTATGCTCGATCTTAATGTCCGCATCCACGCCATATAGGATGTTGGCGATGCCGATGAAGTAAACGATTTTTCCGTCAGCGAGCAACCGCGCCTCCAGCGCGCGCGACAGCGTTTTCTTGCCTGCGTTCTTGTCGCCGGTGACCAGGATCAGTGTGGCTTTCTGGTTGTACTTCTCCGCCCGCTGCTCCTTGCTGATCATGCTGGTTTCCCACTTCTGATTGCGCATGATGACGTGCTCGCGAATCCACTCCTGTTCGTCCTCGACCTTTTCGCGGATGATGCCGCCGCCGCGAATTTCAAAGTCGTCCACGATGACGAAGCGGCTGGTGGCGGCCGCGTCTTCCGCCACGTCAAAGGCCATGGCCTTGCGCAGCAGCAGCGTGCATTCCGCCACGTCGTGCCGTTCGATTTGGTCTTTCTGCGATTCGCTGTTCAGAGCCGAAGCGTCGATCACGCGCGTGATGTCTTCCAGTTCGCACTCCACTTTCGCGGCGCCAACCTTGATCAGGTAGCGCTTGCGTTTGGTCATGGGTTCGCGGCCCATCCAGAACAGGTTCACCTTGATGCGTCTTGCGACTTTCGGCGGCGACTGGTCGGATCGCGCCGCGAGTTCTCCGCGTCTGATGTAGATTTGTTCGGAAAGTTGGAAACCCGCCTCGTCGCCGGCGATGAGATGCTCCGGCGGCGAGGCGTTGAATGATTCGAAGGATTTCACCCGGCTTTTCTTGCCCGATGGATAAAACACGACTTCGTCGCCGATGTTGAGTTGACCGGTTTCCACGGTTCCGGCTATAATCCGGCGGGCGTCCTGGGACTTGGTGAATTTATAGACGTCCTGCACCGGCATGCGGAAAGCCTTGTCCACCGGCGGCTTTTCCTTTTTGAAAGCGTCGAGGAACTCCAGCGCGGTCTTGCCGTTGTACCATGGCATGTTTTGACTGGGGGACGCGACATTGTCGCCGTTGATTCCGCTCACCGGCACGAAGCCCCGCGCCTCAACGTCGATGCCCTGGAGAAATTCGGTATATCCCTCCACGATGCGGCGATAGGTCTGCTCGTCGTAATTCACCAGGTCCATCTTGTTGACCAGCACGACGATCTGCCGGATGCCCAGCATCGAGATCATGTAGCCATGCCGGCGTGAGTTTTCCTGAATGCCCTCATGCGCGTCGATCACCAGCAGCGCGGCCTCGGCGCGCGAGGCGCCGGTGACCATGTTCTTGAGAAATTCAATATGCCCCGGCGCGTCGATGATGATGTAGTGCCGCTTTTCCGTTTTGAAAAAGACGCGCGCGGAGTCGATGGTGATGCCCTGCGCCTGCTCGTCCTTCAGCGCATCGAGCAGGAAGGCGTATTCGAACGGTTTGGAGTTGCGCTCGCACTGATCCTGCACAAATTGCAGCTTGCCCTTGGGCAGCGAATCCGTGTCCGCGAGCATCCGTCCGATGATGGTGGACTTGCCATGATCAACGTGCCCGGCGATCACGATATTCATCTTCTCACGCGTATCGGATACGCCAACTTTGCCAGCCTGTTGAACGGTTGTATGCGACATTGTGCTGTCCATTCATTTTTCCAGATTGTCGAGAGTTTTCTTTAATGCGTCGATGAGAAGCGGAAGGTCGTCCTGCACTGTATCCCATAGCAGATTGAGATCGATGTTGTCATATCCATGCACGAGACGATTTCGCATGCCGACAATTTGCGGCCATGGAATTGCTCCACACTTCACCTTGGTCTCTTCGTTGATTCGCGCCGCTGCTTCACCGATTATTTCAACAAGGCGAACAAGCGCCAATTCAAGCATGCGATCTTTTTTCAAATCATCCAAAGATCGGCTTGCTGTCATAGAGCAGGCTTCCTCAGCATGGCTCAACATATCCCGTAGGCGCACTTCATCATTGTGCCTGGTCATAAATCAGTCGCGCCTCTCGCAAAATTTCATCACGATATTCCGGATGGATAAAATCGATCGTGTTCAGGTCCACCTTCCGCTTCAACAAGTCGGTCAGTTCAAGTTCCATTCCTGCAAATCGAATCAATCCAACTCTGGCTTCTGGCTCGAATTCCACGAGCACATCAACGTCGCTTTCCGGGCGAAAATCGTTTCGAACAACGCTGCCAAACAGCATCATTTTGCGAATACGCTTCTGCCGGCAGTATTCTTCAATCTGCTGTTCCGGTATATCAAGGTTTTGGATTTGCATAAAGGATTGCTTCCATAGCGATCTTATGGTTTAAATGTTTGTCATCGTTCATCAGTTTTTACATATACCCGTCACGGCGGAGCGTCTCAAGTCCGCCGCCGTCTTCCTTGTCCTGTTCGCGGCCGCTGCGCTCGGCGATGTCCTTGAACTTGCCGGTGCGCAGCTCTTCGATGATCTCATGCACGTTGCGCGCGTCGCTGTCCACCGGCGAGGTGCACGGCGCGCAGCCCAGCGAGCGGTAGCGCTTGCCGTCGCCCTGATTGAAGTAAAGCGAGACCATCGGGATTTCTTCGCGCTCGATGTACTCCCACACGTTCAGCTCGGTCCAGTCGAGCAGCGGGTGAATGCGCACGTGGGTTCCGGGAGCGAAGTCGGTTTTGTACTGGTTCCAGAATTCCGGCGGCTGATCGCCGATATCCCACTCGCTCTGCCGGTCGCGCGGCGAAAAGTAGCGCTCCTTGCTGCGCGAGCCTTCCTCGTCCGCGCGCACACCGACGATCACGCCGGTGAACGCCTCGCGGTTCGTATCCACCTCGTATTGATCCGTGCCGTGGTTGAAGCGCCAGCGTTTCCAGCGCCCGCTGAGGGTGTTTTTCAGCGCGTCCGCCTTCAGCGCCTGGCAGCATTGCACCCGGGTCAACTTGTCGTCGGGATACGTCTCGCGCGCATGGAGCGCATCGACATTTTTCCCCACGATCATCGTCAGGCCCCACTCCTTGGTCAGGCGGTCCCGGTAATCGATCATTTCGGGGATTTTATAGCTGGTGTCGATGTGGATCAGCGGAAACGGCACATGTCCGAAGAAAGCCTTGCGCGCCAGATGCAGCAGCACCGTGCTGTCTTTGCCGATGGACCAAAGCATGCCCAGATTCTTAAAATTAGCGTAGGCCTCGCGTAAAATATGGACGCCGATGTTCTCCAGTTGTTGCAGTTGATCCATTGCCGTTGTTGCCTTTATCCTCCCAGCCGTTGATACGGCGACATGGTTAAATCCCTATTTTTCAACACTAAGGATAGACATTCTGTTCCCTGGCGCGGAAATGTCAAGATTCAGTTTGCCCCACCAAACTGTTTCCATGGACTCCACGCCGCTGCCAGCAAGGTTCAATCAGTTGAGAGGCGTTGATGTCGCCAGCATCAGTGACTTTAACATGGCGGCATTTATGCTGGCTTTCATTCTGAGCTTGTTTTAATTCCGCCTTCGAGTGTAGATTTAAATTGGTAACAGGTTTTCAACAGCGCCTATTCTGGCGTTGACAAGATCGTTAATGCAACCACGACGAGGGCGGCTGATGCCGTATAAAATAACATACTTGGATGAAGAAGGCGGCGTGATCACAGAATACTGGGGCACGGTGACCGATGATGATATCATTGAAAGCGGGAGAAAAAAAAGCTCGGCGCTCGAGCGATTAAAGTCATATCGTTACGCGCTGACTGATTTGAGCCGGGTCGATCAATTCGATCTCAGCACAAGGGGCATTCAGGGCAATGTGGACGTCACTTCTGAGGTGTTCAAGGTAAACAGAAATTTGATTGTGGCGTTTGTTCTACCGACGAATGTCGAATATGGAATGGGGCGAATGTGGCAGGCATATGCGGATGAGCATGGCGTAAAATCCCATGTGTGCAGAACCCGGGAAGAAGCGGAGGCATGGATCAAACACAATATCAAGCCATGAATCCTGACATTGATTCCCGTATTGATGCAGGGAAGAGGATGGATATATCGTGATCAAAGTACAAACTTACACGTTCATCTTACTGATGAGCATATTCTATATGGTTGAGGTTCAATCTGCAGAAATGGAATCAACACCCGGTATTAAAATCCACAAGTTCCCGATCAGCGCCGCCACGCCGTATTGCGCTCAGTGGCGGGATCAACGCATTTATCAGCACGGCTGGTTTTTCACTCGCATCGGCGATGCGCATGAAACTCCGGGGCTGGAAATCTTTTATATCAAAGGCACGGCGGAGCATACCGCCTATGCGGCCAACGGCACGATGCTATGGCAGTGGAGCGATCCCCAAAAAAGACCGAGTTCGGTTCGGGTGGATAGCAATGTTCCGCTGTTCGATTTCGACGGCGACGGTCGCCTGGAACTGGTGGTATTTCGGCACAAGGATGATGAGCAGGAGCCGCGCCTTTGCCGTCTGGACGCCGCGACAGGCGAGACGCTGGCCTGGAGTCCGGAGACCGTGAAACTGGATCCCAAGTGGGGCGATAATCGCGTCAGCCTGGTTCCCATGCGGCTGGAAGGCGGCCAGTGGGGATTGGCGCTGCATGACGATTACGCTCAGATCAGCGTTTTCGACGCCGAACTGAATTGTCTGTGGACGCTGCCAGTCGAGGGATTGGGTCATACTACGATTCCGGTCGATCTCGATGGCGACGGCGTCGATGAACTCTATTGCGGCGTCCTGTTGCTCGATGCGGCCGGCAAGGTCATTTGGGATAGGACGAATCTGCTGGAGGGAACCGGTGAGTCCCATCCAGATTCGAATCCGGTTTTTACGATGCAAGGAAAGACGCGGCTTTTCTTCGGACCCGGCGGCAGGATTCTCGATGCGAAAGGCGAGATCGTCTGGCAGCTTGACGGACAGCAGTTGAAAGAAATTCAAAGCGCTCGCGTTCTGACCAAGCGGGGCGCCGATCCCGCGCTTGTGTTCACCGATCTGCCCGCCAGGCGCGACCTCACCTGGCGCGGCATGAAGCAGCGCGCGGTCGATTCGGTGAATTATTTCCTGAACAACGAACTCGAAGTCATCGGCAGTGTGGCCGGATGCCACACGCCGTCCATCGGCGATTGGAACGGCGACGGTAATGACGAACTGGTCCTGCTCGACGAAGACCTCTGCCATTTGCTGGTGATCAATCAAAAAGCCGAAACCATCGCCCGCATTCCCATTCAGGAAAGAGTCTACGTCTCCGATATCCGGCTGGCGCCGGTGCTGCCGGACGCCAAGGGCGAGCAGATCATCATTCACGAATGGAGCGAGGACTGGACGAAAGCCAACTTTGTGATCATCGAAGATACGAATGCCGGCGACGACCGTGCGGAATGGAATCAACTCAAATCCGCCCGCTGGACGACTTATTAAGTTTCAGGATGCTGTGCGGTTTTCGATCAGGAGTTCTGCAATAGCTCGATGGCGGCGAGGATTTCCTTATTGTTGGGTTCGAGCATTAGCGCTCGGTCGTAGGCTTGCAGGGCTTGGCGTGGTTGATTTCTGCATCTCCAGCTGTGTCCCAGCAGCCGCCATTCCAGAGCGAGCCGTTCGTCCTCCGGCGTCTGCCCAATGACATGTACCACTTCATCGAATTGCTTCAGATTGGCCAGCGTCAGGGCATAATACGGTCGCGATTCCGCCACGCCGGATTCATGGGCGCGCTTCAGCCGTTTGTACGCTTTCTCCACATCCTTACGCGCTCCGAACAAATCGCTGACGGCCAGGACGACTTCGCCATAAGGCGTCATATCGCCTCGTCTGCTCAACGCATTGGCAAGCTGCTGCGCTTCGTCGATGTGTCCTTCCGCTACGAGCGCCGGCGCGACGCGAGCCAGCCGTTGCTGCCATTCCGGCGCCAACGGCAACGCTTTAGTTGAACGGTTCTCCTGGTGCGCTTCCTCGATCCATTGGAAAAGAGTTTGCACGCGATGCTCGTAGAGGTGCGCGTCCATAATGCGCCGCTTTGCTCGAGCGCTCATTTCACGTCTGAGAGATTCGTTCGCCAGATATTCATCAATGAGTCCGGGAAGTTCGCGAACATCGTCATACACCGCCATATCGACGCCGGGTTCAAGGATGTCAGCCAATCCCGGACGCCGGTCGGTGATGAGAAATCCTCCGCACATCGGCGCGTCATAGACGCGTTGATTGACGGCGGTGAGCAACTGGCCGCGGCTGAGATTGACGATGATGCGCGCGTCGTGATAGATCCGCCCCACGTCTTGGTAAGAGACGAATCCGCGGAATTGTTCCGACGGGATTTGATCTTTCCAGGCTGCGTCTCCCCACACCTGAAGCCCTTTGTCACGCAGCGCTGAAGCCAGTTCCAGCCGGTCGTCGCGCATATTTTCAAAATCGATGATCGCTGCGATCAGGCGAACAGCCTCGCGTTTGTCAAACTCGTCTTCCGGCAGCGATTCTGGATCGATGGAATCGGCGTATTGAAAGATGGAGCGGCCTCGATGCTCGCGAGTCCACTGGCGCCCCTTCTCAATGAGACGGTTTGCTTCATCAGCGTCCGGATGTTTTGCTTTTTCCAGGCGCGCCATCAATTCTTCGCGCAATGCGCGGATACGATGATCCGACAAACTTCCGACAAACGCCACGTCGCATGGCGGATCGAGCGGTTCATCGGCAAGGCTGTCCGCAATTCGAGAATCGGCCGCCAAAGGGAGAGGATGCACATGGCGATAACCTAGCGCGATGAGTTCTTCTGTATAACCCGCATCCCATAGAACAACATGAAGCGCATCGGATTGAATTTCAACAGGGCGCCATGGGCAGAAGCGGGGATGATCGGTGAACCAATTAAAAACGGGGATGCGGAAGGTCTCCGCGACCGCCAGCCAGAGTTCGCCGTCATCGATTCCCTTGGAATTGATGAGAATGACGGCGTCGTGCTTGAGCCGGATCATTTCGGCGATGATGCTTTCCCACGAGCGGTGGGAGATGAGTTCCAGACCGCCGCCTTCAATCTCTTGCGCCACGACATTGGTCAGTTCGCATCCCATGTCTGGAAGGATGCGCTCCAACACCGGCGCAATGGTGCAGTTCGTCAGCGAGAAGAGCAGGATTCTTTTTTTCTGCCGTCCTGTGGCAGGGCGTTTGCTTTTCGAGGAGTCTGAATGATGCTTTTTGCGGACCATATCTCAATTCATTGCGGTGAACATTTGATACGAATTCCTGTCGCTGGATTCATAGTCTCGCAATGCCATGAGGATCGCCAGAGAATTTTTTTCCGGACAGATGCTGCCGCGCGAGGATGTTGCTCAGAACTTTTGTCCGGACAGACGCACTTCTGTATCCGGCCATGGCGTTTGCGTCAATTCCTTCACCATGCCGCCGGTCTGTTTCCAGCCCGTTCCGCTATCGCCATACACGATATTGCGCGCCTCTTTGTATCCGCTGGAGCCATACACGCTCGCTTCGCCAAACAACATGGCGAAAACGAATCCACGTTCATGCAGCCACGCATGGATCTGCTCCAGCATCATGCGCACATAACCCCTGCGCCGATGATCGGGATGCACGCAAACTTCGGCGATGCCTCCAATGCGGAACGATTGACCATCAGCCTCGACATGCCGGTCATGCACGCCGACGTGCGCGACAATGGCGCCTTGCGCGTCGCGAAGGATCCACCGGTGCGGATAGGGCGTGACGAAATATCGTCGCTGCCGGAACACCTCATCCCCCGGCTTGGTGAAACAGGTGGACAGCAAGTCGCGTAGCTCCTGATCCAATGCGACATCGACGCTGTCATCTGGAAGGTATTCAACGTTTGGTTTCATTTTATCGATTCTATCCCAATATTGACGAACATCGACCACGGCGCCCAAGTCCATCGCCTCGTCAATGGCGAAGCAAGTCACGGCCGATTCCAGCCCTTCCACCAAACCGACGGAAGGAGGCGTCCGGCGCAGCATGCTTTCGGCCAGTTCAATCACAAGCACGCCGTCCCCGGATCCATGCCCGCCTTTTGCTTCAGTCGATAGATCCTCCAGTTGCGTATCAAATCCGATCCGCTTCAGGTGGATCGTCCCAGTCAGCACATCCGCGCGAATCGCTCCCTCAGTTCCCAGGATGTACATTCTGCGCTCCGGGATGGCCGCGTTGCAATTCGTATGAAACGTCGCCCTGACGCCGTTTTCGTATTCAATGATCGCGACCTGGTTATCGACGATGTCCTTGTCGGACAGGAAAGGGTCCAGCGCGACCAATCCGCCCCACGTTGTGTATGCCTTTTTGCCGTCCGCTTGCGCAGGGATTTCATCGACGCGATGCGCGTTGCGCGGGACGAAAAAATCCAACCCTCCAAAGGAAGCGACGCGTTCGGCTCGCGCGCCGACCATCCAGTTCACCAGGTCGATGTCATGGCAGCATTTCTCCAGCAGATGAGTTCCGGCGTTCTTCCGCAGACGCCGCCAATCCCCCATGATGTAGCCGCCGTGATTGAATTCCAGCGTCTCGTTGAATTCCATGCTGATGATCTGGCCGATGCGGCCTTCGCTGATCAGTTGCTTGATTTTCCGGTAGTGCGGAGAATAACGCAGCGTGAAGCCAATGTTGAACATTCTGCCGCTGCGCTGCCAGGCGTCCCGCATCAACCGGCATTCCTCAACGGACAAAGCCAGCGGCTTCTGGCAGAAGACATGCTTGCCGGCCTCGAAAGCGGCGACAGTCTGTGCGCAATGATCGCAGTTCCAGGAAGCGATCATGATCCACTGGATCTCAGGGATGCTGACGACCTCCCGATAATCCGCGCAAATTCGGACCGTCGAACCCAATAACTCAACCGCTGCTTCCAAGGACCGTGGATCCGGATCGAAAATAGCGACGACCTGCAAACGATCATCATGCGCAAGCAGCCGCTGGACAATATTGATCCCCATTTTCCCGCAGCCAATCACCCCGATCTTGATATTGTCCATCGGCGCCGTCCTTTGCCGTCAGCCATAAGAATCTTGAATTCAACTCACCAATGCAATTGGGGAGATCATGGCGAAATGGACGCCACGATGCCGGCGACTTCCCAAGGAGATTGTTGAGACGGTTAATCATGAAGTCAACCTCGGATTGGCGGATGGCGCCAAGCTCCGCAGTGTATCATTACATACGGCCAATTCGCATCCAGCTCAGAAAAAGCTCTTTATATCGCTCAACAGGTATAAATAGCCCGTATAGAATGGAGGACAAGCTACAGACCCAATAATGCTCGTTTTCATCGGATTCGTGATGTGCGGATCGAGATCTTGTCCAGCCCAGAATTAGGTCACAGATGGCCAATACTATAAAAAGGCGTCGTCATACCAAGTCTTGATCAAGGAGGATGAATAGAATCCAAGATCTAAGAGCATAAAAATGATGCGATAATTAAAATGAATAGAATATGTGCTTTAATGTTGACGGTAAAGCACAGGTGTGATATTATTTAAAACATTCATTGACCAAAGCGCGGCTATTCAACGAAAAAAGACGCAATATTGGTGTAATTTCCATTCAAAGGGCTAATCTGCCGGTTGTGATGATTGCTACACCTTTTAATTATTGTAGGTTGCGGCAATGTTAATGTGCACATTAAAAGGGCTTTAGGGTATAGAGTCATAATAAAGTTAAGATCTATACTGCTTCAGTCGATAAAAAGGAAAGAAGAGAAGGAACAGGCGTATTAATCTATAAACAGTAGTCGGTCAAAAAAATGCTGATATTGAATCATTTGGTCGATTTTATTTGATGACGATGCCATTTCGCGCAGGAAGGAATGGATTTATGGTGGTACGTCAGCAACGATATTCAAGAAACGTTGCCGGTATGACGCTGATTGAGGTCATCACGGCCAGCGGCATTACGGCGCTGGTTTTCCTTGTTACGATTTCCGCGTTATCCGTCCATCGCGTGCAGCAGACCAAACAGCATCAGCATAATGTCATGCTGAATTACGCAATTCATTATTTAGAACTGGTCGAAGGGCTGGATTTTGCGGAAATCAAAAAGGGAGCTCCGATTAATGCATTGTACGACGGCAACAACGGCGCGCCGGGCATCTTCATCCCGAACAACAACGCCTGGATCGATCTGACTGCGAATGACTATCTGGTCTTTCAACCGGAATTGGCCTGGATGTCCTCCTTCAATCCTGAAATGCAGGTCGTGCTGACCGTCACACAGGACAGCGGTGAAGATTATTCGAAACATTTGTCGCTCGTGATGCGCTGGGATGCGCCGTTAGGGCGCGGCGGTCAATTGTCCAAGCGTATGGATCTTGTGCGCATGCGGGATGGATAGCCACGGCATTGTCCTGAAGCGTTGGAGAGAGTCATGATGTCAAACAGAATAAAAAGCCATGAAAGGTTTCGCGGTCCGCAAGCGAGACGGCGGGGCATAACATTGGTGGAGATTGTAATTGCATTATCGCTGTCTGTCATCATCTCCAGCGCATTAGCTTATCTGATGTATCAAATCGCCCTTGGGCAAAAAGAAGCAATCGCCACCGTCCGGCTGCGGCAAGCGGCAGATCTGTTGCAGGACCGGCTCCTTACTGGCGGCGAAGGCGGGACGCGTTTCAATCTGCGCAACGCCAGCGCTGGATCAGGCGCGCTGTTTCCCACAGCGGATGAGATTTCGCTGCCTGGGGGCGCGAAGGTTTACCGCAGCATTCTATTCAGCGAGAGCGATAGCTCCGCGGTGCGCCGCCGGCTTCGTTTCAACGCCACGACCAGCAACGTGGAATTCTATGAAGATTGGACCGACTCGGGCGACTACAGCATCGTGTTCGCCAGCGGACCGAGCATCATGTTGCGCGAGATGTACTTTTTTGAAAGTCAGAAGACCGGCGGCATTCCGGATGACAGCACGATCAATGTCTATTTTGAAATGGACGACAACGGGACGAATGGACGGACCGATCCCGCGGATGGCTCGAAACTTATTCAAACCGTCACGAAAACGTTCACCGTCACATTGCGGGACAAATGATCAAATGCGCTTTTTTCGAAACGCCGGGCATGGCGAATCGACAGCGTTTTTTCAGGGAGGTTTGAAACAATGACAACTCATCAACATCCAAACAGCGCACTCAACCGCAAGCTGCATGGCACGGTGTTGTTCATGGCTTTGGTCGTGATCAGCATCGCCGGTATCGCCACGGCCGGTTTGCTGCAATTGAGCTCGTTTCAATATCGCCAATCTCATGGACGCTGGGATTCGCATGAGGCCTGGTATCACGCTGAGAATGCGATGCAGTGGGCCGCTCAACAAATCGGCGACGCCGACGAAGGAGGCGCCACCGCCGTCTTCCTGGGGAACTACAGTGACGGCGACGGCGACATCGACTTGGATTACCTGTCGTCGATGGGCGCGGGCGAATCCCGCCTGGACGATATTTGGGTGACGATTGAAAACTCCCCCAGCGGAGTCACGGATATGTATCGCGTCACTTCCTCCGCCAAGGTCGGGGAAAAGGTCCGGACGATCCAGGCGCTGATTCGCAAAGACCCGCCCAGCGTCGTGTTCGACTATGAGTACTTCCTCAACAACTGGGGCTGGTGGTGGGGCGCTTCAATCACCGGCTGGGGCGACCAGCGCACGAATTGGGATTTTGACTTTCGCTACAATCCGGAGGTGAACGGCAACATCTTCGCCAATGGCAGCATCGAAGAAAACGAAGTGGCGGTCGATCCTTTCAGCGGCGACATTCCCTTCGTCGGTTACGCCGGCGATGATCCCGTCACCTACGTGCATCCCGGCGTGACACGCGTCGATATGCCCAATCTAAAGGATTTCGACTACTACAAAGATCAAGCCCAAGCTTATGACAACGATAATGGCAGCCAAGTGACGCAGGGCGGCAGCGTCATGATCGACGCCGTGCATGATGACGCCTCAAAGCCGGGCATCTACTTGAAAGGGACGGACGCCAATCCCATCGTCATCGACGGTCCGGTCGTCATCGATGGCGACCTGGTGATCGGCGGCAAAGTCACTGGCCAAGGCACATTTTACGTCGGCGGCAATTTATACGTGATGGACAACCTGACTTATGTCAACGGACCGGATTTCAATTCAGCGCCGGCCAGCATGTCGCAGGACGGCCGCGACCAATGGGTTGAAGACGCCATCGGCGACGGCAAAGATCTGGTGGCTTACGCCGTGCGCGAAAGCATCCTCGTCGGCGACGTCAATGACACCGGCAGCGGCGGATGGTACGAATACTGCTGGAACAACGGCAGCTATGGTCTGAAGAATTTCGGCGATGAGACCACCCTTGGCGCGGATGGCATCCAGGACACGCCTGACGACAACATCGACTATCTGGACACCGATGACGACGGCTTGGCGGACAGCGCCTGGTATGACGCCGATGGCGACGGCGTTGAAGACACCGGATACAATTACAACAACGGGATGAAAATGGACAACACCCGCATCGCTAAAATCGACGGCTATCCCACACAATACGGCAATCCTGTTGCATATAGCAACCTTGTGCCCAAAAAGGACTCGAACACCCGGAGCTACTTCAACACGCTCGAAGGGGTCTTTTACTGCAACCACGCCTGCGGCATGCGCCTGGAAAAAAGCCATATGATTATCCACGGTTCCATCATCTGTCATGATGAGGCCATCATTTTCAGCAGCACAGGAACCTTCACATACGATTACCGCGTGCATAGCCGGTACGCCGACGATCCTAATCGCTATATCGATTTGGGGCTTCCTATGGCGGAGCGAACGGAATTTGAGTCTCTGACCGAGATTACACCTGTAGCAGGATTCTACAGTGAAGGATCCTGATGTGAGGAGTCGAATTGATGCGCCCCATGAAAGCCATACGGATGCCCTTTTTATTTTTGTCCATCGCGCTGGTGACGCTGTTGGCGACTGTTTCCGGCATGGCCGATGACGCGCAGGAAACTGTCGCTCCACGCGGCGTTCAGCTCCCAGAGCACATGAGTGACGCAACCCAGGAAGAGATCGATGCGTACGTTCAGGAATTGGCTTCAGAAGACCGGCGGTTGAAAATCGAAACCGGCAAGAAACGTTATGAACAACGCATGGCGGTGAAAAGCGCGCTTGTTGACAGCATGAAAACTCAAGCCCAAAGGCAAGTGGCGATCAACCGCAAGGAGCAGGAACAGCGAAGGCAGATCGCGGATGACTTTAACGCCAGCATCAACCGCATATCCTTATTGGTCTTTGTGGCAGTATTGGCTGGAATACTCGGCTGGTGGATGTTCCGATATTACTCATCGCGCCGGCAGCATCCTGAATAAAAGCAGCAATAGAGCATCTCTGAAAAGTTCTGCTCGCGTCCTTTGAATGTGGCACTGCCGCCCCCGGTTGTGTTCCCTTTCAATTCGGATATTACTTTCGAGAATGAATATAATTTCCTTACGGCTTCTTCCTCACGCGCGACAGCTGCAGGCAATTGCATGCTGTCGTCCCCGGATTGATTCCCGTTCTACTGGCTGGCAACGTTTTTTTTACAATGCGGTCTGTCGTCACTTGAAGTTCTTGATGGCGGTCTCGGCGGCTTTTTTGACGAGGAAGCCGGCTTCGGGATCATCGAGAACGGCCTGGATGATGGCTTTGTCTTCCGGATCGGCGATCTGACCCAGCGCGGCGATGGCGACGCGCCTCTCGGGACAGGGCTTCGTGGCGTATTGGCGGATGATGTCGCGGCACTCGGCGGCTTTGCGCTGGCCGAGCAGGCTGAGCGCGGCGATGCGGTCGCCGGTCGTCGCGGTTTCGTTGCTGAGCACGGCGGCCTGCAGCGTGGCGAATTCGCCGTCGAGGCGCAGCTGGCCGCGTTGCTCCAGCGTGGCGAGCATCATCTGGGCTTGGCTGGCCAGCGGGTCATCGCCACGCGCAAGGCCGAAGAGGGTGCGGTCCACGGCGCCTTTATCGTCGGTGTAGGGGCGGGTTCCAGCGAGGAACTGGATGCAATAGGCGCGCCAGCGTTCGGATTGCTCGGGATCGCGGCACATGTCGATGAACTCACGATAGAGCTGCGTGTCCTTGCGCTCCTGGTTGAGCAGGGCGTTGGCCATGTTGTTGCGGACGAGGAGACCGAGTTCGGGATCGTGGATCGCGGCTTTGAAGAAACTGAGCGTGGCGGGATCGAGGTCCGGATTTTTCATGCGCTCCGTCACGGCCTGGGCCTGTTTGCGGCTGTCCCAATCGAGGAAACCGGCGAATTCAGGGGGCACGAGGCTAGGATCGAGTGCGCGGCAGGTTTTCGGCGGCGGAGCGGGAACGTGCGTCGGTTCGGGGCGCGGAGTGGGTTTGGGGGTTGGTGTCGGTTCAGGCTCCGAGTTTGAGGCATCGGGTTCCGGGCTTCGGGTTTCGGGCTTCGGGATTGGGATTTCGGCATCAGCGAGCGGCGCGGCGTTAACCGATTGAGCTTTGGCGTTGGCCGTTTGTTGCGGCGTGGGCGTTGGGGTTTGGAGCATCCAGTATGCAGTGGCCGCGGCGGCGATGATGAGGATCGCGAAAGCGATGATGGCAATGCGCAAGGTTGTTTTCATGGTTGAATCCTGGTTTTATTGCGATCCAAAAACGAATCGCGAGATAGTTCTTTGGGGCTCTCTTTTGTCATGAAGAAAGAAATTTACCGTTTTCAATAATTACTATATGAGAATATAATTTAGATCAAGTTCATTTTGCATTTTTTGGACAATTTTATAGTAAATGCGCTATATGCAGCTCATTTTCGATATTTTATAAAATACTATAATCAATAAAGATATGTAATATTATATCAGCAATAAGATTGAGTTTGAACAGAATTATGCGCAATAGCCAGGCCGTGGGCAGACTATGCTATTAAGTTGTATGCGGTCATCATACTTGTTTGTGGCCATCCCATTTTTGAATGAAGCGTTTTTTGACTGTCGCCTTTGAATCACTTTCGAGGGAGTCAAACCGGCTGCATTGCTGCTGCCGGTGAACCGAGCGCTATTGCGGACATCCGTGGCACGATCCATTGGCGACAGCAGATTATGTCGTATTCAATTCAAGACATCATGAGAATCAGCCGATTTACGCCTTGACGTCGATTCGCTCGAGATAGAGATTAGAAAATACAATGAAACTTGGAGTCATATAGCATGAACCTATGCAAGCTGGGATCCTGTTTTTTCTTCGCCCAATGCGGCATGAGCGCTTCTGTTTTCGCGGGGAACTCGCGCGATCTGCCGTTCGACGGCGATTGGCGTTTTCTGCGCGCCGATGAGCCGGGCATGGAGAGTCCATCGTTTGATGATTCCAACTGGCGCCAGCTGGATCTTCCGCATGACTGGACGATTGAAGACCTGCCGATAAAGGAAAACGCTGTTCCGGAACTTGAGGCTGTCACTGGGCAGTGGCGTTTCCACAAAGGCGACGATGCTGGCTGGAGCGCGAGCGAACTGGACGACAGCGATTGGCAGCTGGTTGCGCTGCCGGACAATTGGGAGCATCATTCCGATTACACTGACGACAACGTCTATGGCTGGTTTCGCCGGAAACTTGAAGTTCCGGAAGAATGTCAGGGTCAGAATTTCGATCTTTTGCTGGGTTGCATTGATGATGTGGATGAAGCCTGGCTCAATGGACAACGCATCGGCGGCATGGGCGTCTTTCCGCCGAATTATAGCACTGCGTGGGATGTGCAGCGTCGTTATCGCGTGCCGGCTTCACTGGTCCGCGGCGACGGCACGGACATTCTTGCCGTCCGTGTTTTTGACGGGAATGGCAACGGCGGCATCAACGTCGCCGGAATAAAAGATGCAGGGATCGGTCCGTTTGATCCCATGGATAGTCCGAGCAAGCATTTCACCGGAAACACGATCGGCGGCATCGGCTGTTATCGCAAACATTTTGTCGTGAACGAAACGGATCAGCGCGTCGCTGTGCGATTCGACGGCGTATATATGAACGCCGAAGTTTTTATCAATGGACAACGCGCAGGGGAGCATCCCCATGGCTACACTGCTTTTGAATTTGATTTGACTCCGCACCTGAAGGCGCCGGGCGAGGAAAATATTCTTGCCGTGCGCGTGCGCAACGAAGGACGCAATAGCCGCTGGTATTCCGGTTCGGGGATCTATCGTCATGTATGGCTGACCATCACCAATCCCGTTCATGTGCCGACATGGGGTGTTTTTGTTGCGACGCCGGAAGTCACAACCGAAAAAGCGACCGTGAGAGTCGCTGTCGAGGCGCGCAACGAGACCGATTCCCCGGCGGATGCGCTTGTCCGCATTCATCTTCGAGATTTTGAAGGGAAAGAGATCGGCAGCGCCGAAAGCGAATTAAAGGTGGATGCCGGAAGCACAGGCGCGACAGCTCAATTGATCGAAGTCTCCTCTCCAAAATTGTGGGGAATCGACACGCCATACTTATACACCGCGGATGTAGAGATTGTTGTCGCAGGAAAAACCGTCGATACCATTTCAACGAATTTTGGTATTCGAAAAATCGAAATCGATGCGGTGAAAGGTTTTCGTTTGAATGGCGAGCCGCTCTTGCTTAAGGGCGGCTGCATCCACCATGACAACGGTCCGCTTGGGTCCAAAGCCATCGACCGCGCGGAAATCCGCCGCGTGGAGTTGCTTAAGGCGAACGGCTATAACGCCATCCGCAGCAGCCATAATCCACCGTCGTCCGCGATGCTCGACGCTTGCGACCGGCTGGGCATGCTGATGATCGACGAAGCCTTCGATCAGTGGAACCAGTCGAAGGAAGCCAACCACCAGGATTATCACCGGTTTTTCAACGAATGGTGCGAGCGCGATATCGCATCAATGGTGCGACGCGACCGCAATCATCCGTGTATCATCATGTGGTCGATTGGCAACGAAATCCCCGAACAATTTAACGCTGAAAGCACACAGAAGCGGTTGCGCGAAGCTGTTTTGTCTCACGATCCGACGCGTCATATCACTCAGGCAATCAGTAGGACTGGAGATTGGGCACAGACCTCCGATCCTGCTTTCACATATCTGGATGTCTGCGGCTATAACTACCTGCCGGATCAATACGAGTCCGACCATGCAAGACATCCTGATCGCGTCATGTTGTGCACGGAATCTTATCCGAAAGAAACTTTTCTCTACTGGTCGTTTGTCGAAAAGCATTCCTATATCATTGGCGATTTTGTCTGGACCGCGATGGACTACCTTGGCGAAGCCGGGCTAGCGCACGCCATTTTGAATGTGGAAAGTAATTTTTTCTTCATGCCATGGCCGTGGATCGGCGCCTGGTGCGGCGACCTCGACCTGTGCGGCTTAAAAAAACCGCAGTCTTATTATCGCGATGTCGTCTGGGGCAGAAGTCAAATTGAAATGGCGGTGCATACGCCGATCCCATCCGGGCAGCATGAAGTGATCAGCGACTGGGGCTGGCCGGATGAGGAGCGCAGTTGGAACTGGCCAGGGCAGGAAAGCAATCCGCTGCAGGTGTCCGTATACTCCAGTTGTGAAAAAGTGCGGCTTGAACTCAACGGCGAAGTGATCGGTGAGCAACCGGTTTCCGCCGCAACAAATTTAACCGCGAAATTCGATGTGCCCTACACGCCGGGAGAACTGAAGGCGTACGGTTTGGACAACGGAAAAGTCGTTGCGGAAACAGCGCTCAAAACCAGCGGCGCGCCGAAGCAATTGAAACTAACCGCCGACCGGACGAGCATTCATGCGGACCGTAACGATCTATCGTATGTGACCGTTGAAGTAGTAGATGCGGATGGCGCGCGCGTGCCGAATGCGGAAGTCGAAGTGCATTTCGCCGTCAGCGGCGCCGGAGAACTCGCCGCGCAATGCAACGGCAGCCCGAACGAACCGGCCAGTTTCCAGGCGCCCGTCTGCAAAACGCGTCAGGGCCGCTGTCTGGCAATTCTGCGTCCCACGGGCAAAGCGGGCGCCATCACACTGCACGCCAGAGCCGAAGGGCTGAAGCCGGAAACGATCACGATTCAATTGACGCAAGGCGAGGGTCAATAAGGCAGAATCTCGACGACCTGATAGGGCAGTCCGCTAAAGGCGCGGATGCCGGAAACGGCGACCCAGAAGGCGACCGAGAGCACCTCGCCGATCACCAGGCCGATAAAGAACGGCGCGGCGGAGCGATACACGCGCGATCCGCCGTAGCGCAGGATCAGCACCTTGAGCAGCCAGCCGAGAAACACGCTGACCCAGAGTTGATGGACGTACCACGTGCCGACAAACATCAACGCCACTGGATGCAGCGGCCACCAGGGGAAGGTCGTGCACAGGTATTGCAGCACGATGGCGAGGGAAAAGCCGAAACACAGATGGCCGATCTGATTGTAATTTCCCGCGCTCATCATGCCCTTTTGCTGCTCGAAGAGCATGGCGTTGGCGGTCCAGTTGAAGCAGGTGCCGCCCCAGGCGATGCTGAGCGGCGACTCGCGTCCGTCAAGCGACATGCTGTGATGGTACCCGGCGTAAAGATGAACCGCGCCGCAGACGACCATTGAGAGAATAATCACCATCAGCACAATGCCGCCGGTGGACATCCGCTTGGATTGCGTCGCCTCGCGGTCCAGCCCGATGGCGTGCGTCGTCAGCACGGCCACGCACAGCCGGTTGTTGGAGCCATTGAACAGTGAAACAATGCCGCCGAACCAAGCCGAGGCGGGGGTGTGAAAAGCAGCGGGAATCAGCCGCAGCATGCGCATTGTTGAAACTGAATCCACGCCCAGCATAGGCAAACCGGCCTCCGCGATGACGCGCGTCATCGCCAGTCCGATGA
This sequence comes from Candidatus Sumerlaeota bacterium, assembly GCA_016928995.1. Taxonomy (GTDB): domain Bacteria; phylum Sumerlaeota; class Sumerlaeia; order JAFGJS01; family JAFGJS01; genus JAFGJS01. The sequence continues at coordinate 6,750 of JAFGJS010000042.1, read as the reverse complement.
AGACCGCCATCGTCACCAGGAACAAAATATACGGAAACGGAACCTTGACCCAGTGCAGCCAGGCGCCCATGCCTATGCAAGCCAGCACAAAGGCCCAGCCGCTGATCATGTACGACCAGTCGTCCGAGTTGGCGATTTTGCCGAACATGCATTTTATCACATGCACCCAATGTGAGCGGCCCAGCCAGATGATGATCAACGCCAAGGCGATGACCGCTCCCGTGTTATGATCGTCCAGCGAGCCGTGGTGATAAGGCGGGAAGTAGGCGTTGTCGATCATGACATACATGGCCCAGAGGATCTGGAAACACCAGATCGAAAAGCCCACTCGATTCGGCATGAAGAACGCAATGCCGAGGAACATGAAATAGATGCGATTGATCCGGATCCACTCGGGCAGGTAGTTAAACGGCGCTTCGGAAAAGTAACGCGTGATGTTCCACGACAAGGGAATGACCGGCGCCGTTCCCGGCCAATTCGCGTCGAGTTCGGCGAAGAAATGCAGGATGAATACGCCGATGAGGGCGATCTGGAATGAACGGCGCGTGAAGATCGGCGGCAGCCGCTTGCCGGACTCCGGGCTTTCGATCAACATCCGCTGCACCGTCAGCAAGGGAAACGGCAGGCGTTCATTGTCGCGCCATTGAGGAAAGACGATCACCCCCATCGCGACCATCATCAGCCAGAAGGGAATCAAATAGCCGCTCCAACTGATCAGCGGCGGAATCCAGGCGCCCCAGGGAATCTTTTCGCCGGGATCCAGTTCGCCGACAAACGGTTCGGCGACCGGCTTTTCCACGCCGTATTTCAGGTTGTCCGGGAACAGCGACGCCGGCGGATCCAAGGCTTCATAAATCTCCGCCAGCCGCGTGTCGTTGCCGGCGTTCGACGAGACATAAGCGATGCAATACGGCGCCACGCGCAACAAGCCCGAACTGGGTGTCACCGCCACGGCGAGCAGAACGACGAAGATCAGCGTCAGCTGTTTGAAATTCAAAGCCAGGGAAGGAAAGAAGGATCGAATCAACGGATTGACGATCAGCGAAATCAGCGTGATGCAAAAAACCGAGGCGACCGGCAGATAGCTGTCGGAGATGAATGAATTGGCGATGACGAAATTATTGTAGGGTGTTACGACGCACACGAACAGCGCGCTGATGATGCTGAGCATGATCGCCAAAGTCCAGCGCGCCAAATCAAAGCCTTCTTTCGGAGTTTCGGTGGAGCCCGATGATGTCGTCGCCATAGATAACCGCCTTCTTCCGGAAGAAAATGATTCATCGGAGCAGCCGCGCTGAACTCCGATTCATTTTCTGACGGTTTGAATACCGGCAGGATCTTGGAATGGAAAGAAAAAAAAACAATCAACTGCTTTTGGAAGCGATTTCAGCGTTTTTTCTTCGCCCGCAGACTATTTGCCGAAGCTAGTTTATACATCTTTTTTAGCTTTTTTTTGCATTGTAAAAAAGCTGTCTCGTCTTTTGCCGTAAACGCCCATGACGGACGGCTTGCGGAAGTCGATCCCTAGCGATGATTATAGCAGCGTAAGAGAATTCTTAAAAACTGAAATTATTACGCGGAGACACAGAGGGCACGGAGATTTCAATCAATGTATGATCGCAGATACGAAATCGGTCCTCTGCGTCGTTGCGGCTTTGCGTTGAATTATTAAAAGTTGCCTAATCTTCAAATTCGAGGCTTCTCACGGCGGCGGCGATCGCGTCGCACAACTCAATGATATCCGCCAGATAGGCGCGCGCGTCACGCGGCATAAAGCACCTGTTTCGTCCGCTCGATATCGCGAGCGATATATGGATTCATCACGGCGCCAGCCATGATTAGATCGATCTTCGTATGCAGCAGCGTAGAAGCTCTTCCAGCAGCCAAATAAATCTCCACCCGCGCATACTGCTCTATCGGCGCGAATTCCACGAGCAGATCGAGATCGTTTTCTCCCGGCTCATAGCTATCGCCAAGCGCAGAGCCAAACACATACAGCCGCGCTACCCCATGCCGCGCGCAAATTTCCGAGATAGGCTCGCGCATATTTTCGATGATTCCAGTCATGTCAACCTTCCATCCCAAACCATAACTCTCAAGGGTTGGCAGTGTCAACACCGACAACAGCTCCAACCTCAACGCTTTAAAACTATAAACCATGCTCAAGAAAAAAGGCCTGATTTTCAATCCCGCGCTGAAAAAAATTAGTGTAAGAAGGATGGCTTGCCGATCAGATGCCATCCATGTGTTTGGAGGCTCTTCGGTCAATAATCCGAGTAAAAGGTCGCTTCTGCCGTTTTTTTAAATCAGCGATCATTTTTTTAAGGCTATATTGATGCTTTTTGGCATAATCGTCTCGATGGCGCCACACTTCAGAAATGATTTCATCGCTATACATCGCCGGATTCCTTTCCAAGCAGCTCAAGCGGCGTGCAGATTTCCGGACAGCAACACCCCAGATCCGCGCACGCTGTTCTCATTGCAGGTTTCATGGCGGCATTATTGATATGTCTGCAATTCCAAGTTAAAAGATAATCGATTTCCTGAATTGCCGCAACGGAAATGTGAATCGCATCCGCCTGAGCTGTATTTGGCAGAGCCCCCCTCTTAATCAATTCTTCCGCCAAAGTTTCAACCGCATCGTCAATCGGCAATTCATTAATCCCATCCATTGCTCGCAATCTGCGTTCGACAGCTTCTTCATCCCCGGCTGAAATCTCCGCAATAACAAGTTCTGAAGTGAAGAGGTCGTATTCACACCGACATTCATCCCACCATTGCATGGTAACCTGCTGCCATCCGGCTGTCCGGATATCCCGGCTGAGACGAGCAGTTAAATAGCTCGGAATCGATGATTCAATATACACGCTTTTTTTCATAATATCTCTCTTTCACCGCGATGAACGCGAATAAACTGTAATTGAGTTAAGCGTTCCCATTTCATCATTTCAGCGTGGCTAGGCGACCAGGTGGTGAGGTTATTCATCATCATCAAGGCGCTCATCATGGATCTGAAGATACTGCTTGGTTGCCCTCCCCCATCGACTGCCTTGTCGATTAAGAGGAGGTTCAGCTACGTGAATGAGTATAGCCTCCATATGATTTAGCGCGGTTTCAAGCGTTGTTGATGCACCAGCTTTAGGAGCTTTCAGTTTATCACCGCCAGCAATTACTTGACGTGTGCCAAACCAAGAAAACATATCCCATCGTCCGGCAAGATCATCGGCAAGATGATCTTTGAGCCTCGCAAGCAATTGTTTCCCAGTTCCAGCAGTTTGGCCTATATAAACGAGCCTATAATCTGCGTATAATGCATATATTCCAGTTTGATCTCTGAAATCGACCGGTTCAGAACGTCTTTGATCCGCTCGTCGTCCTAATAATGTGCCGGCATTCTTGGGTCTACCCCAAAAGACATCGTCTCGTCTCCAGAACAATCCGTAATTGCGTATCAGCATACTTGGCCACTCCGTTATAGATTGTTGTTCACCCAACTGAAATTTATTTCAGTGAAGCACGCTCGATTACACCCTTCTCCATCGGCTTATTCTTCAGAACCTCATCCGGGCCGTATATCCCGCAGTTGACGCGCGACAAGGCATACACCACCGTGCGCGGCCGGAGGAAGGTTCCGGGATCGAGCACGCTGTTGCAGCCCACCTGCGAGCTGTCGCCCATGATCACCCCGAGTTTCGCCCGACCCGTGTCATAAACCTGATCGCCCACCCGTACCTTCACGGTCTGTCGTTCTTCCTTCGTGCGCAGCCCCTGGAAAATGCCGAAGTTCGCCGCCGTGGCCTGATTGCCGAAGTGCGAGCCGACGCCAAGGATGCTGTCGCCGACGTAGCTGTGATGCGGATACTGCGCGCGATCCATGGCGATGACGTTTTTCAGCTCGCCGCCGAAACAGCCCTCATTGCCGATCAGGACCGGTCCGCGCAAGTATGCCCCGGCGCGAATCTGGTTGTTGTCCCCGATGATCGACGGGCCTTGAATGCAGGCGCCCGCCTCGATCCGGTTGTTCTCGCCGATGATGACCTCGCCTTCCTCCACATAGATGTCCGCGCCGACGACCACGCTGCCTTTGCCCACGTAAATCCGGTTGTGGCGCAGCGTGGAGTAACGCGCCACGATGCAGCGGGGCGAGAAGACCGCGCCCTTTTCCACGTAAACCTTGAAACTTCCGTGAAGCACGGTTCCCCAGCGCGCCTTGGGCTTCCAGCTCAGCGGCGTCTGGCAATGTTCGATCAGGAACGCCGTCTGCCATTCACGGAGATATTCCGGCATCGCCTCCAGCGCGGCGATCACGTGCCGGTCGTCGAACAGCGCCTTATGCCGCGCAAAACCCGCGTCCAAATCAAAATAGGACTCCGGCCGGAATTCCTCCGGGACCGGATGCAGCCCTGCCAGCGCGATCGTTGCGCTCATGTCGGCCTCATTTCAACCCGATAAGATTGGGGCGCTGGGAAGCGCTCTTTGATCTTTACGCCCGTGCCGTTGAACCATGCAATCAGCCTGTCACAACTTCAACATCAAACTGCAACTTTCCGCTTGCAACTGTGTATTTCACCCGATTAAATCCAACTCTCGATACATCAACGCAGGAGAAAGCCAACATGGCAAAAAAGAAAGCTCTTGAAGAATTTGAGGCCGGTGATCAGGTCAAACACCCCAAGTGGGGAGTGGGCACCGTGCTATTCAAGAACGGCTCCGGCGAACGGCAAAAAGTGATCGTTGTCTTTCCTGACGAAGGACAGAAAAAACTGCTTGTCGCCGCCGCCGGACTCGAAAAAGTCAGTTAATCATCAGCGGATCGGCAATAAAGATCGGGCTATGTGAATCCCCGGTCCGATCAACGGAATGGAAGCATGAGTCACATATCCGAGGAGCAAGTCCGGCACGTCGCCACGCTTTCGCGGCTTGAGTTCAGCGATGCGGAGATTCAGGAATTTTCGCGTGAGATGAACCAAATCCTGGATTACTTCGTTAAACTCAATGAGCTGGACACCGAGGGCGTGCCGCCGGGATCGCATCCATTGAAGACCAGCAACGTGCTGCGCGAGGACATTCCGCGCGAGTCCCTCTCCAACGAGCTGGCGCTGAGCAATGCGCCGGACAAGGAAGAGGGCTTTTTTAAAGTGCCGCAAATCCTGCCGGGCGACTAAGCCGTCCGGGCTCCAATCCCCTAAGGACCGAGCCATTTTGGAAGCCTACGAACTCACCGTCACACAAGCCCTGGAACGATTACAGCGCGGCGAGCTGAGCTGCGAGGAATGGACGCGCGCCTGCCTGGATCGGGCGCGAGCCGTGGACGGCCGCGTGAGAGCTTTCGTGCAACTCGACGAGGATGGAGCGCTGGCCTCCGCCCGCGAAGCCGACGCCGCGCGCAAAGCCGGAGCGCAAGCACCGCTGCTGGGCGCGCCGATCGCGATCAAGGACAACATGCACATCAAGGGCCGGAAGACGACGTGCTCCTCGAAGATGCTGGAGAATTTCACCGCCCCCTTCGATGCCACGGTCGTCGCCAAACTGCGCGACGCCGGCGCGGTTTTTCTTGGCAAGACCAATCTGGATGAGTTTGCCATGGGCAGCAGCACGGAGAACTCGGCCTTCTTTACCACGCGTAATCCCTGGAATCTTGACTATGTGCCGGGTGGATCCAGCGGCGGCAGTGCAGCGTCTGTGGCTGCGTACGAAACACCCTTTGCGCTGGGCAGCGACACCGGCGGCTCGATCCGTCAACCCGCCGCCTTTTGCGGCATTTATGGTCTCAAGCCGACCTATGGCCGCGTCTCGCGTTATGGTCTTGTCGCGTTTGGCTCGTCGCTCGATCAAATCGGTCCGCTGGCTCGCAACGTGGAAGACATCGCGCTATTGCTGAATGTCATCAGCGGCAAGGATCCGCGCGACTCGACTTCATCCGATATCCCGGCGCCGGATTTCACGCAGGCCCTGGGGCGCGGCGTCAAAGGCTTGCGGCTGGGCATCCCGAAAGAATACTTCGTCGAGGGCGTCGATCCCGAAGTCAAGAGCGCTGTGCATCAGGCCATCGACCGGCTGTGCGCTCAAGGCGCCGAGGCCGTTGAGGTTTCGCTGCCGCATACGGAGTACGCCATCAGTGTGTATTACATCTGCTGCACAGCCGAGGCGTCTTCGAATTTGGCGCGCTACGACGGCGCGCAATACGGTCACAGCGCGGCGGGTTCGGAAAACATTGTCGAACTTTTCACGCGCACGCGCTCCGAGGCGTTCGGCAAGGAAGTCAAGCGCCGCATCATGCTGGGGACGTACGTGCTTTCCGCTGGTTTTTACGATGCGTACTATCTCAAGGCGCTCAAGGTGCGCACGCTGTTGCAGCGCGACTTTGAGCGAGCCTTCGAGCAATGCGACGTCATCGTCACTCCGCCTGTCCCTACGCCGGCTTTTCGCGCCGGAGAGCGCATCGATGATCCGCTGCAGATGTATCTTGGCGACATATTCACGATTTCGGTCAATCTGGCCGGTGTGCCGGCGCTCTGCTGTCCCGCTGGATTCAACGCCGCCGGTCTGCCGCTCAGCGTGCAACTGATCGCTCCGATTTTCAGCGAGGAGCGCCTGATCCAAACCGCCTCGGTGCATCAGGAACTATGGCGCGACAAAAACATACGCGCCTTACAGATCTAAGGGGCGCATCTTGATCAAGCTACCAAGCGTTCGCTCCAGATTTCGTCCCAGTCGTCGTTTCTTCGCGCGAGTTCGAGCAGCAACAGG
>JAFGJS010000041.1 GCA_016928995.1 Candidatus Sumerlaeota bacterium | reverse complement strand
TTATCGCAGGAGCGAGGATGCCTCAACTCACTGCTTTGTCAACCACCCCGTGGGGGGGGCACTTGGAAGTTGAATCCGGGATATTCATCCCGGAAAACTTCCGATCTCATCCCGCCACTGCTTGAAAAAACTCATGCAAAGACGCAGAGACCCGGCTTCGCCAAGGCTACGCCGGGCAAGGGTGCAAAGATTCGATCATTGTGTTCACAGCAAAAAAAATTCTCTGTGATCTCTGTGCGCTCTGTGGTGAATTTATAAAGGTTCCCTCAAGGCTTGCGGCGCCGCGAGGTTTGGCCGGCGTCGGTTTCAGATTTATCGTCGTCGAGTTTTGCGGCGCGGAGCAGGGAGCTAATTTCCTCGTGGCTGAGTTCGCGGCACTTGCCGGCGGGATGATCGCCAAGTTTAACGGGGCCGATGCGCAGACGGCGCAGGCGGCGGACTTTGTAGCCGACCTCTTCGCACATGATGCGGATCTGGCGCTTGCGTCCTTCGTGGATCGTAATGTGGAACGATGAGTATTCGCCGTGATGCTCGATGTGGTCGAGTTTCGCGGGCGCTGTTTTAGTTTTACCCACCATCACGCCGTTTTCCAGGCGGCGGTTCGCCGTGGCGCGCGACGCTCCGTTCACCTCCACGTAGTACTCCTTGGCGATGTGAAACGAAGGGTGAGTCATGCGATGGATCAACTCGTTGTGGTTGGTCAGGAGCATGAGGCCATCGCTCCATTTATCCAGCCGTCCCACGGGCTTGAGGGATCGATAACGCGCGGGGAGGGCGTCGGTGAGCGAGGTTTCGGCGTGCGGATCGCGGCGGGTGCTGGTGACGCCGCGGGGTTTGTTGAAAAGGACGTAGAGATGGCTGCGCAGCGGGCGCACGGGGCGGCCGTTGACTTCAACGGCGTCTTTTTCCGGGTCGCATTGGACTCCCATTTCGCGCACGGTCTTGCCGTTGAGTTTGACGCGGCCCTGAGCGATAAGGCGTTCGGCTTCGCGCCGCGAGGCGATGCCGCATTCCGCGATGAATTTTTGCAGGCGCATTTTCATTTTGATGGATTTATCCTTCGTTGCGGGTTTCATCGCGAATTGTGCGTGAGCGACGTAATTTATCGCGTGTTTGCGCGGCCGGTTGTTCCAGCGTTATTGTTTGACTTCGAGGCGGCCGATGATTTTTTCGAGCACGATGTCTTCGTTGGTTTCCGTGAGCGGGAGCCATTCCACGTCTTTGCGCGTACGGAGCTGCTCGATGAATGGATGGGGCCGGGACATGACGGTGGCCACAAGGTCGCAGTCGCTGTCGAGGGCGCGCAGAACGCAGCGTTTGAAGCGGATGGAGAGGAGCTCCATCTTGCCGATTTCATCAATGAGCAGCGTGGCGCCGGTTTGCATGCCCTCTTCGATTTCGGGCAGGGCGTATTCTTCGAAGAGCTTCAGATCGACGCCGTATTTGCCGACGCGATGCGAGGCGGACATATTGACGTGGGCGAAGTTTTTGGTGACCCCCCCGATGACGTTAAGGTCGAATCCGGCGCGTTTATCGCCTTCCTGGAGTTCGGTGGTGTAAAAGCCGCGCAATGCTTCCGCGCCCAGCCGTCCGGCCAGTTTTTCGATCAAGGTGGTTTTGTCCGCGCCGGCCCGGCCGCTAATCAGGATTTTTTTACCCATGGCCCTTGTCCTTCATCGAATCTGCAAGCACCGCCGGGGCGCGCCCAGCGGAATACAAAAAGCGCGGCCCCCCTCTGGGTTTTCCGCGCGCATCAGCGGCGTCGCAGCATGACAGCGTTCGCCTGTGCTGAGTTGTGATGATAGCCGTGAATCTAATCCCGATGCAAGTCCTTTTAGCCCGGAGTTGTGAATTTTGGCGCCTTTATCATTGATTAGCGAGCTTTTCCAAAGCCTCGTTGGCGGCCTTGAGTTCGTTTTGGACGTCGCGCAAGGCGGCGATGAGCTCCGGGTTCGCTTCGGGCGGGGGCTCCGTCCAGGCGCGGTCTCTGCTGGGAGCCAATGGACGCTGAGGCTCTTTGACGCCGCGCATTTTAGCATAGAGAAAGTCACGGATGGTTTCGTATTCGAGCAGACCTTCGATGGTCATTTCCGCGCTGGAGCTGCCGGAGGCGGTCTGGATCTGGATGCTGGCCAGACCGAGCCAGCGCTGAATCACGCCGCGTGTGAGGTGGATGTCCTGAATGCGGGCGTAGGTCAGGTTGATTTCGCGGCGAAAGAGGATGCCCCAGCGCATGTGCACGCCTTCGTCGTCAAATTTGTAGTGCAACGTGTGATAGCGGAAGTAAAGCAACGGCAAGGTGGCGACGATCAGGGGTCCGGATAGGATCGACTGAATCACGTAATGCTGCAACAGTTTTGGATGCGGGCGTTCGATCTGATAGATTTCCGCGGCGTCCATACGCGCAGCCTCCTTTTTTATGCTTTATGGCGCTGGTGTTCGGGCTGACGGTATTTTGTGCGATTCTTGAGATGAAATGCAAGTCAAACGAATGTAATTTTTTGGGAATTCGACGACAAAGGAAAAGGGCGATGGCGGTTGCGCTGTTTTTCGTGCTGTTTTGGGCGGATTGTTGAAATAATCGAATCTTGCATTGCGCGATTCGCATTCGTTTTGTATCTTGTGTCTTATTTCATCTCCGAAGGGGCGCATATGGATGCCGTCTTTTTAGCGCGCCTGCAGTTTGCGCTGACGATTGCTTTTCATTATATTTTTCCGACGATCAACATCGGGCTGGGTTTGATTCTGGTGTTGATGGAGGGGATGTACCTGAAAACCCGCAATCCGCTGTATCTGCGTATGACGCAGTTCTGGGTGAAGGTTTTTGGGTTGTGTTTCGCTATTGGTGTGGCCACCGGCATTGTGATGGAGTTCCAGTTCGGAACGAATTGGGCGCATTATTCGCGCTATGTGGGCGATGTGTTCGGCAGCGCGCTGGCGGCCGAGGGTATCTTCGCTTTTTTCCTGGAGTCGGGCTTTTTGGCGCTGCTGCTCTTCGGCTGGAACAAGGTGAGTCCGCGGATGCACTTTTTCTCCACGCTGATGGTCTGCTCTGGCGCGCATTTCAGCGCGATCTGGATCATCGTGGCGAATTCGTGGCAGCAGACGCCGGACGGGTTTAAACTGCAACAGATCAACGGCATGACGCGCGCCGTGACGGATGATTTCTGGGCCGTGGTGTTCAATCCTTCGATGCTGCCGCGGCTGACGCACGCCGTGCTGGGCTGCTGGCAGGCGGGGGCGTGCCTGGTGTTCAGCGTTTCGGCGTACTACCTGCTGCGCAAGCGGCACGTCGAGTTCGCGCGGGCTTCGATTCGCATTGCGATGATCGTGGGGATCGCGGCGTCGTTGTTGCAGCTGGCCACGGGACATTACCATGCGATGGTCGTGGCGGAGCATCAACCGGCGAAGCTGGCCGCGTTCGAGGGGCACTTCGCGGAGAATGCGGCCGCGCCGCTTTATCTTTGGGGCTGGGTTGATGAGGATCAGCAGGAGGTGCGATTTGGCATGGCGTTGCCGGGGATGCTGAGCCTGCTGGTGCATGGCGATGCGAGCAAGCCGGTCGTTGGATTGAACGCCTTTGCGGAAGAGGATCGTCCGCCGGTGAATATCGTTTTCCAGGCGTATCACCTGATGGTGGCGGTGGGCATGGCGCTGATTGCGCTGAATTGCATCAATGTTGTTCTGCTGCTGCTGGGGCGGCTCTGGGAAACGCGGATTTGGCTTTGGGCGCTGGTTTTTTCCGTGCTGCTGCCGCAGATCGCGAGCCAGACCGGCTGGATCGCGGCGGAGGTGGGGCGTCAGCCCTGGGCGGTGTACGGTTTGCTGCGCACCGCCGACAGCGTTTCGGAGACTGTGATGGCTGGAGAGATCCTGACTTCGATGATCATGTTCGGCGTGGTCTACGCGTTGCTCTTCGTAATGTTCATCTATTTATTGAATGAAAAAATCCAGCACGGCCCAAATGAGGCGGAGTCCGACACAGGAGGCCATCGCGCATGAGTTTTCTGGTCTTTGATTTGAATACGATCTGGTTTTTTCTGGTGGGCGTTTTGTTCACGGGCTACGCCATGCTGGACGGCTTCGATCTGGGCGCGGGGATACTGCATTTGCTGCCGAAGCCGGATCGCGACCGGCGCGTCATCCTGAATGCGATCGGTCCGGTTTGGGACGGCAATGAGGTTTGGCTGGTGACCGGCGGCGGGGCGCTGTTCGCGGCGTTTCCGATGGTTTATGCCACGGTGTTTTCCGGCTTTTATCTCGCCTTCATGCTGCTGCTGATCATGCTGATTTTTCGCGCGGTGGCGATTGAGTTTCGCAGCAAGCGCGAATCGCAAAGCTGGCGGCGTGCATGGGACGTTGCGTTTTTCGTTTCGAGCCTGGTCAGCAGCCTGCTGATCGGCGTGGCGATGGGGAACATCGCCTGCGGGATTCCGCTCAGCGGTCCGCCGGCGTATACGTATCTGGGCTCGTTCCTCAGCCTGCTGCGGCCGTATCCGGTGATCATCGGACTGCTGACGGTCGCGCTGTTCGGCATGCACGGCGGGATTTACCTGGTGATGAAAACCGAGGGCGAGCTACACGACCTGATCCGCGGCTGGATTCGCCATGCGATCATTTTTTTCATCGTCATGTTCGGGATTGCCACGCTGGCCACGCTGCTTTACGTGGAGCATATGAGCGCGCGGCTGAAGGAGTTCCCCGAGCTATTTATCGTTCCGCTGTTGCTCGTGCTCGCCATCGCGAACATTCCGCGCGAGTATGTGCATGGGCGCGATTTTCATGCGTTCCTGTCGTCGTGCGCGGCGATGATCCTGCTGATGATGCTGTTTGCGATGGGCATGTATCCGAACATGGTTGTTTCGCTGCCTGATCCGGAGAACAGCCTGACGATCTACAACGCATCGTCGTCGGAGGGTACGTTGAAGACCATGCTGATCATCGCGCTGATCGGGATGCCGCTAGTGCTTTCATATACCGTCAGCATTTATTGGGTCTTCCGCGGCAAGGTGAAACTGGAAGAGCACAGCTACTAAACAACGATATAACTCGAATATTTTAAAGCCCGGGACGGTTGAGGAAAACCGCCCCGGGTTTGTTGTATGAAATTGGCCAACGATCAATTGTAAAACTGCCATGTGCGGGTGAAGAGCGCCTCGTCTTCGATGTTGATAGTGATTGTCAGATTCGGCGACGGTGGCATCGTCTCGGCGTTGCCGGCGTTGTCGATGGCGGTGGAGTAGATTTCGTATGTTCCGATGCCGCCATAGGAGTCCGCGTCCAGCGTCCAGGATGTAGCGGCGCCGTCTTGCGTGCAGAGATACGTCAGCAGACTGCCGTCTTTTTGATAGTAGAAGTCGGCGCTGAGCACGCCTGACGGAGTGGTTCCCGAATCGTTGAAGCTGAATGTCAGCAGCACCGCCGTGGATGTGGTGATGATTGTGGATTCAGTAAAGATCGACTCGGGCGGCGTGTCGTCTTGCGTGGAGCTCTCAATGGCGGACCAAGGGGTTTCCTGATAGCCGTCGCCCAGGGCGCGCACGCGGTACCAGTATGTCCATCCGTCGTTGAGGCCGCTGAAGACGTGCGAGGTGGCGGTGGACGGGAGATCGATCGAGACGGGACTGGCGAAGCCGGCGCTGTCGCTGTATTGGACGGTGTAGGTCGTGGCGTTGATCGTCGCGCTCCAGGTGATCGTGTTCTGCGTTCCTGATGTCCATGCGGGTTCCGCGTCGATGGCCGGATTGTTGATCAAGGGCAGGACGTATTCAACCGTGACGTCGGCCATGGCGGAATCCCATTCGATGTTGCCGGCATTGTCGTAGGCGAGGGAATAGAATCCATAGAAGCCTGCGCCGTAAGCCGCGACGTCAAAGGTTGCGCTGGTGACGCCGCCTTCGTAGACGCCCAAGGTTTGGAAGGCGCCGCCGTCTTTGCACCAGAAGATGACGATTTCATCGAGGCCGGAATTTTCGTCTTTCCAACTGGGGTCTTCGGCTTGCCATACGATGTTGAGCAGGGAGTCTGTAGTGCTGCCATAAGGCTCCATTACATTGGACCACGGTTGATCCGGGTCCTGGCGCGCGAGGATTGGATCGCTCCATTCGCTATACGATTCGGAGTTTTCGGCGCGCACGCGGTAGTAGTAATTTGAGACGGCCCAGAGGTTGTCGAAGAACTGAGAGGTGCCGGTTGTGACTTCAGTTTCCACGGTTGCGAAGGAGCTGTTCTGGCCGCATTGCACGCGATACTGGTCGGCGATGGCGACGGAGCTCCAGGATACGGTGTTGCTCCAGCCGCCGGTCCATTCGGGCTCGGGCGTCATGGTGGGCTGCTGATCGAGCAGGCCGACGCCGGTGAGCGAGACCGTGACGCTGGATTCATCGGTGTCGGTGCAGTTGATCAGGAGATGGGCGAGGCGGCCGCCGTAAAGCTCGGGATCAAAGACAAGGCTGACGGTTCGCGTGGCGCCCGGAGCGAGGGGCGATGTGTTGAAGGCGGCGGAATTGTAAAACTCGCTGCCGGTCACGCCGGCCAGCCAGATGCCGGTGCTGACGAAATCGAGCTGCGCGCCGCCGACGTTGGCGATGAGGATCTCCTGGGCGATTGTGGGTCCGTCCGCGACGGGCTGACCGCCGAAATCGAAGACGTTGCCGGTGACGCTGAGCTTGAGTTCCGGCTCGGTGGTCGGATTGGATTCGTACGCGCCGATGTCGTATGCGCCGGGGCCTTCGATGCCATATCCGGCGACGTCGATGGGCCGCGTGGTTCCTTCGATGTCGTGCGTCGAGGCGTAGGCCGCGTCTCCGGCGTCGAGCGCGGCGGAGAGCCAACCGAGTGTGCAATCAACGGGCGAGCTGTATTCGTCGATGAAGTTGGGATCGCCGTCGATGTTGCCGCTGGCGTAGCTTTGCGCGTTCAACTGCGCCAATGTGCTTTCGACGCCGTCGAATTCAAACACGGCGTCGTTTGCATTGAAGAGGTTGTTGTGAATGAACGTCGGGGTGGAATCGGCGTCGAAACTCAAGGCGGCGCCGCCGGAGTTGAGATGGAAGATGCAGTTGACGGCTTGAACGAGTTCCGATCCTTCGAAGGCGAGGACGCCGTCGCTCGTCGATGATTCGAGTCCGGCGAAGTCGCAATTGCGCATGGTCAATTCGGCGCCTTGTGTGAACAGGATCGGCTCGCCGGCGGTTACGCTGTTCGCGGCGATGCAGTTTTCCATTTCCACGGGGGTTTGATCAATGGATAAGACTCCGCCGAAGCTCGCCGCGGTGTTGTTTTCGAGGATACAGTTGGTCAGGTTGAGGAAGGTTGCGTTGACCGATTTGATCGCGCCGCCGGAGTATGCCGCAGTGTTATCCTGGAAACGGCAGTCGCTGATTTCCAGTCCGCCATAGTGATGGCCGTAGTATTGATAGATCGCTCCGCCGTGGCCGGTTGTGTTGTTGCCGGTGAATTCACAATTAGTGTATTTAGCCCGGCTGCGATAGAGGTACGTTGCGGCGCCGCTCCAGTTCGAGCCGTTGCGCAAGGTGAATCCGGAGACGTTGAGTTCGTCCACGTAGCTGGCGTAGATGATGAGGCGTGCGCCTTCTCCGTCGAGGATGCTTTTGCCGGTTCCAGCGCCGCGGAGCGTGAGTCCACTGTTGTCGCTGCTGAGATAGAGCGAATCGGTGCAGACGCAATCCGAGACGTGGATCGTGTCGCCCCAGCCGGGAGTGTGGGCGTCCAGCACCTGGTCGATCGTGAGGGCGGGACAAGTGATGCTGGTTCCGTCGTTGCTGGCGCTGCCCGCGGGGAATCCGGTTTCGGCGACGCTGTCGTTGACGTAGAAGTCGCGTGTTGCACCGGTGTATTGATAGGTCGCGAATAATGTTTGCTCCGCCTGCACGGGGAAGGTGTAGTAGCGGCTGGTGGTGCGGGTGGTTCCTTCGTCGTCCACCCAGCCGAGAAAGGTCCAGCCGGTCAATGTGGGGGCGTTGGTCGAGGCGTTTTCGCCGATGGGCCAGTGAAAGGTGTAGACTGTGAGGCTTGGGGCGCTTCCGGTGATGGAAATTTCATCAAAAGGCGCCGAGGATACGGTGATCGAGCCTAGCGCGGTGATCTGGAAATCGCCGTTGGAATCGTCGTAGAGGGCCGGCTCTCCCTGGCGGGAAACCCGGACGCGGAATTGATCGCTGCTCCAGGATTCGTCCGTGGTCCAGGTGAATTCTACGGCATCGTAATCCAGGCCGCCAGCCCCGGCGATCAACGTCCATGTGCTGCCGGAGTCCATGGAGTAATAGAGCTCGACTCTGTCGCCGGTTTGCCAGTCGTCGCCGCCGGCGCTCCAGCGGATGGTCACGTCGCTTCCAGCGTCGTACATTTCGGTCCCGTCCGGAGTTTCAATGTGCAGCGCGCGGCTGGTTTCGTTGGCGATGAAGGCGACGGCGGGGTCTCCCTGCAGGTTGAGTCCGAATTGAACCCAGCGGTTGCTGCTGTTGTAATTGCTGCTGCTGGCGCGGTCCATTTTGGCGCGCCCAAGGGCTTCGCCGACGTATTCGGTTCCTTCCTGGAAGACGTATTTGTAGAAACTGTAGTTATAATTAAATGATGTTCCACCCAGGCTGCTGCCGGGCGATCCCCATCCGTAGCGGCTGCATCCCATGTAGGCCACGGCGCCGCCTTCGCTGCGAATGAAGGCTTCGCTGAGGCTGGGTTCGGCGGAGTCGAAGGCGCCGGTCAGGCAGGCGATGGTGGTGATGATCGCAGGCTTGCTGCTGTTCGTGCAAGCGAAGGCGTCGTTCGTGTCGAAGCTGGCGCCTTCCATGGCCCAAAGCGTGTTGCCGCCGTGCGTGGCCATGTGAAGATGATGGTAGCCGTTGTTGATTTGATCGACCAGGTGCGCGTCGGACTGGGCGTAATCGCCGGCGGTGTTGGTATCCCAGGAGCTGCGCGTGTCGTGCAGCTGGTGGTAGTATGTAGGTTGATGATAGGGTTTGACCTGATTGCGATACATGCGGTTGTTCCAGATTTCGGCGTCGCTGACTCTTTCGTGCTCGCTGAAATCCGAGGGGCGGTCGTCGCCGATGTAGCGATCCCAGAGCATGTCGCCAGTGGTGATGAATTTGGAGGCGTAGTCCTCGGACGCGGCGGTTTCGTAGGCGACGACTTTACCGATGTAGTTTTGCGCTTGCTCGACGGTGTTGACGGGGATGCGTCCGACCCAGACTTCGGGCAGCAGATCGACGTCGGTGTCTTCGATCGCTTCACCGTAACGGGCGTCGCCGTCGGAATTCCAGGTTCCGTCCAGGCCGCCGTAGTACAAATCGGTGGGCATGTTATAGACGGTGTAGCCGCCGCAGGTGACGTAGCAATCGCGATCCGGCACGACGGAGTCGTCGCCGCCGAGGCAGACGAAGACCGTGCCGTGATTTTCGTAGTGGTCGATGATGCAGTTGCGGATTTGCTGCTGGGTGTCGGCGCCGGTGTATCCGCTGGTGACGTCATCAATGGTCATCAGTTTGCCGGTCAGGCCTTGCATCGTGCGGCGGTCGACGAGGGTTTGCATGACGGTGGTCAGTTCGTCGTTGGTGATCAGGAGGTAGATCGCGTCATTCGCCAAGGGCGCGTCGCGCATTTCGCCCTTGCCGGTTTCCGCCGGGTCAAATGGGGAAAATTCATCCACGGCGCCGGGATTGACGGCGATGTTGCGCAGCAGATTCTGGATTTCCGTTTTGCGGTTCGCGGCCGGACGGAGCGGGCTTGCACCGGCCAGCGGCTGGATTTTTGATTGGCTGTAGCTGATTGTGATTTGTGGGTTGCTGATGAAGAGCAGTTCGCGTTGCGCCGGCCGATAGCGCAGGGGCGTGACGCGGAGCTGAACAAGGGTGTAGCCGTGCAGTTTTTGCTGCTGGGACAGTTCGGCGATTTGCGCGGGATAGACGTCCGGCGATTCGTAGATCATTGCGTCAGGTGGCGTGAAGTCCTGGAGCGGTTCGCTGAAGGGCTGCGGCGCTTGCGTGGGATAGAGCAGACAATCGGCGGCGATGACGTTTTCTTCGCCATCCACAACGATGCTGTCGATCGCGGCGCCGGACGGAACGATGACCTGGATAGAAAGATACGGCGTTTCGGGAGCGCCGGGCTGTTCTTCCGGGATGACGCCTTCGTATAATTCGATGCGGGTGTAAGGACCGGATTGGACCAGGTTGAAATCGGCTGAAGCCGCTGGAACCGTGACTTGAATTTCTTCAGCCACGGCATGGAAAGAGATCGAAAAAAGACAAATGATCAGTGTGATGAAGGCTTTTCGCCGCATTGCTTCCCCCTGTTTATTGATAGAAATAAGATGTGATTTGTCACATTGTCAGGCGCGTAGAAATTCCACTCCATTTCGTTTATATAGCGCTTTGGGGTCAACAGCATTTTTTTTATGGAATATGTTAGCGAAACTCGAATTGTTCACCACAGAGCACACGGAGGACACGGAGGATGGACTGTATGTATTTTGAATACAACGATCTAAATCTCCGCGCGCTCTGTGATCCCGCGTGATCAATTCATTTTAAAAAACTTGACTTGAGATCGTCAGGGCATCAGTGAAATGAGTCTCCCCTATAACTGAATACTCGGAACGGCACGGTTATGTCAGGATTCTGTCGTGTGGTTTATGGAGACGACGCAGCTCGAACGATGAACTAATAACAGACAAAAGGTTCATTTTGCGTGGCGGCGAGCTCCATGCCTTCGGCTAGTGACAACGCCTTGCTTTTATCGGGATCATCGTCGGGCCAATCGGCGATGAGTTCGCGAAGCCGTGGTGCGATTGCGCGGGATTCTTCCGGCGATAATTCACCGCCGCTGTCGGAGCAGCGCAGCAACGGCTTGATGGGATCATCAACGAGCTCCCATGAGCACGCCGGGCGTTCATTGTTTCTGACGAAACCTTCCATCTGATTGAGATCGACGCCGATTTCAGCGGCAAGCCGCACGCGGAAAAGATGGAAAAAAGAATAGGTCCAATGCGCGCCGGCATGTGAGAAGTCAATGCCCATCGGATTGCGCCGCGCTCTTGTTCTCTTTCAGTATCTTATCCATCTTTTCGAGGATTTCCGGGGAACGGACGCCGCTTTCGTGCAAGACCAACAGCACGAAGTTGTCGGCGAGGATCTCTTCAGGGTGGATGATGTATGAGGTGTTCTGGCCGATTTGTTCGAAGAATCCAGACGCATCGTTTGGATCGATCAGTCTTGGCGTCGCGCCGTCGTAGAGCGGCTTGACCGCGGAAGAATCATCGTCGCGCTGAACGAGAAGGAGCTTGAACTGAAGGTAGTTGAAGAATTCGCCGCCGCGCGCAACGTCGTACTTTTCTGTCTTGGAAAAGAGAATGGGAATGGCCCAGTGTTCCGCGTCGTCGACTTTGAGACGAATGCAATGATCGTTGGCTGGCGCGTCCGGGTTCGTGATCTTTCGCGCTTTGAGTTCTTCCGGAAATTCAATTTCGTCGCATGCCACAAAACCGATGGCGGTGTAGAGTTCATCGCGCAACTCCGGATTCTGCCGGGATAAAATGTGAAAGAGTTCATGGCAGATTAGTTTTTGCAGCGCTTCGCCGGGCGCTTTGAGCTGGGATTCCGGCAGGATAATCGCGTTTGCGCGAGTGTACGCCGCGTCGCCTTCTTCTTTTCCTGTCGTTTTGATGAGTACTATTTTTTTGGGAAACGGCAAGGGGAGTGTTTTGAATTCTTCCTGGAGGCTTTGAAGGGCGGCCGTGATTTTTTGTTTCTCGTTGTCATCCCACGCGAGAATATTTTTGCCGGCGAAATCCAGATAGTCTGTTTCGGAAACGTCGCTGCCGGTCTTCAATCTGGCCGCGCGATCAAATGGACTCATGCGCTGGACAAAATCATCCTGGGCCGTGAGAATTTGCCGGGCTTCTTCAATGGCGGCGAAGCTGAGAATGGTGTCGCCTCCGAGTTTGATCTGAGCATGAGACCATGACGCCCATGCAACGAAGATGAGGATGAGGCTGATTTGTTTTTTCATGTGTGTTCCCTTTCAGCATGCCGAAATCGCTCCGCACCGTTCAACAATCCTATTCGCAGATTATCTTGAATCGTCCGCGGATCGTGTTTGAAAGTCAAGGGAGCGCATCAAATTGTCTGCTGCTCCGTTGTACATTTTTGGATTTTTAATGATGAGAACCTCGTATAAAAACTCGGTTTTGTTTTCGTGTGATGAAAAAAAGGCTAAATCGGCCTGGGTTTTGCTACTGATCTTTTTTGTGCAATTTCTTGCATTTTTGCACCATAACGTACAGAATGGTTGATTATACGCAGTTGAATCAGACGAAATAGTACGTCTCATGACTCATTTTGGCAACATTCGCAGCATTGCGACTTGGATTTCAATCGCGCTGATCCTGATCCTGTTTTGGAGCATGGGATTCTATCTGATGCGTTTGACTGAGCGCGTCAAGGAGCAGGCGCTGGATAAGGAGTTGGCGGACGCCGGGCGGGAGCTGACCAAGCAAATCCAAAGCGACGACGCTTCGCTGGTGCTGGAGTACGGCGATCCACAGAGTTCGGTTTATCCCTGGGAGACGCTGGCGATGTTGCCCGAGACGCTGGCGTATGGGCGGTTGCAAACGATCTTGAGCGGAGCGGTGTTGGAATATGGTTTGTCGGGGCTGGCGGTGATTGACGGCGATGGGGCGGTGATTTGCGACACGAGGGGTGAGCAGCTGATCGGCGAGGCGTTTCGTTATGAAGAGCGGGATAAAACGTTGATCGCCGAGGCGTTGAACGGATTTCCTCAGGCGTCCCCGCGCAAGGAATTTCCGCGTTCGCTGCCCAAGCGATTTTATACGCCGCTGCGCAATTCAAAGAATCGGGCCGTCGCGTTGCTTTGCGTTGAACGGCGGCGAGGGTATCTGGAGGAGATCCGCGAGCTGAAAACCCGGATGTTCGCGTTGATGCTGGTGGGGGCGGGCTTGTTGTTGCTGGTCGGATTGGGTCAGCAGCAGGCGCTGAAGCGGCTTGATTTAATGGAACGGGCGATGGAGCAGAACGACCGGCTGCAGTCGCTGGGCGTGATGGCCGCGGGACTGGCGCATGAGCTGCGCAATCCGCTGCAAATCATGCGGGTGACGGCGGAGGAGCTGCGTTATGAGGTCAAAGGCGACGCTGCATTGGAGGATATGTCGAGCGATATGATCGTTGAGATCGACCGGATGAACCGGTTGATCCAGCAGCTGTTGCAGTTTTCGCGGCCGGAGGACTCGGACGTGCGCGGTCCGGAAGTTTGCGATGTGCCGGGCTTGATCGAAAGCATGATGAACATGGTGCGCAAGAACATGAAGCGTCAGTCCACGGCGTTGGTGTTTGATCCGCCGGCGGAGGAATTGCCGCGCGCGGCGATTCATCCGGATGCTCTGCGTCAGGCGCTATTGAATGTGGTGCTCAATGCAGGAGACGCCGTGGGAGAGAATGGGCGGATTGAGATTTCGCTGCAACGAGGCAAGCATCATGCCTTGCGGCTGGAGGTGCATGATAATGGCTGCGGCATTGATCCCAAGCGGCTGGGGCGGATTTTTGATCCTTTTTATAGCGGCAAGCCGGGCGGGACGGGGCTGGGGCTTTCGATCACGCGCCGTATCCTGGAGCGGTATGGCGGAAGCATTGAGCTGGAAAGCAAGCCGGGGCAGGGGGCGAAGGCGATTATTACGTTGCTTACGGTGAAAGAGATGGAAACCGATGAAAACGCAAAGACGCAAAGTCGCGAAGAATCCAAAGGGAGATAAGCTCTGATTCGCATTTTACGTCATGTCGTAGCGATAGAACGCGTTTTGCCGATTTCATCGAACATAATATCAGGAGTCTTACCTCGATAATTTCTTTGCGCCTTTGCGTCTTTGCGTTATCGCGGTTGAATTCGACAGGAGCCATGCCATGAAAATCATGATCATCGATGACGAGCCGAAAATGGGCGAGGTGTTGGGCCGGGCGTTGCGGCGCGAGGGTTGGGAGGCGGATAATTTCGACAATCCGCTGGAGGCGTTGCAGGTGCTTGAGGCGGCGCCGAACGAGTTCGACATCATCCTGAGCGATCTGAAGATGCCGCAGATGGACGGGATCGAGACGCTTGAGCGGGCCAAGAACGCGGCGCCCGGCGTGGAGTTCGTGATCATGACAGCTTATGCCAGCGCGCAGACGGCGGTGGAGTCGATGAAGAAGGGCGCCTTCGATTATTTGATCAAGCCGTTCGCGATCGATGAGCTGAAGATTCTCGTGCGCCGCATCATGGAGACGCGCAGCTTGCAGGCGGAGAATACGCAGCTGCGCGAGCAGAATGAGCAGCTGAAGGATATCGTGGAAGATCAGTTCCGTATGGACAACCTGATCTGCGCCAGCCCGGCGATGCGGCGCGTGATCGGGCAGGCGCGCAAGGTGTCGCGGAAGAACGCCACGGTGCTGTTGCGCGGCGAGAGCGGCTCGGGCAAGGAGGTGCTCGCGGCGGCGATTCACGTGAACAGCGCGCGTAAGGATGGCCCGTTTTTGAAGATCAATTGCGGCGCGTTGCCGGAGACGCTGCTGGAGAGCGAGCTGTTCGGGCATGTGAAGGGGGCTTTTACCGGCGCGGAGGCCAACCGCGCCGGGTTGTTCGAGTCGGCGCACAACGGGACGTTGTTTCTGGATGAAATCGGGGAGGTTTCGCCGTCGCTGCAGGTGAAGTTGCTGCGCGTGCTGCAATCGGGCGAGTTTCAGCGCGTGGGCGAGTCGGTCACACGCAAGGCCGACGCGCGGGTGATCGCGGCCACGAATCGCGATTTGGAGCAGATGCTGGAGGAGGGCGCGTTTCGTCAGGATTTGTATTACCGGCTGAACGTTGTGCCGATTTTGATTCCGCCGTTGCGCGAGCGGCGGGACGATATTCCGGCGTTGATCGAGCATTTCCTGCGCAAACATGCCGTGAAAAGCGCGGAAGCGCCGCGCCGCATTGACAGCGAGGCGCTGCGGATGTTGATGCAATACGGCTGGCCGGGCAACATTCGCGAATTGGAAAACGCCGTGGAGCACGCCATCGTGATGTGCGAGGGAGACACGTTGACGGCGGAGGATCTGCCGCTGACGATCAAGGCGGCGCAGGGCAAGACGCCGGCTCCGGGCGGGATTTCGGTGGAGCACATGACGCTGGAGGAGCTGGAGAAAATCGCGATTCAGAACGCGCTTGAGCGGGCCGGAAACAACTATACACGCGCCGCGCGCTTGCTGGGCGTGACGCGCCGCACGCTGGGGTATCGTATGGAGAAATACAATATCGCCGGAAAGAAGGATTGCGTGGAGGGCGATGAATAGAGTTTCTTCCATCGTTCCGGCGATTGGGATCAATCGCCTCTGTGCTTCATCGTAAAAAAACTTTGCCGCGTCGTGATGCGGATAAAACTTTCGAGAAATGCTATACTGAAGTCTGTACAAAAAACCGGATTAGACTTGAACCAGATCGGTCGTTGATTTTTTGAAGGTTGTCTTTGGAGATATCCTTGAACAGAAAAACGAACGGCTTCAGATTGAACTTATTTATCACCTCATTCGAAGCAATGCAAGGCGATACACTGTAGAGTGAAAGTAATTGAAGGATGGTCGGGGAGACTGGATTTGAACCAGCGACCACTCGCCCCCCAGACGAGTGCGCTACCAGGCTGCGCCACTCCCCGACCTTGTGCAACGGCTGCGCGTCGGGAGGGGGGAAATCGCCCCGGCGCCGGATTTTTGCCGTTTTGTTGCAGGCATGGCGTGTATTGAAACGGGCGGGTTGCGTTCGATCAAGCATTTTTTCACGGCAGCAGCGAAATTCAACGCTTGCCGGCGTTCGGGTTGTTTTTGTATTTCACGATGGTGCAGACGTTGCCTTTTTCGTTGTATAAAAGCTCGTCCATATAGATGCGGGCCATGAGGATTCCGCGGCCGTGGCTGTTCATCAGGTTCTCCACGTCGGTGGGATCCGGCAGGTTGTCGTGCGCGAAGCCTTTGCCTTCATCCTCAATGATGAAGCGGGCCTCATTGCTCGTAATCCGCGAACGGATGAGAACCCGGCGGTCTTTATACCGCGAATCGACGGAGCGTTGCTCAATCACACTGCGGTAATTTTCAAAATTTTCAATTAGCTTGTTTTTTTCCTCATAGCTGATTTCGAGATTTCCGTGCTCGATGGCGTTGACGATGATTTCGTTGAGCGCGACGCGGATGCTTTCCAGCTGGAATTCGTCGTCCAAGTCGAACGGCGTCATATTGCGGGTCAGCTCCATGGTGACCTGGCTGGCGGCTTCGAAACTGTTGGGAATGATCAGTTCCTTTTCTTCCTTGGCGATCCATTTCGCGGTTTGATCGGCGCTGTACACCACGTTGACGCGCTGGAAGGCTCGGCGAAGGCTTTCGAGCGCGGTGTGTATGCGGAAGGGCTTTTGGAAAAAATCCACGACTCCGGCGCGCAAGGCCTCGATGACTTCCTCCACGTCGCCGTAGGCGCTCATGGCGATGACTTGCACGTGCGGGTTGATCTTGCGCAACTCTCCGATCAGCGCGATGCCGTTCAAGCCCGGCATTTTGATGTCGGTGAGGACCACGTCGATATTCTCCGTGGTGAAAAGCTGAATGGCTTCATCCGAGCTGTTCGCGTAGTGGCATTCAAAATCGGTTTCCTGATCCAGGAAACCTCTCAGCACTGAGATGATGGCCTCTTCGTCGTCGACAATAAGCAGTTTGTTATGCTTCATCGTTTTGTATGCCTGCCTCTAATGCTAAGACTGCCATGTCCAGCCGTGATAGTCCTTTATCTTTTCATCGTCCATGATGCGCATGAACTTGAATCGCAAAGGCCATGATTCAGCATTTCATGGAATACGTTGACTTTTTTTTCTCGCTCCGCCTCATATTATATTATTGACGTTCGGCGATTCTTGGCTACGATGATAACAGCATTGCGCTAATCGCGCGGCAATGGGTGAGGTTCGAAACCAGGGCGCGCGGAACAAGACTCGCTTCGGGTCTTTATTCAACTATTAACATAGAGATTTGATGGCATGTTCGTCAATCGAGAAACTCTCAGAAGGCGTTTTTTACGCAGCATCGGCGTATTGGCTGCAGCGACGCTGTTGTGTGTTTTCGCGTCGGGATGCAAAGATCTTATCGATGCTCCGGTTCCGCCGCCTCCGCCGCCTGCCGCGCCTTGAAATTATTTTGATTGGAGCAAAAATGCAAAGTCCGGGAAACATTTTTCAATCGGCGCGTCTAGTGTTGTGGATGGCCGCGACAGCGGCTTGTCTGAGCGGATGCGCCGGAAGCGCGCGGATGATCCAGACCACAGGCGTCGCCGCTCCCGATGCGCTGACGCCAGCGAAGGAACGCCGGCTCGACGCTTTGGAGCGGGCGCGTCAGGACGCCTGGCTGAAGTTGTACGACGAGGTGCGCGCGTTGCCCTGGCAGGAAAATGTGCTGATTGGCGATCAGCTGACGATCGATCCCCGGGCGCGGGCGCGAGTGCTGAACTACATTTGGAACGCGGAGGTGTTGGATCAGCGTTACGATCCGGATGAGGAAATGGCGGAGGTGACGATCGCCGTCGAAATCGCGGGGCTGAGTCCGTTGATCAGCTCGCCGTATTAAATCGAAAAAATTGAAATAGATCTGATGCGGAGGGAGTTCCCTCCACATAAAAGGAGTAAAGAACATGAGACGAACAAATGCATATCTTTCGAGTTTGCTGGTCGTGGGGCTGGCGCTGTTGATCGTGGGAAACGCCGCGGCGGAAAAAACGGTGAAGACCGAAGCGCAGGCGCGGCTGATGGCCAAGCGCGCGGCGATTACGGACGGCCAGCGCCAGATGCTGGAGATCGTGAAGGGCGTGGAGATCGATTCGCGCACCAAGGTGAGGGATTTCATTACGGAAAGCGATGAGATTAACAGCCGGGTGCACGGCGTGATACGCGGGGCGGAAACGGTGGACACCCGCTACCTCGACGATGGCTCGTGCGAGGTCGATCTGGAACTGCAAGTGCGGAATTTGACCTCGGCGTTGCAGCGCAACTTTCCGTATCCAGACGAAGTGATCCGGGTCACGGGCGTGGGCGTGATGAACGAGGTGGACGGCGAATCGCAGCCGATGCCGGCCAGCGAAGTGGAAGATCTCTGGTACACCAAGACCATCAAGGCGACGGGCGCGGGCGTGCCTCCGGCTGGCAAGGAAGAAACGGCGCAGGGCCGCCGGCTGGCCGAGCGGGCAGCGCTGGAGGATGCACGGCGGCAATTGCTGGAGCTGATTCTCGGCGTGGAGATCAAATCAGCCACGCACGTGCGGGATTTTGTCACGGAAAGCGATGAGATCAATAGCCGGGTAAAGGGCTTCCTGCGCGGGGCGTATAAAACGGAGACGCGGCAGCTGGATGATGGATCGGTGGAAGTGGACATCGAGATCAACCTGCGCGGCCTGCGCACAATCCTTTACGACAGACACGGCAACGCCGTTGAAATTGTGGAATAAACATTGCTCGCATTGAGCGATTACCATCCGGCGATCGGGCGGCCGCGAAGGAAGCGGTCGCCCGGTTGTTTATGCCTTGATCAATCGCACGGTCAAACATGAGCGTCAGCTCGCTACAAAGGAGATTTCACCGATGTGGAATGCAACTTCTCAGCCCTTGCGCGCCGTAAAGGCGCATTGGGCGCTCGTTATTCTGATGATCGTCATGCTTTGCCGGATGTCAGCGGCGCAAATTGAAGACCAGCAGAAACCCTCCAAACCGGCCGATGAGCAATTCAAAGCGGCTCTCTTAAACGCTTCCATCGATATTAAGCAGATTCGTCATCGAGACTTCAGCGAGCAAAGGATACCGGCGCTGACGCAACCGGCGTTCGTTTCGCTGAAGGAGACGGAGGAGGACGATGGCTTGCTGGGCGTCCTGATCGAGATGAACGGCGAGAATCGCTTTTATCCCTATTCGATCCTGACTTGGCATGAGCTGGTCAATGATTCGATCGGCGACCGTCATTTCCTGGTCTCTTATTGCCCGCTGACCGGCAGCGCGATTGTGTTCGACCGCAAGGTGAAAGACGAAGCGCTGGCATTCGGCGTCAGCGATATGCTGTTCGAATCGAATGTGCTGATGTACGACTTGAAAACAAAATCCCTGTGGTCGCAGGCCGGGCTGCGTTGCGTGGCGGGCGATTACAACGGGACGCCACTCGCCGTGCTGCCCATGCAGCAAGTGAAACTCGGTGAAGCGCGAAAGCTGCATCCGGATGTGAAGGTGCTGAGCCGGGCGACCGGCTATGAGCGCGACTACAAGCTATCGCCATACGGATTATACGCCATCAATGATCAATTGTTTTTTCCAGTGAGCAAAAAGGACACACGTTTCGGCCTGAAGGAAAAGATGTATGCGATACCCTTCAAGGGCGCGTCGCTGGCGATTCCGCTCGCTGCGTTGAAGGAGGGGAATCAAACGCAATCCATCGACGGCGCATCCGTGCAGGCATTCAAAAATGGCGAGTGTCTCGTTGTGTCCGTGGACGGCGAATCAGCGCCGGGCTACTATATCATGTGGTTTTCATGGCTCGCGCTGAACGGCGACAAGGGGCGCGTCTGGCCGGTGGAACTGACGCCGCCAACCCGAACATCGGCGCGAGACGCCAGCTATCAAGGCCGGAATGCGGCTCCGCTGACTCCTGCGCCAACGACGAAAAAAAAGACGTGGGTCTATCCACATGGCGAGGAATCGGCGCCGCCGACGCCGGGCAAGAAATGAACGCGTCAATGGCGTAAGAGACCGCAGGCGGTTTGAATCCAGGGGCTTTCTAAAGTCCGTTCAATGTGTTTTCTTTTGTTATTCGCTATCGGGATCGTAATCGTCGTTGCTGTTCCTTTTTTCGATAGCGATTCCGATTCCGATAGCGATTTCGATTGGATAGGAGGAAACTTTTGAAAGCTCCTGGGTTGAAACTTTACGGTTCAAAATTGTATTGACCGGCGCGTGTCCAGGCGTGCTATGTTGATCGGATTGAAAAAATCCGAATCATGTTTGCATCATCCGTCTGCGCCGCAGCGGTCTGGCACACAGGGAGGTGGCCATGCTCATACTCACTCGCAAACCCGGTGAAAGCATCCGCATTGGCGCGGATGTCACCGTGCAAGTCCTGGAAGTCAAAGGCAATCAAATCCGGATCGGCGTGGCGGCCCCGCGGAATGTGGCGATCCACCGGCAGGAGATTTTTGAGGCGATCCAGCAAGAAAATCAGGAAGCCGCACAGTCGGCTCCGACGTCGTTGAATGACATTTCCCAGCTTTGGAGCCGTAAAAAAGAGGAGTAACCGGCAAGCGTAAATGCGCGAGCATGTTTGAAGAAAATACACTTCCGGCTCAGCTTTCGCGCGGAATTGCCGATATGCAATTCAGACGCCATCTCTTACAGATAGGATCCTCAGTACCATGCGATTTCAAACGACGCGTTTTGGCGACCTGGAAGTCGATGACCAGGCGATGCTGAAAATTCATGGCGGCATCCTTGGATTTCCCCAACAACAGCGCTATGTGATTCTGGAGCATGACACCAGCGATAATTCGCCCTTCAAGTGGCTGCAAAGCGTGGATGAACCTTCGCTGGCTTTTGTCGTGATCGATCCGCGCTTGCTCACGGAAAGCTACCAGTTGGAACTGGACGCGGAAACGGCGGAGCTGCTGGGCAGCGTGAATCCGGCCGATTTCATCCCCATGGTGATCGTCAAGATTCCGCGCGATCATCCGGAAAAAATGACCGCCAATCTTCGCGGGCCGATCATCGTTCGGGAAACCTCGCGCGAGGGCTGCCAGATTGTGTTGACCGACGAGGGCTATCCCTTTGATCACCAGATTTTCCCCGATGCCGCGCAAACAGCCGGCGTGCGGTAAGGCTGACAGCAGGCAAAAACAATTTTCAAATACTTGGATCAAAGCTGCGCCCGGGCACATCCGCCAGGGCGCATTTAATTTGCGTCTTATTCACAATGTTGGAATGATCCGTAGAATCACGCTACATTCGAAGGAGATGTAATCAGTACCGCGACTGTCAGGGAGCGGCCCGTAAAGCGTTACCGCAGCGCCATCGGGGCCGCTCCCTGACAGTCGCGGTACTGATTTGGAAATCACGATAATTTGGAAATCACGATCATAATGCGAAGCAGTATAAAACGCCAGGCGTGGCATGGATCAATAGGGATCGCCTTCGTTCAAAAAGTACTTGACATTGCAAAGTGAAAACATGTATGCTTGTTTATTCTAAACGGACGGCTCAGATGCGAATCGACAAGGCGCTGGAGCAGATTTCGGAAATCCACGAGCATATGGCGAAAAGCCAGCTGTATCGCGGGTATCGTGCGACGCCGTTCATGCTGACCGGGATTCTGGCGATCCTCGCGGCATGGATCCAGCCTTTCGTCGTGAGCAGCGCGGACCCCCGGATTTATGTGCTTTATTGGACGTTGATCGCTGTCGCTTCTTGCTTTATCGCCGCCGGCGGCGTCATGTTGAATTATCTCCGGGATGAAAGCCCGCATGAGCGCAAGCGCACGCAAACCGTGGTGGGACAATTGACACCGTGCCTGACTGTCGGCGTGATCGTAACCGCAGCATTTTCAATCGCGGAAAACAAAGACTTGATGTATTACCTCCCGGCGATCTGGTCTTTGCTGTTCGGTCTGGGGCTGTCTGCATCCAAGCCGTTTCTGCCGCGGATGATCGGCTGGGTGGCTTTGTTTTATCTGCTTTGCGGATGCGTGCTGCTGCACCGGATCGTCGTGCTCGGTGTTTACCAGCTTTCGCCTTGGGAAACAGGCATTCCCTTTGGCGTTGGCTATATCTTCAGCGGCTTGATACTCTATTGGAATCTGGAGCGTAATCATCGTGAGTGATTCGAATAAAAAACCGCAGGAATCCGGACGCTATGCTTATGATGGCCTGGACCGGATCATGCATGAAAAGGCGCGGCTGGGCATCCTTACCTCCCTTTCGTGTCATCGCGAGGGGCTGCTGTTCAACCAGCTCAAAGATCTGTGCTCTTTGAGCGACGGCAACCTGAGCCGCCACATCCAGGCGCTGGAAGAAGCCGGTTTGGTCGAGGTGTGGAAGGGATTTCACCGCAAACGACCCCAGACCTTATGCCGCATCACGCCAGCGGGGCTGGAGCGTTTTCAGGAGTATCTGAAGGAACTGGAGCAAGTCATTCAAGACGCGGCCGCCGATGCAAAAAAGGAATCGCCGAAACCGGCCAAAGGCGTTTCGGACGGTTGGGCGCCGGCCTAGAAATTTTTTTACGTTATAACTTTGCCTTGCAAAGATCTTGATATTATTAAGCCGCGGTCGGCCGGATGTAACTTTCAACACAAACTCCGGTCAAAAAAGAAAGAGTAAAACCACCCGCACAAGCCGAAAGGAAACAAGCACAATGAACATGACGCCGAAATCTCCGGGCAACATGATTGGATCATTTTTTGAGCACCACTCCAACACATTCAAACTGGCCGGAGTGATTTGTCTCGTTCTCGTGATGCTGATCCCGTTGCGCATGATCCACTCGTTGCTGTATGAGCGGATGCAGCGTCGCGATCAGGCCGTCAGTGAAATTACCACGAGCTGGGGCGGCGAGCAAGTCATCGCCGGTCCGGTGCTGGTGATTCCGTATCAATACCGGTTCAAGACCTGGAAAGAAGAAATCATCAATGGCCGGCAGAAACAGATCGAAGTCGAAGAGACCGGCGTTGCGAACGCCTACTTCTTGCCGGCGGAATTGAACATCGAGGGCGAAGTCGAACCGAGCAAGTTGCATCGCGGCATCTATGAAGCGGTGGTTTACAGCGGGCGCTTGAATCTTGCCGGGCGTTTCACCGAGCCGGATTTCGCCGAACTGGGCATCGAAGAAAGCGACGTGCAGTGGGATAAGGCGCAGGTGACGCTGGCGGTCAGCGATTTGCGCGGCACGGAGGAGTTGCTTAAAATCCAAATCGGCGAGCAAACATACGCGCTCACCCCTGGATGCAAACTCAACGGCTACAATTCCGGCGTCAGCGCGCGGTTGCCGAATCTGCAGGAGCGCATCAAGAAACTCGATTTTCAGCTGACGCTCGATTTCAAGGGCAGCAAAGGCCTTCGCTTCGCTCCGATGGGCCGTCAAAATCGTGTTAAGTTGACCTCGCCCTGGCCGGATCCGAGCTTCACGGGCGCGTTCCTGCCGGTTCAGCGCGACGTGAGCGAGCAGGGCTTTAGCGCGTCATGGGAGACGACCTGGTATGGCCGTAATTATCCGCAGCAAAGCGCTGATCGAAAATCGGGCGGCGTCTTGAACGCGAGCACGATCAATCCTTCGCTGTTCGGCGTGGATTTCATCGTGCTGGTGGACACTTACCGCATGGTGGAGCGTGCGATCAAATACGGCGTGCTGTTTCTCGCGTTGGTCTTCACGGCGTTCTTTCTGTTCGAGGTTCTCGCGGCGCTGCGCATCCACACGATCCAATACCTGCTCGTTGGCGCGGCGCTGTGCTTGTTTTATCTGGCCGTGTTGTCGCTGTCCGAGTTTATCGTCTTTCTGTATGCCTATTGGGCCGGCGCTCTTGCCTCGATGCTGCTGATCGTCCTCTATAGCCTCAAGGTGCTGAAGGGCGGCAAGCGGACGGCGATCCTTGCGGCGGCTTTGCTGACGATCAACTCCTATCTGTATATCGTGCTGCAATTGCAGGATTACTCGCTGCTGTTTGGGACGGCGGCTCTGTTCGTCGTGCTGGGCATCGTGATGTACGCCACGCGCAACCTGGATTTGCCGGAACCGGAAAAGGAATAAAGGCGAGGCGAACATTGCATGAGCGGGAAGCGCAAGGAGCAAGCTTGAGTCATGCTGAGTTTCTGTTTTCATAGTTTGTTCCGGGAATACGGTTGGCGATTCTTCCAGTGCATCGCGGCTCCGCATCCTGTCCGGACGGCGAAAGCGTTGATCGATTCCAGTAGGAGCGATTGCACGAAAGACGGCGCCATTGCAATGGCGCCATGCGATGCGCGGGAGCCGATCCTGAGAGGCAGGCGATCTATCGTTGGGGTTGGATTCTGTCTGAAGCCGATAAATCCGCCCTGCCTCTCGGGGCGCGCGAATCATGAATGCCGCTATCTGGAGCATCTGTTCCATGCGGAAAAAACGGTTGTTCCTGCTTGCTGCGAGTCCTGCGCGATCCGGGAGCTTGGCGCCCAGGCGTTGCAGGCCGGGGCCTGTTTTTATATCATGACATCAGCGAAAGATATTCTATTCGACGTGTATCGTCCCGCGCTGGAGGAGGGCCGGTTCACCAATGGGATTTTTGTGCTTTGCCGCTATTCCCTCAAGCCGTTCGCGGCTGGCCTGGAAGCGTCCGGCATGCAGGGACGATTGTATCCGTTTGAGTCCGGCGATTGCGCGGATTACAGTACATGGCTGCTCGCGGATCGGGGGATCAAGAACGAACAGACCCGGATCGATGCGCAGCACAGGAAAAGGATTCGCGAATTACTCTGTGGCGATTCAAACACGCCGAATGCCATCAGGAAATATGAAAAATATGGCAATGTCTATTATCCCGTATAGCGGTTTTCGCAGCTCGCTTCAGAGACAATTGATGTGTATTCGATAGATCTTTTATCGGTAAACTCGAATTCATTTTGATCCGTAATTGAAAGACTCGCCTGGATTCGCCGCCCTGTTCACACGAAGGCAAAAATCGTGTGATTATTTCCTTGCATTGTGCATTTCCGGTGTTATTCTGCCGGTCATACGTTTTCGATATTCGTGTGATAGCAATATTTTCGAACAATACAACATCAACCGTTTCAATATTAAACACAGAAAGAGCCAGTCTTATGCCGTCGAAAAATCAGTGTCAGAACACCGTCAGGATGCTTGATCGGAGCAGCAGAAAAAATGGGATCTTCGGACCAGATTCGGTCGCGCCGGGATTCACTTTGATCGAATTGCTGATCGTGGTGTTGATCATCGCCATCCTTGCGGCGATCGCGGTGCCGAATTTTCTGGAGTTCCAGACGCGGGCCAAGGTTTCGCGCTGCATGGCAGATATGCGCTCGCTGGCCACGGCCATCGAAGCGTACGCCGCGGACGACGGCTATTATCCGCTCTATGGGCACATTCGGGGCAGCGGCGAGGTTCAATATCCCGCGACGGACAATATCAGCGGCACGACGGATCAGATGAGTTTCGTGGGGTATTGCTTGACCACGCCGATTGGCTACATCAGCGTTTTTCCGATGGATCCTTTCGCCAATAACTTCACGGTGACCGGCGCCATGGCCGACGACGAAGGCCAGTTTCATATCACCAAGCTGGAGTACATCAATCTGGATCAGCACGTGAATAATTTTCATACGATGGGAGTTTGGCCGGCGTTTGCGCCGTATCTCATTCCGGCCTGGGGGAATTGGCGCATGGTCGGGGCAGGGCCTGACGGCGACCGCGGGGCGGATATCAAATCGAATATTGTATACGATCCGACGAACGGCACGGTGAGCGACGGCGACGTTGTGCGTTGCCAGCGTTACTCCGAAAGCCGTTATAATCCGGATGCGCCATGAGGTGAAAATGAAATCGCTTTTGTTTTCAGTTCGAGTGCGGTTGTACGCGATCATGCTGGGCATGATCGCGTTGCCGTTGTTGCTGACCTCTTGCGGCGGCGAGGGCGCGGCAGCCGAGGAAACCCAAACGTCCGGCAAAATCGCCGTCAGCACGTCGTGGCTGGAATGTTGTTTGCGCGATCTGGCCGGCGCGGAGCTTGATCTGCTGCGCGTTTGTCCGCCGGGAACCTGTCCCGGTCATTTCGATATCCGGCCCGGAGCGGCAGCCGAATTGCATAGTTGCCGCATGTTGTTCTTGTTTGACTTTCAGCAATCCCTGGGCGAAAAGCTTCAAACCTTTGCGCCGGATGAGTTCGACGCCGTTCCAGTGGCAATCCCGGGCGGACTGTGTGTGCCGTCGTCCTACCTGCAAGGCTGCGAGGCGGTGCAGGCTGCGTTGAGCAAGGCGTATCCGGAAAACGAGGCTGCTTATAAGACCGCGCTGGATGGCGTCCGCGAGCGGATTGCCCGGCTGGAGGATGAAGTTCAGCAACAAATCCAGACAGCTGGATTGAAGGGCGCCAAGGTGATGGCGTCCGGCCATCAGGAGAAATTTTGCCGCTGGCTCGGTCTGGAGCCTGTCGCGATGTATTCCGGTCCGGACACGGCTTCGCCAGCGCAGATCGAGGCGTTGCTGCAAAAAGGCAAGGCTTCCGGTGTGCAGTTTGTGATCGCCAACCAGCAGGAAGGCGCGCAGGCCGGCGAGGCGCTGGCGCATCAATTGAACGCGCCGCTGGTGGTCTTCAGCAATTTCCCCTCGATGAGCGGCGGCGAAACGACTTTCGACGCTCTTGTTCGCGCCAATGTCGCCAATCTTCTTAAAGCGGTTGAAAGCCGGAATGAGCGAAAAGAACAAAATGACCGCGCAGATGCCCCCTGAAGACGAGCCGCATTCCAATTCCTCCAATTCTCTTTTGCGCCTGAGCGGTGTGACGCGTCGAGCCGGACAAACAGCATTGGTTGACGATGTGTCGCTCTCCATGCGCCCCGGCGAGTTCCTGGCGATCCTCGGACCGAACGGCGCGGGCAAAAGCACGTTGCTTTCCATCATCGATGCGACGTTGCGTCCGTCGGAAGGAACGCTCTCCGTCTTCGGCGTCAATCCATGGTCGATGAGCGAAAGCAAGCGCGCGGGCTTGCGGGCGCGCATCGGCGTGGTTCCGCAACGCGCCGATTTCAACGCGCTGATTCCATTGACCGTGCATGAAGTGGCGGCGATCGGCCGCTTGCGCGGTCGCGCCTTCAACAGCCGGTTGACCACGCAGGACCGGAGCATCATCGAGGAAGCGCTGGAGCTGATGGGCGTCGCCGAACTTTCGCGCCGGGTGTATCGCACTTTGTCCGGCGGCGAGCAGCAAAAGGTGCAACTCGCCCGTGCGTTGGCTCAGCAGCCGGAATTGCTGCTGCTCGATGAGCCGGCCGCCGGGCTGGATCTGTTCTGGCAGGAGCAGCTCACCGGGTTGATCGGCCATCTGAGCGAAACGTTGCGCCTGCCGATCATCATGACCACGCACATCCTCAGCGACCTGCCTGCTTGCTGCAAGCGCGCGGCGCTGATCCGCGAGGGGCGCGTGCTCTTTGACGGTCCGGCGGATGAAGCGCTTTCCGGCCGGCGCATCAGCGAGACATTCGGATGCCCGGTGGAGATCATCGAGCGCAACGGACGGCGTCACTGCCTGGGAGCGGGAGGCATGGCGCCATGATGCAACTCTGGATTCTGGCGGCGCTGAGCAGCGGATTTTCTTCCGGCCTCCTCGGACTTTACATCGTGGGCATGCGCATGCCGTTCCTGGGGATCGGCATGGCGCACGCCGCCATGGCCGGGGCGGTGTTCGCCAGCCTGGCCGGATGGCCCCTCCTCCCCTGCGCGCTGGCCGGCGCGGTGCTGGCCGGAGGAATACTGGCATGGATCGCCACGACGCATGTGCGCTCGGACTTGGGCGTGATCACCAGCATCCTGCTATCGTTCACCATGGGGCTGGCCTTTCTGGGCATCGGCATGCACAAGGGCGGCGAGATGAGCGCCTTCCACAGCCTGATGTGGGGCAGCATGCTGCTGGTCAAAGAGTCCGATGTAAAATTGCTTTTTCTGCTTGGAGCGGCTTTCCTGGTTTTTCTGTATTTCTGCCGCCGTCCGCTCGACACGCTGCTGTTCAGCCGTGGCGCGGCGCGATCGTGCGGCTTGAATGAATGGCCGTTGCTGATGCTTTTCATGCTGCTCGCCGCGTTGATCATCACGATCAACCTCAACATCACCGGCGGTCTGTTGATGTACGCCCTGCTGACCAATCCCGCAGCGGCGGCTTTTGAACTGGCCGAGTCCATGCCATCGGCGCGGCGTTGGGCGGCCGGATTGGGCATCGCGTCAACGCTGGGCGGCTTCGGCGCATCGTATGCGCTCGATCTTCCGACGGGCGCCTGCATCGTGATGGTTTCCACTTTGCTTTACGCGGCCGCTGCGGTCTATTCCCACCAAAAGGCGAAGGGCGGCCAGCAGCGATAGGTTTCGCACAAATCACAATCAAGGATCATGAACCATATGAACAGCGCAAATACGGACCAGCAAATCGCCATCTTTTTCGATCAGTGCGCCGAACAACGGCTGATGACGGAGTTTCCGCCGGAAGAGCGGGTCAAGCTCGAGCAGTTCTTTTCCCTCTGGGAGATCCAGCCGGGGCATCGCGTGCTTGAGCCCGGCTGCGGTTCGGGGCGTTTGACCGCGGAATTGGCCCAGGCCGTCGGAGCGCAGGGCGAAGTGTATGCCTGCGATCTTTCGCCCGGCATGCTTCGTATCGCCCAGGAGCGCCAGCTGCCCGATTGCGTGCATTGGGCGCAGACATCGGCGCTGAACATTCGACGGCCGGACGATTGGTTCGACCGCGTGCTGTGCTTTTGCGTTTTCCCGCATTTCATGGAACCCGAACGCGTCTTGCAGGAGTTCGCGCGCGTGTTGAAGCCTGACGGCCGCCTGTGGGTCAATCACTTCGAGGGACGTGAGAGTCTGAACAGTTTCCATCGCAATGCCGCGCCCGAAGTCGCCCGTCATGCCTTGCCGGATGCGGATGGCATGCGGGAGCTGATGGAAAAAGCTGGATTTCGCGTCGAGCAACTCATAGATTGTGACGACCGTTATATCCTTGGCGCTGTCCTCGAATAAAGAAAACGCGAGCTTCCGGCGCTGAAGGAATGGAAGATCACAATTCATTGAGGCGCTTGCGAATGTCGGAACTCGAACGTTTTACAATATCTATCGACCGCCGCTTGCTGGAGCAGTTTGATGATCTCAACAGCCAGTGCGGATATGCCAATCGCTCCGAAGCGATTCGCGATTTAATCCGGGACCGTCTTGTGACGGAACATTGGCGGGCGCCGTCGGACGAGGCGCGCGCCGCCGCGACGGTGACGATTGTTTATGATCCGCACACCAGCGATCTTTCCGAAAAACTAACCCATCTTCAACATTCCCAGGGAGACCTGGTGGTATCGACGCTGCACGTGCACCTGGGCGGCCAGAGCTGCCTGGAGACCGTGGTTCTGCGCGGCACGGCGAAGGAGGTCAAGCAACTGGCCGACCGGATGATCGCCCTGAAGGGCGTGAAGCACGGCAAGGCGGTGCTGACTGTGGAAGGCGAAGACTTGCCCTGAGCGCCGGAGAATTTCCCGATGAAAATCGCCAAAGCATCCCAGGCGCTTAATTATTTCGAGTATGCGCTCGCGGCGGGATATCTCCTCTTGATCGGCGCGCTGATCTTCTTCGAGCCGGTCATCGGCATGGCGAACAATGGCGATTTCTACCGGTTGACGCAGCAGGCGGGCATCTATTTCATCAACCAGAACAACGATGCGACCTTCGATCCGAACCAGGTGTATTATTGTGGGCGGATTTATGAAACCAGCTGGCGGCATAATCCGCAGAAGTACTACACCACCGCGCTGCCGTTCCTCTATCTGGGGCGCAAACTGAGCGACCTCGTCTTCAGCCGCCGCTATTTCGACATCATTTATCTGGGGGCGGTTTATCTTTTTTTCTTCACCATCGGTCTGGCGGCGCTGATGCGATGTTTCCGGGATTTTTCCCTCGCGCCAAGGCTGTTAGGGTGTTTCGTTTTGCTCTTTATGTTCACCGATCTGGGATACTTCGGCTGGCTCAACACCTTCTACATCGAACCGGCCAGCATGGTTTATCTGCTTGGTTTCGTTTGCGCCGCGTTGATCCTGCTGCCGCGCCTGAGTCAAAGCGAAGAACAAGACGCTCCTGCAACAAAATGGCGTGTCATCCTTGGCTGGTTCGTGCCGTTGGCAATCTATTTCGGCCTGGCTGCGCTGCTGATCGGCACAAAGCCCCAGTTTGTGTTGACGGCGCTGCCGGTTATCGCGCTCTGGTGGATCTTCGCGGGCGCTCTTCCGCCTAAAAAGTCATCGATGCGTTTTTACAGCAGCCTGGCGGCGTCGCTGATCTTGCTGCTGTTTTCCGGGGCGTACTACGTGAATCGCACCTTCGTCGGTGTCAATCTTTTCAATCAGACCTTTCATTACCATATGTTGAAGGACACGCCGGACAAGGTGCTGGATGACATGGATCTGAGCCGGGACTTCGCGGTTCTCGCCGGGTCCACTTGGTTCGACAAATACGATGAACAAGTGGAGCCGCTGCGCACGCGGTTCACGCAAAGCGCCAGTTACGCCAACCTGTTGCGGTATTACAGGCGCAATCCCAGGCGTCTGCTTGAGGTGTTTCAGGAAGGCGCGGCCGGCGCCTTCACGTTTCGCGTCGATGGGATCGGTTATTATTCCAAATACAGCGGCCATCCGCCGCGGCACATGGGCCGAAGTTTTTCCCATTTCTCGGAATTGAAGCGCTGGCTCTATCCGCGCACGTTGACTGGAATGATCGTGTTTTTCATCGCGCTGTCCGTCATCCTGGCCGCGTTTTGCCGGATGAACTCAGGCTATCGCCGCGTATTCAGCGCCGTCGCGCTGGCCTTGCTGGTCTCGGCGGCCATTCAGTTATTCACCGCTCTGCTGGGCGAAGGGCCGCTGGACCTGGTCAAGCATACCTTTGCCTTCAATGCCATGACGGACATCGCCATCGTGCAAACGATGATCCTGACCGCTCAGTGGCTATGGGATAAATTTCCCTGCGCTTCATCCTGACGGCATTGCGCTTCTTGGCCGGGATTTTTTGATTGATCCCTGGGGGGCAAAATGCTTGGCTCGTTATCCACACACGGTCGCGGCAATCTTCATTAAATATTTCCGGAGCTAGAAAGGGC